>CAMCAZ010000033.1 GCA_945872795.1 Chryseobacterium gleum
CCCCAACTCTGCGAGGTCCGGATACGTGCCTCACAGCTTGAACTCTGTTCGGGAACGGGAGTGCAGTTCCTTGATGAGAGCTTTGGCGGTGTGACCTCCCGCTCGTGGAGCTTTCCGGGTGGCGACCCTGCCACAAGCACGGACGCGGAGCCCTTTGTGACCTACCTGGAGCCTGGGATCTATCCGGTCTCGCTCACCGTGAGCGATGGGGCCAATACCTTGAGCAGCCTCGACGAGCTTTCCGTGGTCGTGCTACCCGACACAGGTCTGGCCTGGCCCATCTCGGAATCCTTTGAGGGACTGACCTCACTGGACATCCCTGAATGGACCGTGGTCGACCCCGACGGCGATGGGGGGTTTGAACTGACCAGCGCCGCCGCCTACACGGGCGGTTCATCCATCCGATTGTCGAACACCAGCAGTGATCTGACCCGGGTGGATGCCATCCTGTCCAGCACCTATGATGTGAGCGACATCCAGGACCTCTCCGTCAGCTTCCGCTATGCCTTTGCCCGCCGGAACGGAGGTAACGAGGACCGGCTGCGCCTGCTGGTGAGCAACAACTGCGGGGTGACATGGTCTCCGCGCAAAACGCTTCTGGCCAGTGCTGCGCTCTCCACTGCGGGTGATCAATCCGGCACCTTTGTTCCGGCCGGTCAGGATCAATGGGGCTATGCCGAGGTGAACAGCTTCGGACCCAACAATCATGTCAGCGACCTGCGCCTGAAGTTCGAATTCACGAGCGGTGGAGGGAATTATGTGTACATCGATGACATCAATGTGACCGGCAATGCCATCGGCACCTCCGTGCAGGAGACCAGTACCACCGGTGGGCTTTCGGCAGCCCCGAACCCGGCCACCCAACAGGTGCGGTTGACCTTCGGCCCCGACCTCATCGCACCGTTGGAGATCATCGCCTATGATGCATTGGGCAAACAAGCGGCGAGCTGGTCCGTGAACAGGGGTGACGGGAACAGCACCGACCTTGATCTGAACGGATGGACCCCGGGCGCCTATCAACTGCAGGTGCGGTCCAGCGAACAGGTGCGTTGCATCCGCCTCATCGTCCAGTGACCGACCGGTTCGGGAGGTGCTAGGCACAAGAACCATGCTTACCCGGTACCGATCTAGGCGCCGCACTTCAGGGTTGGCATCCAATAGCCACCGCCTCAGGCCCCTCCGCTCATCGATCCCCGGAGGACCCTGGTCGATCCTGACAGCAGGGTGGCCCGAAGGTCGTTCCAGTTCGCACACAGGACAGGCCTTCAAACTTGACCTAGGACACCAAACTCCCGGGGCGGGATGGTCCTTTGCGCCTTCGGCCTTGGTATGAACGGGTGGTAACTTTACGCTCAGTTATCCAGCGCATGAACTCATCCCTCTTCCCTTCACGTTCGATCTTGACCGGCCTGTCCGCCTTGCTCCTGATCTCATCAGGCTTTGCGCAGGACCACGTCCATCCCTGTGGCGCGAATGACCTGACCCGCCTGTTGGGCGACCGTCACAGCGACCCGACGGAACTTGGGCGCATAGCCGATTCCGATGCTGCTTTGGAGGCTTTCACCAGTAGCTTCGAGGGATCCGAGGAGCGTGGCGGTGGCACGGGCTATGTCATCCCTTTGGTCTTCCACATCATCCACAACAACGGACCCGAGAACATCTCGGACGAGCAGATCTATGATGCTGTCAGGATCCTGAACGAGGATTTCAACCGGGAGAATGCTGATTGGGACAACGTGAATGCGGCCTTCCAGGACATCGTTGCCGACGTGAACGTGGAGTTCCGTCTGGCTCAGAAGGACCCCTCCGGCAATTGTTCCAAGGGCATTACGCGCACCTTGTCGACCTTGACGAATGCCGGGGACCAGACCATGAAAGAGCTGATCCAATGGCCGCGTAACCGGTATTTGAACGTATGGGTCGCCGCCTCGGCGGATGGTGCTGCAGGGTATACCTACCGTCCTGGTGCGGTAAGCTTCTTCCCTGAAGGTGACGGGATCGTGATGATGCATACCTATACCGGCGGCATTGGGACGAGCAGTCCTGGCCGCTCACGGGCCTTGACGCACGAGGTGGGGCACTGGATCAATCTTTCACATACCTGGGGGAACAGCAATGAACCCGGACTTGCAGAGAACTGCAATGGTGATGACAACGTATCCGATACGCCCAACACCATCGGATGGACCACCTGCAACCTGAACGGAAGTTCATGCGGCAGTCCGATCGATAACGTGGAGAACTACATGGAATACTCCTATTGCTCCAAGATGTTCACGAACGGACAGGCTACACGGATGATCGCAGCATTGAACTCGAGCACAGCCCAACGCAATCAACTGTGGCAGACCTCCAACCTGACCTTTACAGGCGTCGCGGACACTCCGGTCCTCTGCGCGGCCGAGTTCAGCAGCAATACACGCATGATCTGCGCTGGGAATACGGTGACCTTTGCCGACGAGAGCTTCAATTCGGTCAGCTCCCGATCATGGACCTTTCCGGGCGGAGAACCTTCGGCCAGCGGAGACCTGAACCCGGTGGTGACGTATACGACCCCAGGCACCTACCCCGTGACCCTTACGGTCTCCGACGGATCGACCACCCTCACGAATGAGACCGTCAACTACATCACAGTGCTTTCAGACCCGGGTGCTCCGGTCCCGGTGAGCGAAGGGTTCGAGAGCTTGAGCGCCGTGCCCGGCGGGGACTGGACCGTGGTCAACGAGAACACGGACAATACGTTCGCGATCACCGAGCTGGCCGCCTTTTCCGGATCGAAGAGCGTACGGGTCGTGAATTTATCCTCGATGGCCGGTCGTGTGGACGAGCTCGTCTCCGGGACCTACGACATGACCGGTGCGGAGAGCATCACTATTTCGTTCCGATACGCCTTCGCACGCCGCACCTCCTCCAACGACGACCGCCTGCGCCTACTGGTCTCCAACAACTGCGGTGCCACGTGGTCCGTTCGGAAGCAGCTCCGCGGAACGGTGGACCTGCCCACGGCGCCCACGACCTCGGGCAGTTTCGTGCCGAACAACACACAGTGGGGCTTTGCACAGTCCAGCGCCATGAGCGACATCTTCCACGTGAGCAACTTCCGCTACAAGTTCGAGTTCGAGAGCGATGGCGGGAACAACGTGTACATCGATGACATCAACATCAACGGCATGCCAGTGGGCCTGGATGAGATGATCCTGAGCGGCGCACAGGCTCTGACGGTCGTCCCCAACCCGGCCACTGACGCCACACAGGCCCTCTTCGCCATCGGCACTGCCGACCCGGTCACATTGGATCTGCTGGACGTCACCGGCCGTGAGCTCCGCACACTGAAGCAAGGCATTCTGGCCACCGGGGAACAGCGGCTTGACATCTCCCTGGCAGGGCTGAACGCGGGCATCTACTTCCTTCGCCTGAAGTCCGGCGGGATTCAGGAGGTCGCACGCTTCGTGGTCCAGTAAGGAAACCGATGATACGAGAAAAGGGCAACGTCAGCGTTGCCCTTTTCTCGTATCCGGTCCCATGGCGAGAGCAGTAACCCCATTTCGACATTCAAGGCCGGCCAAGAGATGAGCGAAAAGCAACGAACCCGACCTGTGGGGCCGGGTTCGTCGCACGCACGCTCAGCGTGTGATCAGCGGGATGCGGTCATTCCTTGAAGCCCACCATGATGGCGACGCAACCCACGTGCACCATCTCGGATTTCCCTTTGGTAGGTACCCAGACGACCAGCTTCATCTGCATGGTGGCAGCAGCCTTCAGATCGAAGTGATGCTTGGGCTCATCGGCGAGGCTCTCGAAGACGATCTTGCCATTGGTGTCCATGAGCTTCCAGTTCACCTCTCCGAGGATGGGATGGGTACAGACCATCACGCGGTACTCCTGACCGCTGAAGAAGGTCAGGGCCACCTCGGCCTCCTCTCCAGGAGCAAGCTGGGCCGCATTGAAGGATTCGTTGAATTTGTAGGGTGCCAGTTCAGGCACGCACTTGTTCTTGGCGAAACTGCGGCATTGGGCCTGGGCGGAGCCAGCGACCAACAGGAGCACACCGGCCACAGCTGCATGGATCAGGGACGTACGTACGGTTGACATGGCGGTGATCAGTTGATGTAGGAATTCCGGATGGTGGCAGCCTTGTCCCTGATGGCCGTCAACTGAGCATCGGTGAGGCTGGAGGGAGGGGCATCGCCACCGAGTACGGCAACGCCGTTCTCCTGTGTGAGGGTGGCATTGCCACCGCTACCAGCTCCCACCTCGGCGTATAAGGCTTCCAAGGCCCGGAGGTCGGTCTTCACCCCGGCCAGGGCAGGGTCCTCCACTTGATAGCCGTCGATGAGGGCGATGAGATCGCCCAGGGAAAGCTTCTGTTCGGCAATACGCTGGCGCAGTTCAGGAGAATCGTTGGTGAGGGAGACCTGAGTGGCGATGTACAGTCCCTCGACCCATCCCCCGGCGATCATCAGTGCGCTGATGTTGTCGCGACCGTTTTCCTTCAGGTAGGCATCCACGTTCCAATAGGTCTCGCTGATCACATCGAGCAGCGCATCACGGTCGCCCCTGTTCTTTTCCATCACCTCCAGGGTACTGTCGTTGAATGCACTGATCACACCCAGCCGATCGGCGAGCTTCTTGGAGCAGGACGTGTAGAACATGCTCTCCTGGGTATGATTGAAGACGCTGGTGTAGCTCAGGTCCGCGCCATAGATGCCCAGATTCAGCGCCTGGCTGCTGGCGGTGGTGTACGTATCGACCTTCTTCACATCGTTCAGGATCTTGCTGTTGTATACCGCGCCAGCCTTCTGGAGCAGTGCTGCGGTCTCCATGGGTGAGGGGATGTTGTAGAAGATGTTCCGGGTCCTTTTAAGGCGATCGCCCTGCAAGATGCTGTCGGAAGCATTCTCCACGTTCAATTGATCCTGCGGCTGTTGCTCACCACCACAGGCGGAGAACAGGATCAGCATTGCCAGCAGGGGCCATTTCATGGTTCGCATCGGTCGCGGCGGGTTTGGAGAAATTTCAATGTAAAGGTCCTTGGCCTGATGGCGGCGATCAGTGTGCCTCCAACCAGTTTTTCCCCAAGTTCATGTCAACAACAAGTGGCACATCCAGTTCCAAGGCTCCTTCCATCAGCTCACGCACGAGCCGTTGTACGGCAGCGACCTCCTGAAGTTGCACATCGAACACCAATTCGTCATGCACCTGAAGGAGCAGCCTGCTCCGCAGCGCTTCCTGCCTGATGCGTTCATGGATCCGGACCATGGCCAGCTTGATGATGTCCGCTGCCGTGCCCTGCATGGGGGCATTGATGGCCACTCGCTCGGCGGCTGCGCGCACGGTCTGATTGGCACTGGTGATATCGGGAAGGTATCGACGCCGACCCAGAAGGGTCTTGACATAGCCGTGCTGTCGCGCGAACTCGACCTGCTCATCCATGTAGCGTCGGACACCGGGGAATTGCGCGAAATAGTCGTCGATGATCTGTTTGGCCTCCCCCCGCGGTATGCCAAGGTTCTGGCTCAGACCAAAGGCCCCCTGGCCGTAAGCGATACCGAAGTTCACGGCCTTTGCGCGTCCACGTTGCTCCCGGGTCACCTCGGCGATGTCCACATTGAAGACCTTGGCCGCCGTGGCCGCGTGGATGTCGAGGCCGTGGCGGAAGGCCTCCTGCATGTTCCGATCTCCGCTCATGTGGGCGATGACCCTCAGTTCGATCTGACTGTAGTCAGCGCTGAGCAGCAGGTGCTGATCATCCCGCGGCACGAAGGCCTTGCGGATCTCTCGCCCCTTCTCCGTCCGGATGGGGATGTTCTGGAGGTTGGGGTCATCGCTGCTCAATCGTCCCGTGGCGGCCACGGCCTGGCGGTAGTTGGTGTGCACGCGGCCCGTGGAGGGATCCACCATGGTGGGCAGGGTATCCACATAGGTGCCCTTCAGTTTGCGCAGGCTGCGGTAGTCCAGGATCATGGGCACCACGGGGTGGGCCAGGGCAAGTTCAGCAAGGACGTCCTCGCTGGTCTGGTACTGGCCGGTCTTGGTCTTCTTCGGTTTGTCCCCGCCGATCTTGAGCGTTTCGAAAAGGACGTCGCCCAGCTGTTTGGGAGAGTCAATATTGAAAGGGATGCCCCCGCAGGCCTCGCGGATCTGGTCTTGCAAGCGCAGGATATCCTTCCCCAGCTCTTCGCTGAAGGCCTTCAACGCCTCCACATCCAGGCGGATGCCCTCCCTTTCCATGTCCGCCAGTACGCGGACCAGGGGCATCTCCGTTCGGCTGAAGAGCTCCTCCATCCCATCCTCTTTCAACCTGGGAGCGAAGGCCTCATGCAGCTGCCAGGTGATGTCCGCATCCTCCATGGCGTACTCGGCCACCTGCTCCACGGGCACGTCGCGCATGTTCTTCTGGCCCTTGCCTTTCGGTCCGATCAGGGTGGTGATGCTCACCGGGCGATAGCCCAGTACCGTCTCGGCCATGTAGTCCATGCCGTGGCGCAGTTCGGGCTGGAGCAGGTAGTGGGCCAGCATGGTATCGAACTGCGGCCCGGCGAGGTGTACGCCCTGGTTCTCCAGGACGATCAGGTCGTATTTGATGTTCTGGCCCACCTTCACAATATCCGCATTCTCCAACACAGACTTGAAATGGGCCACCACGGCCATGGCCTCGTCACGGTCGGCCGGCACGGGCACGTACCAGCCGGAATGGGCCTTCCAGCTGAAGGAAAGGCCTACGAGCTGGGCCTGCCGCTCATCGATGCTGGTGGTCTCGGTATCGAAACAGAAGCGCTCCAACGCGGCCAGTTCCGCGGCCAGGGACTCCTGTTCCACCGAGGTCGATGCGATCCGGTACTGGTGCTCCGTGGTCCCGATGGTGGCCAACGACGTGAAATGCTGCGGGCCTTCCTCACCCACTGACACCGCACCAGTGGAGAACATATCCATCTGGTCCTGATGGACCTTTCCGTTCCGTTTGGGGGCCACCACCGGCGCATTGGGTCGGGCCTCCTCTCCCAGCACGGTCTTCAGCAGGTTGCGGAACTCCAGCTCGCTGAACACCTCCAGCACCTTGTCCTTGTCCGGAGGGTCCAGGTGCAACGCTGTGTGATCGATCTCCACCGGAGCATCCACCAGAATGGTGGCCAGTCGTTTGGACAGGATGCCTTGCTGTTTATGCTCAACGATCCGTTCTCCGAGCTTGCCTTTGATCTCTCCGGCATGTTCGATCACGGCTTCAAGGCTTCCGTATTCCTGCACCAGCTTTATGGCGGTCTTCTCACCCACGCCCGGTATCCCGGGGATGTTGTCCACCGCATCACCCATCAGGCCAAGGATGTCCCGTACCTGATCGGTGTTCGCCAGACCCCACCGGGCGCAGATCTCCTGGGGTCCCAGCACCTCGGGGGGGGAACCCGCGCGACCCGGCTTGTACATCAGGATCCTGTCCGTGACCAGTTGGCCAAAATCCTTGTCGGGGGTCACCATGTAGGTGATATACCCCTCATTTTCAGCCTTTTTTGCCAGCGTCCCGATCACGTCATCGGCTTCATAACCATCGCTCTCGATGACCGGGATATTGAAGGCCTCGATGATCCGCCGGATGTAGGGCACATTGGTCCGGATGTCGTCGGGCATTTCCTGCCGGTTGGCCTTGTACTCCACATGTTCGATATGCCTGTCCGTGGGGGCAGCGGTATCGAAGACCACCGCGATATGGGTGGGCTTCTCACGCTTGATGAGGTCGAGCAAGGTGAGGGTGAAGCCGAAGGCGGCACTGGTGTTCAGCCGCTGGCTGTTGATCCGTGGGGCCTTGATGAAGCTGAAATAGGCCCGGTAGATGAGGGCGTAGGCATCGAGCAGGAACAGGCGTTTGTCTTCCGCCACCGGTTGGAGCGGAGCATCATGAACAGTACCGAAGGTCATGGGGCCAAGATAACCCCCATGCCCTCTGCCGAACGGACCCTCAAAAGGTGGATCTAGGGGGGGCCATCCAGGCGGTCGGTCGATAATTTTGCACACCCAGGCCACCAATGTTCATATCTTTCGTCTCCTTACAGGAGTTAAATACCTGAACCGGAATTCACGAATGCGCCCTTCAGTACGAATCGACCACGGTCGTTTGTCCAGGGTCCTGAGCATGGTGGCACTTGTTGTCGGCCTGTTCGGTCATTCCGTGTCCAGGGCGGACCATTTTTCGGGAGCCAGCATCACCTATGCGTGGCAGTCACATCCAACGCTGACGAACCTGTACAAGATCAACCTTGACCTGTACTTGGATTGCGCCGGCTTCCCCATCACCCCCCAGAGCCTGTATTTCTCCAACGCCTGCGGTGTGACATTCACCGTGAACAACCTGCAACCGGCGCTTGTGGGCGGGGTGCAGGAGGTCTCCCAATTATGCCCATCCCAGACCGAGAACAGCTCCTGCCAGGGAGGCACCCTGCCCAGTTTCAGGAAATACCGGTTCGAGGTCACACTGAACCTTTCACCGTGCACATCGGGTCCCTGGAAGATCGAGTGGTCCATCTGTTGCCGGAATACCATGGTGAACCTGGAGAACATACCCGGGACCTACGCCGTGGCAACGGTGCAGCACCGGGCCGGCGTTACGGACCGTTCACCGGTGTTCGTGGACTCCGGCATCCCCTATGTGTGCATTGGTGAGCCTGTCTCGTACAACCCGGGTGCCACCGACCCGGACGGCAACCTGATGTCCTTCGCATTGGTGCCCGCGCGGTTTAGCAGTTCCCTACCCCCAATCCCGAACCCGGTGACCTACTCTTCCGGTTTTTCGGGAACCTCACCCCTTCAGGGCATCAGCATCGTGGCAGGTACGGGCCAGCTGACCTTCACTCCGCAGCTTACCGGCAGGTATGTGGTAGTGATCGAAGTGACAACCTTCAACTCCTTCGGCGAGGTGATCGGCAAGGTGATGCGGGACCTGATGTTCGTGGTGATCGCCTGTGATGATAGTCCGCCATCCTCCTCGAACCTCACCAACCTTACCCCGGGGCTTCAATCAGGGCCGAACAGCGTGGGGGTGTGTGAAGGACAGAATTTCTGTGTTGACATGGTCTTCTCCGACGGCAATCCGAACGCGGTGATCGAAGTGACCTCAAACGCCACGGCGCTACTGCCCGGTGCCGTCTTCACGGTCACCGGCACCAACCCGGCTGTGGCCCAACTTTGCTGGACCGGTTCGCCCGCGTCGTTACCCGCCAACGTGTTCATCCAAGGCGATGACGGAGCCTGCCCCATTCCGAACATCAACTCCCGATCGATCCTGGTCGGCGACTGCCTGAGCCCGCTGCCGATCACGCTTCTGGAACTGAAGGCGACACCGCACTCAGACCACGTACTTGTCGAGTGGGCGACAGCCAGCGAACGGGATAACGAACTGTTCACCGTAGAACGGAGCCCTGATGGGGTGAACTTCTCCGCGATCGGCTCACTTCCGGGGGCAGGTGATTCGCAAAGCACACTGCACTACTCCCTTTCTGACAGGCAGCCCCTGCCCGGCCTTAGCTACTACAGGCTGCGACAGACCGATGACGACGGGACCAGCACCCTGAGCGATGTGGTGATCGCCAGCCGGAACACCTTGGGCCGCACCACGGCCACCAAATTGGAGGATGGAAGCTGGTGGTTGGTCAGCGCCGATGAGCCCTTGGAATGGGAGGTACTGGACCTCATCGGTCGCACGGTGGAACAGGGGGCGGCGGAAAGTGGCAAGGGCCTGCTGCTGGACCTCAGCGGACAACCCGGCGGCATGTACCTATTGGTGTTGCGAACGCTCAACGGTCATGTAATGAGCTTGCGCCTGCCGGGGGCCAGTGCTTATGGTACTTCCGTTCAGGCGGCCGAATTACCTTGAACCCTGACGGATCGCTGCTCAGCGATCACCCTCCAGACCGACCAACACCTTTCTGTCGTGCACACGTCCCTGCAGGTCCGTGACCTCGGCTTGGGCCTGTTCACTGCCGAAGTGGAGCACCCTGATCCGGTCGGCCGGTATGCCCCCGTCAACCAGGATACCACGGACCCGTTCAGCCCGTTGACGGGACAGTTGTTGGTTGGCCTCTGGATCACCTGCGCGATCGGCATAGCCCGTGAGGAGCAGTCGTTGGGTCGGGTTCGCCAGCAAGACGATCTGTATGGAATCGACCATGGTGCTCAGGTCACCCAGGGGTTCTGAACGGGCCACCTCAAACTGGAATGTGACACCTGGCCATGGTGTATCAGGTCCGGTCCAATGCGTGCTGTCCGCCAGCGATGGGGGCGGAACGCACGGGGTGATGCAGCCGGGCACACGGCCAATGCGCCACAGGGAAACGTCGTCCACGTAGTAGTAAGCGAAGGGTCCGCCGTTCACATCCGTCCGGAGGACCACCGTGCTATCATCCGGCAGGAAGTTCCCGATGAGCAGTGTCCGTGAGCAACCCGGTGCATCGAACTCCCCACAAAGTGTGATCCACCGATCCGTGTTGTCCATCAACTGACCGCTGGCGGATACCCAACTGGAGACCGCGTCCAGCGGCCCTCTTCTGCGGTCCATGATGAAGGTGTCCACCAAAGCCAGACCGATGCGGTCCACCGCGTAGCCGTAGGATGCCTCGCGCCGTATCCGAAGGCTGAAGCGATAGGTGCCACAGGGATCCAGGGGGGCGCTGAGGTCGGTACGGATGAACTCCCGATTGTGTCGGTCCATCGCGGAATAGAGATAGATCCCTGCCTGTCCGTCCATCAGATCCGGCGTACCCCCACTGGCATTTCGCCATTGCGCCTGGGAGCCGGCCACGTTCGTTTCGAAGCCTGGATCAGGCACCAGTTCGGGCGCCCCACGAACACTGAAAATACTGTCGCAGCCCACCCCCGGGGTGAGGTAGTGAACGGGGCCATCCGGACCGAGCGGAGCAACAGAGACCATGTCCAGGAAATAGTAGGCCCGGTTCATCAAGGCACGCCGATAGGCCGATCGAGCTTTGTTGGGATCCAGATCAAGGTCCGCCATACGTTTCATGTTCACGGACACGCCTTCCCCCTTGTTGCTGATGACCGCCTTGCGCGTGCTTCTTCCACAGGCCTGGAAGTTCCCGATCACCAGGTAGCGTTCGCCTCCCTTGGCGTGATAGATCCCTTCCACCTGCATCCATCCTGCAGTATCAGCCAGGTAGGCGCCCAACGGCTGTTCGATATCGGGCTTGTCCAACAGCCCCGTGATGCTTCCCTTGCGCGACCTGTCCGATGTGGAGAAACAGGCCCCGATGCGATCGGTGTAATACCCGCTCCGATCGGCCACGCTCACCCAGAAGGACACGCGGTACCGTTGGCCGTTGGTCAGTGGCTCCTGAAGCGGAAGTTGGATGAACTCCCGTTCATCGCACTCGTTGGAGGACGCCGTGAGCACCAGCCCCACATAGGCCGAGCCCACATGGGCTGTTTGATGACCCGACCAGTTGGACGGCACCCCGGTGGCCGTACCACACGCGTGGTAATACTCGGGTGAACCTCGCACGCTCCGAACATCGGAAATGGCCTTGAAGGACCGCTGGTCGACGACCGCCTTGGGACAGGCCCCATGCTGCTCGAAACTTCCGTTTATCACCAGCTCCTGCGCATCGGTGACAGGGGAAAGGCAGGCCATCATGAACGGCATGCCGATGCGCTGGAACATGCGCTGAAGATAGGCCCTTCACGTATGGGTGGAATAGTGGACCCTTTCGGCGATCTGTCAACGAACGAAGAAGCCCCCGCCGCACGGCAGGGGCTTCTCATCGATGATCGAGGTGATCAGCGGACCACCTGGAAGGCACGGGCGGTGCTGGAACCTTCCTCGGAGCGCAGCGCGTAACGGTACACACCTTCGCTAAGACCGATGATGCTCAGGTCTACGGAGGTCGTTCCGGCAGCGACCGCGCGGGTCAATACCGTGCGACCGGTCAGGTCGAACACCTCCAGACGAGCGGCGGTGGCCAGGTCGTTGAACGGAATGGTGACGCGGTCCGATGCAGGCACCGGGAAGGCATTGCCCAGCGTGCCGTTGAAGTAGGCGTCGAACTCCTCCACGCTCACCGTGCCATAGAACCAGTCATGGCTCACTTGGATCATGGAACGACCGACGGCCGCGTTGCTCATCTGCTCGGGTCCCACGCCGAAGTACACCACCTTGTACGTCCCATTGTCACAGCGCAGACCGCCGATCTTGTTCACGTTGGTGGTGTAGTGCAGCACGGCCACGGCGGGGGCGATCGGGGTGATCTCCTCCGGATAGGTGTTGTTGTTGAAGATGTTGGCGATCGTGCTGTTGGGTACGCCGCCGAACACGGGATCGGCATCGAGGAAGTTCACTGAGCTGTTCGCAGTACTTCCATCGGCCACGTAGGTGGCGTGCATGTAGTCGGCGAAGAAGGCCTGGGTCGCCGGTGTGCCATAGCTGCCATCGACACCGCTTTGGTCCCAGCCGATGTCCTGACCGGCGAACATGACATCACCACCACCATCCATGTGCGCGATCAGCACGGCCACTTCATCATCGGTGAGCGCCGGGAAGGTCCAGCTGATGTTCATGTACAGATTGAGGACACCGCTCAGTGCGCCGCTCTCCCCGAATCGGATGAACTTGTCCTTGGTGGTGGCGCCGAACGTGGTGTTGTTGGCCTGCTCCAGTCCGCTCACGTACAGGGCCTCCCAAGCCTCCGCTCCGGTGTGGGTCACAATGAGGTCGGTAATGCCACTGATCACATTGAACTCCTGCTCAAGGACAGGTGCACCGGGGTTGCTGACGGACGCCACGGACAGCACATAACGACCAATGCCAGGCGCGGCGTCAGGGGTGATGACCACGTTGATGGGCACTGAAGCATCGGCCAGCAGGGGCAGCGTCGTGGGGTTGGATGCTGCGGTACCGTTCACCTGAAGATCGGCGCTCCAGGAAGCGGGTGCACCGAAGGCGGTGAGCGTCACCGTGTACTCCCCATCCTCTCCGAGCAGGTTCGAGAGCTCATTCCCGAACACGCTGGCCGTGCCATCCGTACCTGCGGCGAAGGCCGGTCCATCGGCGGTAAGCTCTCCCACCACCAGGGTCGTCCCTCCATCGGCACGCACCTCGCTGACCTGATACACTTCGCTCCGGTCCTCGCTGACAAAGGCGACGACCTCACAATTGGCGATGTCCCACTCTTCCGGGACCGTGAATGAATAGGTGCGCAGGACGGAAGTGCCCTGGGCCGTGGTGCCCACCGGATCACCCCAGGTATCGGTGACGTAAGCGCGGAGCACATGCATGTGGTCGTAATCCGTGTGGTTGCCAGCAGGGCCGTAATCGGTCTGTGGTCCAGTGATGTGGTTCTCCTTCAACAGCACGCTGATGAAGTCCTCACCGGCCGGGCTGTCAGCCGTGTAAAGCAGCTCCACGGAGACCTGCAGCTCGCGGGTGGCCGCATCAAAGGAGCTGGCCATTCCCAGATTGACCGGGGAGGGAAGTTCCAGAACTTCCCCAACCGCACCTTCCCAAGCGCCACGCCCAAGGTCGTCCAGACCACCGAACACACGGCGGTTGATCACACCGGCCGGGTAGCCACTGATCGTGAAATAGGCGTCGATGGCCGTACCCGCCGTGGTGCGCAAGTCGGGCTCACCCGTATCGGGTGTGGCGAATGGCCCGGCATGAACGCCGACCACGGCGATCCGCGGACCATACTGGGCTTCCAGGGCATTGGCGATCACATGGCCCTCGGGGCAGTAACCACAGTGTATTCCGGTGAAATCCTCCAGGAGAACGGTCCGGTTCTGTGGCGAGGTGGACACCAAGGACTGGCCCAGGGCCAGAAGCGGTGTGAAAGCGAACAGCGTCAAAAATTTCTTCATGGTCCGGTGAATTGGTGAGCGTGAAGCTACGGGATGCCGGTCGGGACCCATGCCCATGAATCAACCTCGCTTGGAGTGCTGAGGAAATGCCCTTGCCACGGCAGATCCTTGGCGTATGATCAGCGTTCCTGCCAGACCACCTCTAGGACCGTGCGCCCCACGGCACGCAGCGTCTCCCGGTCGATCACCGAGAGGTTATCGTCGTGGGTATGCCAATAGGGACCAAAGGCCTGGGTCTGCGGGTCATATTGGATGATGTCGATGCTGGGGATCCGCAGCTTCCTGTTGATCGGCACGTGGTCATCGATCCCCACGAAGTACTTGGTCTCCTGGATGAAGCGGTCACCGTGCCCGATGGCTGCGGCCGTGCGCCACACCTTCGCCACCACGGCGGGTGCATACTGCATGCTCAGGGCTTCACGGTAGAAGACCGCATCGCGCGCACCGACCATGTCCAGAAGGATGCCGAAGCGTGCGGTATAGCCCGGAACGTGGGGGTCCTTGGCAAAGTATTGGGCGCCCAGTGCCCAGGTGTCGATGCTGCGTTCATCGCCCATGGCTCCGCTGGGTTGGCCATAGTCCTCCACATCGGTGAGGAGGATATCGACCCCTGGTCCATGCTCCTTGGCAGCAAGGTTCCGGGCGATCTCCATCAGGACACCGACACCGCTCGCACCGTCATTGGCACCATCGATGGGCTCACCCTTGCGCTCATCATCCTTGTCGGCGAAGGGCCGCGTATCCCAGTGTGCGAACAGGAGGATGCGCTCCTTCTCTTCGGGGTTGAAACGCGCGATGATGTTGCGCAGGGGGATCTTCTGGCCGGTGTAGATGGTGACGGTGCCGGTCTGTTCGATCACCTCCGCACCATAGGACTTGAAGCGGGCGACGAGGGTATCACCACAGGCCTTGTGGGCAGCACTGCCGGGAACGCGAGGCCCGAAACCCACCTGCATGGCGACGAAGGCATAGGCGCTATCCCCATTGAACACCGGCGTGGGCGGAAGTGCGGGCAGTGCCGGTTTCGGCACCGTGGTGATGGTCGGCTCATCGGGAGTGCAGCGCGTCAGCAGCGCCGAAATCACCATCAAAGCGGCCCATGCGGAACGGCGGCCGATCCGCGAACGCCCCATCATGCCCTTCACGCGCGTTCCCATGTCGTACCCTCTTTGGTATCCTTCAGTGTGATGCCCAGTGCGGCCAATTGATCACGGACCTTGTCGCTCGCAGCGAAATCCTTGCGCGCCTTGGCCTCCGCACGCATGCGGATGAACTCCTGCACCAGTCCGTCCAGGGCGGTATCGTCGGCATGGGCGGCCTCTTCGCGTTTCAGGCCGAGCACATTGAACACCATGTCCTGGAACAGGGAACGCAGACCCTCGATCCCCTCAGCGTTGATGGCCAGCTTGCCGTCCTTCGCGGAATTGATCATCCGGACACCCTCGAACAGTTCGGCGATCATCACCGGGGTGTTCAGGTCATCGTTCATCGCTGCGTAGCACCGTTGGGTGAGCGCAGCCGTTCCGGCGTCGTCAGAGCCGGACGGCTTCAGCTTCTCGATCGTGGCGAGCGCGGCCATCAGACGCTCCAGGCCCTTTTCCGCTGCCTGCATGGCCGCATTGCTGAAGTCGAGCGTGCTGGCGTAGTGGCACTGCAGCATGAAGAAGCGCACGGTCATGGCGCTGTAACCCTTCTCCAGCAGCTTGTGGTTCCCGGTCAGCAGTTCCTCCGGGGTGAAGCCGTTGCCCTCGCTCTTGGCCATCTTGCGGCCGTTCACGGTGAGCATGTTGCCGTGCATCCAGTAGCGGACCGGGGCGATGCCGTCCGCAGCCACGCTCTGTGCGATCTCGCACTCGTGGTGGGGGAACTTCAGGTCCATGCCACCGCCGTGGATATCGAAGGTCTGTCCGAGGTACTTGGTGCTCATGGCCGAGCATTCCAGGTGCCAGCCGGGAAAGCCTTCGCCCCAGGGACTGGGCCATTTCATCAGGTGGATGGGGTCGGCCTTCTTCCAGATGGCAAAATCCAGCGGACTGCGCTTCTCCTCCATCCCCTCGGTGTCGCGCGTGTTGGCCACCAGCTCATCGATCTTGCGACCGCTGAGCTCGCCATAAGCATGGCCTGCAGCGAACTTGGGCACATCGAAATACACGCTGCCATTGGCCTCGTAACCGTAGCCGGAGGCGATGATGCGCTTCACCATCTCGATCTGTTCGATCAGGTGTCCCGTGGCCGTGGGCTCGATGCTGGGCGGCAGGATGTTGAACAACCGCATCACATCATGGAACCCGTTCGTGTACTTCTGCACGATCTCCATGGGCTCCAGCTGCTCGAGCCGTGCGCGCTTGGCGATCTTGTCCTCCCCCTCATCGATATCGTCCACGAGGTGGCCCACGTCCGTGATGTTGCGCACGTAGCGCACCGTGTACCCGAGGCGGGTGAGCCACCGGAACAGGATGTCGAACGTGAGGAAGCTGCGCACATTCCCCAGATGCACATCGCTGTACACCGTGGGGCCACAGACATAGAGCCCCACATGTGGCGGACGAAGGGGGATGAACTCCTCCTTCTTCCGGGTCAGGGTATTGGTGATGTGGAAGGGGCCTTTGCGCAGGTCTGACATGGCGATCGGGAACGCCTGCGAAGGTAGCGGGCCGTGCCCACACCCCTGCGCGGCCTCCGCGCGCGGTGATCAGGTCACTGCCGGTCCTCGTCCGTGATCACGGCATCACCGGCATAGCGCCCATCCTTGTAGATCTCGATGCGGGTCAGGATGCCGTTCGCATCGTAGGTGTAGCGTTTACCATCGGAGAGCTTTCCGTTCTGGAACTCACCCTGTTGCGAAATGCGCAACTGGCGGTCATAGAGCGTGTTGTAGCCGTTCTCGCGGAAGGCCACGGCGTTGGTGGTCTCTGCGGCGGTCACCACCGGTGCGGCCGGGGCCTTGGGGTCCACCTTCACATCCTCCGCCGTGGGCACCGAGCGGATGTACTTGCTGTTCGCCGCGTTGATGACCCCATCATTGAACTGGGCCACCTGCTGCAATTGGCCGTCGGCGGTATACCGTTTCAGGGTTCCATCTTCGCGGCCCTCCTCCACGGACACCTGCACGGCAAGCTGCCCGTTCTCATGGAAGTACTTCTGTTCCCCATCACGGACACCGTGGGCGTTGAACACAAAATCCTGCGCCAACTTCCCATTGGCATGGTACCGCTGGAACGTTCCCGTGTTCCGGTCGAGGTCCCAGCTGCCTTGCTCCTCCACCTTTCCATTGGGGTAATACGTCTTGTACTCCCCGCGGGGCCTCCCGAACTGGTAGGTGATCTCGCTCATCACGGTGCCGTTGGGCCAGTAGCGCCGCCAGATGCCCACGCGTTTGCTGTTGGCATAGCGCCCCTCCTCCACCAAGGCCCCGTTCGGGTATCCGGGCTTCTCGGTGGCGGGTGCCACGAACTTCCAATATCCTTGTTTGCGTCCCATCTCATCCACTCGGTTGAGCGTATCCTGGGCGCTGTTGGCCTGCGCAAAGGAGGAACCCACCGTGAGCGAGAGACAGAGCCCGACGGTGGCAAGGACGAGGTTAGAAAAGCGTTCCATGGCGCAGTGATCGATCGGTGATCCGCACGCGATACGGGAAGCCGGACGAAAAGGTTCCGCAGATCCCGTCCGGGCAGGCCATCGTGGCACTGGTGGCGCTCCCTGGCCGCAGGGGGCCGCACCAGGATCATGCGCCCAGTTCCCGCTTCAGGTTCAGCATCATGTCGTCCACCATGCCGCGCAGGTCGAAGGTCGGTTTCCAGCCCCAGTCGTGGTGGGCAGCGGAATCATCGATGCTGCTAGGCCAGCTGTTGGCGATGGCCTGGCGGTGGTCCGGGGCGAACTCCAGCTTGAACTGGGGCAGGTGCCGTCGGATCTCCGAGGCGATGTCCTCCGGACTGAAGCTGAAGCCCGCCAGGTTGTAGCTGGTCCGCTCCTTCACCTGATCGGCGGGTGCCTCCATCAGGTCGATGGTGGCGCGGATCGCGTCGGGCATGTACATCATGGGCAGCTTGGTGCCCCGGTCCAGGAAGCTGGTGTAGGTGCCGTTCTTCAGCGCCTCATGGAAGATGTGCACGGCATAATCCGTGGTGCCTCCACCGGGCGCGCTCTTCCACCCGATGAGACCGGGATAACGGATGCTGCGCACATCCACGCCGTAGCGTTTGTGATAGTAGGCGCACCACTGTTCGCCGGCCTGCTTGCTGATGCCATAGACCGTGCTGGGCTCGGCGATGGTGTGCTGGGGTGTGTTGTCCTTGGGCGTGGTGGGACCGAACACCGCGATGCTGCTGGGCCAGTATACCTGCTTCAGCTTGCCTTCACGGGCCAGCTCCAGCACGATGAAGAGGCTCTCCATGTTCAGCTTCCAGGCGAAGGCGGGATCCTTCTCCGCCGTTGCGCTGAGCAGTGCGGCCAGCAGGTATACGTCGGTGATGCCGTGCTTTTCGATGATGCGCTCGATCCCGCGTCGGTCCATGGCGTCCACCATGGCGAAGGGGCCGTCCATCTTCACCTGGGGTTCCTTGATGTCGCTGGCCACGACGTTCTCATTCCCGAAGCGGGCCCGAAGGCCTTCCACGAGTTCGGTACCGATCTGGCCACTGGAGCCGATGACGAGGATGCGTTTGGTGGACATGATTGCAGGCTGATGGGGCGCCAAATGTAGCGCGCCACAGGGCACCTGAAGGGCGGAACCGGCCATACCCTTCCCCCTATCTTTGCACACCATGGAAGCCCACGAACTGCGGAACAAGTACGGCCCCGAACAGCTGCGCGCCCGTTTGGAGGCCGAGGGCTTTCCCCGCACCACGCTGAGCTTCTACCGCTACGTGCGCCTGGCCGACCCGGCGGCCCTTCGGAATGAGCTCTACGCTGAATGGGAGACATTGGGCGTGTTAGGCCGGATCTACCTGGCCGGGGAAGGCATCAATGCCCAACTGTCGGTCCCAGCACACCACTTCGAGGCCTTCCGAAAAGCGGTGGATGCGCGACCTGAATTCGTCGGAGTGCCCTTCAAGATCGCCGTGGAGGATGACGGCAAGAGCTTCCTGAAGCTGACCCTGAAAGTGCGTCACAAGCTGGTGGCCGATGGGCTTACCAATGATTCCTTCGAGGTAAGCAACGTGGGCCAGCATTTGGATGCCGAGGCATTCAACCGAAAGATCGCCGAAGGCGCGCTGGTGGTGGACATGCGCAACAACTACGAGTGTCTGGTCGGCCATTTTGAGGGCGCCTACCTGCCCAAGGCGGAAACATTCCGCGGGGCCATCGATGAGGTGGTCGAGATGCTGCGGCAGCAGCCCGCACAAGTGCCCGATCAGGGCAACCGTAGCGTCGACCCATTGGGTCGACCTACCGCCACCACCGAACAGCCGGAAATACTGCTGTATTGCACCGGCGGCATCCGCTGCGAAAAGGCCAGTGCCTGGTTCCGCCACCATGGCTTCAGCAACGTGGGCCAACTGCACGGTGGCATCATCGACTATGCCCGTCAGGTGCGCGCCCAGGATCTGCCGAGCCTGTACAAAGGCCAGAACTTCGTGTTCGACGGTCGGCTCGCCGAGCGCATCACCGACGATGTGGTGAGCACCTGCTTCCAGTGCGGCCAGGCCAGTGACCGCATCACCAATTGCCAGCAGCACACCTGCAACATGCTGCTGGTGCAATGCGCGGCCTGTGCCACGAAGTATGCCGACTGCTGCACGCCCAGCTGCCGCGAGATCCACCTGCTGCCAGAGGAGGTGCAGCGCGAATGGCGGAAGGGAAAGCCCTCGGCCAGTGCCAAGATGAAGGCGATCCGCGACCCGGAAGCCCTGCGGCAGCGCATCCGCGAAGAAGAGGAATTGCTCGTGCTCAACGGAACGCTTCATCCGGAGTTGATGGAAATCATCCCCAAGCCCAAGTAAGGGCCGGAAATTTCCGGCCCCAACGCCCCCACCCATGCCCATCTACCACAGCCTCGGCAAGATCCCCCACAAGCGGCACACCATCTTCAAGAACGGCAAGGACCGCTTCTTCTATGAGCAGCTCTTCGGCACCATCGGCTTCGATGGCATGAGCACGCTGAGCTACCACACCCACCGTCCCACGATGGTGAAGGAGCTCCGTAAGCCGAAGGACGTGACGCCCAAGATCGCGATCGAGAAGAACATGCGTTCGTTGCGCCTGCACGGCTTCAAGACCAAGCCCGAGAAGGACCACTTGGCCGCGCGCAAGACCATGCTGGTGAACAGCGATTGCGCCATCGTGCTCGCGGCGCCGCAGGCCCGTAGCGTGGACTACTTCTACAAGAACGCCGATTGCGATGAGATGATCTTCATCCACAAGGGCAGCGGCACCTTACGCACCTTCCTGGGCAACATCGACTTCAAGTACGGCGACTACCTGATGATCCCGCGTGGGATGATCTACACGATGGAGTTCAAGGACGCGGACAACCGCCTCTTCATCGTGGAGAGCCACCGCCCCATGTACACACCCAAGCGCTACCGCAACTACTTCGGCCAGCTGCTGGAGCACAGCCCCTTCTGCGAGCGCGACATCCGCCGCCCGAAGAAGCTGGAGACGCACGATGAGAAGGGCGACTTCGTCATCAAGGTGAAGAAGCAGAACATGCTGCACGAACTGGTGTACGCCAGCCACCCCTTCGATGTGGTGGGCTGGGACGGCTACAACTACCCCTACGCCTTCAGCATCCACGATTTCGAGCCGATCACCGGCCGCGTGCACCAGCCGCCGCCCGTGCACCAGACCTTCGAGACCGATGCCTTCGTGGTGTGCAGCTTCTGCCCGCGCCTTTACGACTACCATCCACAGGCCATCCCCGCGCCGTACAACCACAGCAACATCGACAGCGACGAGGTGCTGTACTACGTGGACGGCGACTTCATGAGCCGCAACGACATCGGACCGGGCCACATCAGCCTGCACCCCGCCGGCATCCCGCACGGTCCGCACCCCGGTGCCATGGAGCGCAGCATCGGCAAGAAAGTCACCGACGAATTGGCCGTGATGGTGGACACCTTCAAGCCGCTGATGGTGACCGAGGAGTGCTTGAAGATCGATGACGGGAAGTACTGGAAGAGTTGGGTGGAATAGCGGATCAGACAATTAGAAGATCAGACGATCAGAAAATTGGAATGGCCCATGGACCTGAGGAACGTTGATATCAAGGAGTGGCAGAACGCACTGGTGCGTGAGGAGCTTGTTGCTCAGAGCAACGTTTCTGAGCCGCCTGCCTCATATCATGCGCGTTACAAGGACAATGCGATAGTATCGATGACCATTCAATTCGCGCTTGGCATCTGGGACTTGGCAGAAGAGCTTAAAGAGAAGAGGAAGTTCGCGGTTTCCAACCAGTTGTTCCGAAGCGGCACTGCCATCGGCGCATTGGTACGTGAGGCACAGAATGGTGAGAGCTTGAAGGACTTCATCCACAAGATGAAGATCGCATTGAAGGAAGCAGACGAGACGGAGCACTGGCTCTTACTTTGCATCGAACGGAACATCCAGAGCGCGAAGACCTCCCTCGATCGCTTGATCCCGATCGTGCGGGTATTGAACAAGATCATTTCCACCAGCAACGAGAAATTGAAACACTAACGTGGGTCGGTGGCTCGGGCGATCGTCTGATCGTCGGATCTTCTGATCTTCTGATCCCTAAGAACATGGCAACCGGATTGAAAGACGTCGACTACGGCCTGGAGAAGATCATGGCCGATGCACAGGATTTTCTCCCGCTCTTGGGCACGGACTACGTGGAACTGTACGTGGGCAACGCCAAGCAGAGCGCGCACTACTACAAGAGTGCGTGGGGCTTCCAGAGCCTGGCCTACGCGGGACTGGAGACGGGCATGAAGGACCGCACGAGCTACGTGCTGGTGCAGGACAAGATCCGCCTGGTGCTCACCACGCCCATGACACCGGACAGCCCGATCAACGAGCACATCCGCAAGCATGGCGATGGCGTGAAGGTGATCGCCCTGTGGGTGCCCGACGCGAAGAAGGCCTGGGAGGAGACCACCAAGCGTGGCGCGAAGAGCTTCATGGAGCCTGTGCGTGAGGAGGATGAACACGGCTACGTGATCCGCAGCGGCATCCATACCTACGGCGAAACGGTGCACATCTTCGTGGAGCGCGACAACTACACCGGCGCGTTCATGCCCGGCTTCAAGCCCTGGAAGAGCCACTACAACCCGAGCGAAACGGGGCTGAAGTTCATCGACCACATGGTAGGCAACGTGGGCTGGGGCGAGATGAACACCTGGGTGGATTTCTACGCCCGCGTGATGGGCTTCGCACAGCTGGTGAGCTTCGACGACAAGGACATCAGCACCGAGTACACCGCGCTGATGAGCAAGGTGATGAGCAACGGCAACGGCCGCATCAAGTTCCCGATCAACGAGCCGGCCGAGGGCAAGAAGAAGAGCCAGATCGAGGAGTACATCGACTTCTACAACGGTGCCGGCGTGCAGCACATCGCGGTGGCCACCAACAACATCATCGAAACGGTGGGCGCGCTGAAGGACCGCGGCGTGGAGTTCCTCTACGTACCGCCCAGCTACTACGACACGGTGATGGACCGCGTGGGCGAGATCGATGAGGACCTGGCGGTGCTGAAGCAGCACGGCGTGCTGGTGGACCGCGACGACGAGGGCTACCTGCTGCAGCTCTTCACCAAGCCGGTGCTGGACCGTCCCACGATGTTCTTCGAGATCATCCAGCGCAAGGGTGCCAAGAGCTTCGGGAAGGGCAACTTCAAGGCGCTGTTCGAGGCGATCGAGCGCGAGCAGGAGAACAGGGGGACGCTTTGACCATTTCGAAGTAGCCTTGGATAGTTGAAGTCGGACTTCAGAAATACAAGGCAACTTCCTCACAAGTTCCTAGGCTTGTTCGACCCGAGGCGTTCTTCTGGCGCACGCAGGCCGGTGCCGAGGTGGATCTGTTGATCCGCAATGGCAACCAGCTGTTGCCTGTGGAGATCAAGCTCGGCACTACGATTGACCCGCGCAGCCTGGCCGGATTGAAGCAGTGCATGAGCGACCTCGGCCTGAAGCGTGGGTGGGTCGTGAACACGGCAGAGGAACGGCGCATGCTTTCGCCGGGTATCGAGCAGGTACCTTGGCAGGCGATCGTTGCGGGGGAGGTAAAGCTGTTCTGAGCAGCGGCGACCGGGCGCTGTGCGAGGTGATCGAGCGGGAACAGGAAAACCGAGGCACACGTTGATGCACCTTCGCTGACTCGGCCTTCGCAGCCTTGCTGCTTCGGCGAAGAAGGCAGCTTCGGCGGACAAAGGCAGGAGAACAGGGGGATGCTGTACGCGAATACCCGCTGTATACGCGGGGAAGGCGTTCCATTGGGGCGCCTTTCCTCTTTCGTTCCAGTGTTCGCGAACCACTTACCAGGCCCGCACAACTACCTTTCACACCATGAACAAGTCCTTCCTCCACGACCCCCGTGTGGTGGTCAAGAAACAAGGATCCTTCAAGCTGAAGGATCATGTGACGGACATCGACACCCTGATGGAGAAGAAGGACCTGAAGGAGCTGCTGGAGAAGGACAAGGACCTGATCTCCGACCTGCAGGAGGTGTTGTACGCCGCGTCCGAACGGTCGGTGCTGCTCATCTTCCAGGCCATGGACGCGGCGGGCAAGGATAGCTGCATCCGCCACGTGATGAGCGGTGTGAACCCGCAGGGGGTTCAGGTGCACAGTTTCAAGGCACCTTCCTCGTTGGAGCGCAGCCACGATTTCCTCTGGCGTCACGCCAAGGCCATTCCCCCGAAGGGATTCATCGGGATCCATAACCGAAGCCACTATGAGGAGGTCCTGGTGACCAAGGTCCACCCCGCGTTCATCCTGGGGCAGAACCTTCCTGGCATCCGCACGGAAAAGGACATCAACAAGAAGTTCTGGGAGCAGCGTTATGCGAGCATCCGCAACTTCGAGGAGCATCTGGCGGCCAACGGCACGGTGATCATGAAGTTCTTTCTGCACATGAGCAGGGAGCAGCAGAAGCAGCGTTTCCTGGAACGCATCGAGGATACCGAGAAGAACTGGAAGTTCAGCGCCAACGATGTGAAGGAACGGACCTTCTGGAAGGATTACATGAAGGCCTACGAGGAGGCCATCCGCGAGACCGCCGCACCGCATGCGCCCTGGTACATCATCCCCGCCGATGAGCAGTGGGAAAGCCGGGCATTGGTGGGTCGCCTGTTACGGGAGCAGCTCCAGGCACTTGGCATGGTGCACCCGAAGTTGGACGCTGAAGGACTTGCACAGCTGAAAACGGCCAAGGCAGCCCTGCTGGCGGAGAAGAAATAGGTTGTTCAGCACAGCCCGGGAAACGGAAGCGGCTGTACGATGGGCGCGGACCGGATAACTTCGCAGCTCCTTTTCCGACCCATGTACCGCACCCATACCTGTGGCGAACTCCGCCTCCCTGACGCTGGCAAGACCGTGACCCTCGCCGGATGGGTCCAACGCACCCGCGACCTGGGCGGGATGACCTTCGTGGACCTGCGCGACCGCTTCGGCATCACGAAGCTCAGCTTCAATAGCGAACGGGACCAGGCCCTGTGCGACCAGGCGAATAAGCTGGGCCGCGAATTCGTGGTGCAGGTCACCGGTGTGGTGAAGGAGCGCGAGAGCAAGAACATCGCCACCGGCGAGATCGAGCTGGTGGTGACCGAACTGAAGGTCTTGAACAGTGCCAAGACACCACCCTTCACCATCGAGATCGATAGCTCGGTGGCGGAATACGTAGAGCAGTGACACGCAAGTGGGGGGGCGCGAACGCTGCGAGAATCCTGTTCAGACCACACTTCGGCAGGCAAAACACGTTCTTCTTATGGATGCGCTGAACGACCGGTGCGACGGTCGGGAGCCTTCCCCGTTCAGCCGTTCCGCTCACACTGCAGGCGCGCCAGCGCGAGGTAGGTGTCCCTGATGCGGTCGAGCTCCTCATCATCCAGCTCCTCCAGGTCGAGGAGGACATTGTTGGCCTCCTGTTGCGCCCGGATGAGTTCATCCAACGTGATCTGTAGCGCCTCGGTATCGCGGTTCTGGGTGTTCTGGATGAAGAACACCATGAGGAAGGTGATGATGGTGGTGCTGGTGTTGATGACCAGCTACCACGTATCGCTGTAGTTGAAGAGCGGACCAGTGATCGCCCATGCAATAATGACCGCGACCGCAAGGATAAATTTGGCGGGACGGCCGGTAATGGTGGAGATGCGTTTGGCGAACCGGGTAAATGTGGAGGCGAGCGTGGTTGGCATGGCCGACGGATAAGACCCGAATATAGGTCGCTTATTGCCGCCGCTGAAGGTACGACGGCCTTGCGGACAGGCGCTGAACAACTGCACTGTTGTGCGGATCCTGCAGTGGTGCACGCGCGGGCAGTTGCGTTCAACCGCTTGCCTCACTACCTTTCCTGACCGCAGTTACTGCCATGGCATCGCAGTAGTCCGAACATCCACATGCACCACATGAAAAGGCCCCTGCTGCTGCTCCTGACCACGATCAGCCTGAGCTGCGCTGCACAGGTGCAGACCTTTTCCAACACGGATGCCGCACCATGCGACGGATGGGACTCGGGCAACGACTACAGCGGTTTCCAGCGAACGATACCTGTTTCCGGTCTTCCTGCACCGATGAACATCACGGCCACGGTGCTGCGCCAGGTTGATCTGCGTATGGGATCACCTGCCTGCCGCGGCGACCTTTCCACCTACAAGGCCCGCCTGCGCTCACCTCAAGGCACCCTGATCCAGCTCTTCGACACCTTCACGGTGACCACGGCGCCCCAATGGTTCGATATCCACTACCGTGCGGGTAATGTCCAAGGTGATGGACCCTTCCTCTACCCGGTAAAGTGGTATCCGGAAAGCGTGCAACAGGCCTATCACCCGTGGAGCATCGGTTACTACAGGACCGAGAGCGGAGATCTCTCTGAGTTGAACGGCGAGGACCCCAATGGCGATTGGCTGCTGGAGGTGGCGGAGGATGCCTTCAACGAGGTCTCCTTCGAACAGGTCGTTCTCCATTTCGGTCCCCCGATCGTCCGGAACTTCGTGAACGGCGCCTCGGGCTCCTCGCTGGACAGCTGCGCAGGAGCGGCCTGCATGGAAGAAGGCGCTGTGCTCGAGATGAGCATGCAGAGCCCATCGTTCCAAGCGCCGGACCCCCTGTATCCAGGGGACGTGGTGGACGGATGCACTTGGAACGGGGGCAACGACCTCAGTGCGTGGTTCCGTTTCACAGCAACGGGCACCACGGCACACATCTCCGTAAGTAAGCTGGTGGGCAGTGCCAGTTCCTGTCCGGACGACCACCGGGTGCAGTTGCTGGTGGTGGAGGCCACAGCTCCACTTTGCAGCAGTGCACCCCTGGTGGTACCTCCCGGTGGGTGTCCCGATCCAGCCGCACCAGGGGACAATAACTCCGCCTACGCCTTCCCGAACGGCGGGGTGCTGAACCTGGCCGATGTCTACAATGCCGGCATTTCGGCCAACTGTGAATTCAACCTGAGCGGTCTGACACCTGGACGCAACTACTACCTGTTGGTGGATGTATGCGGACCCACTGATGCCTTGCGACCTTACATCGAAGTGACCCAGGGCGCAGGGCCATGCTCCTTTCCCCTTCCCGTCACCTGGACCGGTTTCGACGTCACCTGCCGGGGCGGTGAGCGGCTGGTGCGTTGGTCGGTCGCCTCCCAGACGAACAACGCACGCTTCGTGTTGGAACGAAGCCTGGACGTCACGAATTGGGAACCGGTGGATTCGCTGCCCGGAGCAGGCACCACACAACTGCCGATGACCTACGAACTGGTGGACGATATCTCAGGGCTGGAAGCACCGCCCATCCTGTGTTACCACCGGGTGAAAAGCATTGCCGCGAATGGTAGTGTCGAAGTGGCGGGCGTACGCGCCAGCAGTTGCGCGTTCAGCATCTATCCGAACCCGGTCACCTCCTTCCTGAGCGCTTCGCTTCCTGCAGTGGGCACCGATGTGGATGTGATCGACGCCACCGGCCGCATCATCCGTTCCATCCAGAACAACGGCGCATTGATACGCGTGAACATCGAGGCGCTCGCGACAGGCTACTACACGCTGCGGGTCTCCAAGTCAGGTACCGTGCTGGCCTCGGGGGTGTTTATCAAGTTGTAGGGCACCCGCCACCCGATAACTTCGCGTCCTTTTCGCGCACCATGTACCGCACCCATACCTGTGGCGAACTCCGCCTCCCCGACGCTGGCAAGACCGTGACCCTGGCCGGATGGGTCCAACGCACCCGCGACCTGGGCGGGATGACCTTCGTGGACCTGCGCGACCGCTTCGGCATCACCCAGCTGAGCTTCAACACCGAGCGCGATGCTGCGCTCTGCGAACAGGCCAACAAGCTGGGCCGCGAATTCGTGGTGCAGGTCACCGGTGTGGTGAAGGAGCGCGAGAGCAAGAACAAGAACATCGCCACCGGCGAGATCGAGCTGGTGGTGACCGAACTGAAGATCTTGAACAGTGCCAAGACACCGCCCTTCACCATCGAGGAGGAGACCGATGGTGGCGATGAGCTGCGCATGAAGTACCGCTATCTCGACCTGCGTCGTGCCAACATCCGGAAGAACCTGGAGCTGCGCCACCGCATGGCCATCGAGGTGCGCAACTACCTCAGTGCGCAGGATTTCCTCGAAGTGGAAACGCCCGTGCTGATCAAGAGCACGCCGGAAGGTGCCCGCGACTTCGTGGTACCCAGCCGCATGAACCAGGGGGAGTTCTACGCGCTGCCCCAGAGCCCGCAGACCTTCAAACAGCTGCTGATGGTGGCCGGCTTCGACCGCTACTTTCAGATCGTGAAGTGCTTCCGCGACGAGGACCTGCGCGCCGACCGCCAGCCCGAGTTCACACAGATCGACTGCGAGATGGCCTTTGTGGAACGGGAGGACATCCTCAACACCTTCGAGGGCTTGGCGAAGCATCTGTTCAAGGCGATCCTGGGCAAGGACTTCAGCGAGCCCTTCCTGCGGATGAGCTACGACGATGCCATGCGGCTGTATGGCTGCGACAAACCCGACCTGCGTTTCGGGATGGAGTTCCATGAGCTGAACGACCTGGTGCAGGGCGTCGGCTTCAAGGTCTTTGATGATGCTGAACTGGTTGTCGGCATCAAGGCCGAAGGTTGTGCGAATTGGAGCCGCAAGCAGACCGATGCGCTCATCGACTTCGTGAAGCGCCCGCAGATCGGGGCCACGGGCATCGTCTTCCTGAAGTGGACGGAGGAGGGCCTGAAGAGCACGGTGGACAAGTTCTACACAGCGGAGCATTTGCAGAAGTGGGCCGAGCGTTTCGGCATGCATCAGGGCGATCTGCTCTGCATCATGGCCGGCGGTGCCGACAAGACCCGCAAACAGTTGAACGAGTTGCGCCTGCACATGGGCGAGCTGCTCGGCCTGCGCGATCCCTGGACCTTCAAACCCCTGTGGGTGGTGGATTTCCCGCTGCTGGAGAAGGACGAGGAAAGTGGTCGTTGGCATGCCATGCACCACCCCTTCACCTCCCCCATACCGGAGCACGCGCACCTCTTGGAAAGCGACCCCGGCGCGGTGAAGGCCAACGCCTATGACCTCGTGATCAACGGGACGGAGATCGGCGGTGGCAGCATCCGCATCCACGACCGCAGCATGCAGGAGGCCATGTTCCGCGTCTTGGGCTTCACCGATGAAGATGCCCGTTACAAGTTCGGTTTCCTGATGGACGCCTTCGAGTTCGGTGCACCGCCGCACGGTGGTGCGGCCTTCGGTTTCGACCGCTGGGTAAGCCTCTTCGGTGGCCGCAGCGACATCCGCGAATTCATCGCATTCCCGAAGAACAACGCTGGCCGCGACGTGATGATCGATGCGCCTTCAAGGATCGATGATATCCAGCTGAAGGAACTAGGAATTCGAACGAATGGATAAGCCGACTGTTCCGCGAGCCTGCCTGCCGGCAGGCAGGTTCATCGCCTTCCCGAAGAACAACGCTGGGCGCGATGTGATGATCGATGCGCCGAGCCGGATCGATGAGGAGCAGCTGCAAGAGCTCGGCATCGGCCTCAAGGGATAGATCACTACTTGCTCTTCAACGCTTCGAAGAGCTCCCGGAGCTCCGGGTCGGTATCGTGTGTTCCGGCCAGTTGAGCCTGATGGGCATTGGCTTTCGCGATCCGTTCCTCCGTGAGCGGATGGCTGCTGAGGAAACTGAGCTCATCGGGCATGTCGGCCGCTTCGGCCTCGAGCAGTTGCAGCAGTTGCACCATGCCCTTGGGGTCGACCCCGGCGGCCTGCATGCGCTCCATGCCATGCCGGTCGGCATCGGTCTCCAGGTTGCGGGAATAGGACAGGTTGCGGAGGTTGTCCGCGTTCTCGGCCAGCAGCCCGATCACCGCATTCACATCGCCCACCAGCAGGGAGAGGAAGAGGTAACCCGCCATCTGCCGCACCATCATGCGCATGCTGTGGCGCTCGTCCACGTGCGTGGCTTCGTGGGCGAGCAGGGCGGCCAATTGTTCCGGGTGCTCCATGCCATCCAAGATCCCGCTGAACACCACGATGTCGCCACCGGGCATGGCGAAGGCATTGACCTGATCGCTCTCCACAAGGTGAAAGCGCAGGTCGAACTTGTCGCTCAGCTCCAGCTTGTCGCCAAAGCGTTGGAGCACCGCGCTCCGGGTGCTGTCCTCGTCCATGCCGAGCATCACACTGTTGTAAGAGGCCTGCCCGATCTGCCGATCCACTTCCAGCGGCAGCAGCAGGGCCAGGCGCTCCGCGGTGAAGGGCAGCACCCAGAGGTAGCCCATGACCACCAAGGCCACCAGACCCAGGAAGAAGAACAAGGGGCCTTTCCGGGCGAGTGACAAGGTGCGGTCATACACCCCCCGCCGCCCTGCGTACTGCATGCGTTTGACGAAGGTGGAGATGAACAGCTTGTCGCGGGTGATGATCACCCGACGTGGATGTTCGCCGAAGGTGATGCGCAGGGTGCTGACCGTGCGCTCCCACTCCATGCCGCCGTGTTCCAGCGGCCAAAAGAACCGGTCACCGTCGACCTCCACCTCCAAGGCATCCGGTTCGCGCAGGCGCACGATGGCCTCCTTCGGCTTGCTGGTCAGCCCATCGTAGAAGTTCGCCGGGAATGCGGTGCTCACAGGAAGATGCCGATGTCCATGATGTCGCCGAGCTCATCGGCGGTGGCGTTCCTGTGCTCCTGTTCGGTCTGCACCACGGCATCGAGGTCGGCATCGCCCACCATCTCGGTGTTGGCCATCACGAACTTCATCATGCGCACATGGGCCCACGCCAGGCCGATGCCGAGGGTGAAGATGACGAGCAGGGCGTTCACCACGATCAGCTCGAAGAAGCCACCACCCGTGGCCGTGCTCTTGAACTGGATGCGACGTCCCTCTGCGAAGTTCCAGGAGAGGTTGTCCACATAGTAGTTGAAGATGTCGCGCTGCCACCAGAACGAGTAAATGCCCAGCGTGAAAATGGTGAGGAAATAACCCTTCAGGTTCATCAGGAAGAAGTCGAGCCCATCGCCCTTGTACTGGAAGCTCGAGTTACCGAAACGGACGTGGCCCAGGATGTAGTTGCGCAGGTTCATCTGGAGCCAGGCACCATAGATACCGAAGGTGATCAGCGTGAGCAGTCCGTCGCGGATGCAGATGGAGTAGAGCTCCTTCAGGTCGCCCCGATAGCCGAAATGGATGCCCCGCCAGCTGGTGCGGCCCATGCGGTAGCGGTAAGTGCCATGGAGCACGAGGGGCGTGATCGCGATGATGGCCACGAACAGGAAGAGGTACCCGAGCAACATGGCCCAGACCTCTTGCGTAAGCACCAGGCCGAAGAACACGGCGTAGATGAGCACCAACAGGCCGACCGCTTTAATGAAGCCGACGAACATCTCCTTACCGGTACCATGGAAGTGGAAGGGATGCGCATCCAACTCGGTATGCTCATGGAAATACTGGAGCCTGCGCGCCTTGGCCCATGGGTAATAGACCCCCAGGGGGATGAAGGTGAGCAACCAGTTCACGATGAGAACTGCGAAGAGGTCGCCACCTTGACCCGTGAAGGCAAGGCGTTTTCGAGGGGTCAATAATTCCATGGTGAGGGCTTTGGTGACCGGCAATATAGATGGCAGACCAGCACGAACACGATCGGGTATCCGGTGTCCGGATATCTTGGGCCCGTGATGAAGTACTATCTCCGAACACAGCCCGCAGCCCCGACCGAGGTGCCGACCCTGTCCATCCAATTGAGCTGATCGTCCCGGCCATGCCCAAGATCTTCGCTGCTCTGCTGTTCGTTGGTCTGCCCATGCTGCTCTTGATCCTGTGGGCGGCGCGTTCTTCCGGGTATCTCCGAAAAGCCCCCAGCCTGCTTCCCGATCAGCGACGGACCATCGCGAAGTACGTGATGGCCTATCAGCGATTGAGCAGCAAGGACCAGCAACGTTTCGAGGCGATCGTTTGCCGCTTCCTGCATGAAAAGGACTGGCAGGGGGCCGGTGTGGAGGTGAAGGATGAGATGAAATTGATGGTGAGCGCGTGCGCCGCGCAGCTGCTGATGGGCCATCCGGACCTGGTGTTGAAGCATTTCGAACGCATCATCATCTATCCGGACACCTATCGGTCGGGCCGCAGCGGGCGCCTGCACCAAGGGGAGGTGCGCCCCACGTCGGGGGTGATCATGATCTCGTGGCGCGATTTTATCCATGGCTACTCGCACACACGGGATGCGCACAACGTGGGCCTGCACGAGATGGCCCACGCCCTGTGGTTCGAGGACCGGATCAGCAACGCGGAGCAGGGGTTTCTACATCCCGAACTGCTGCAGGACTGGATCGATCACGCGGACGGGGAGATCGAGCGCATCCGATCGGGTGGCAGCCGCCTGTTCCGCAGCTATGCCGGCACCAACCAGGCCGAGTTCTTCGCTGTGGCCGTGGAGTACTTCTTCGAAAAGGCTCACGAGTTCCAGAAGGAACTGCCCGAACTCTATCGTGTGCTCTCCGCAATGCTCAAGCAGGACCCTGCGCGGGACCAGAGCGCGGCCGTGACCTGATCATGACCGCCGCAGATCGGGATGATCTTCCCGCCCTGCTCCCACAGGGTACCAATGAAGAACCCCGCTCTCGCGGGGTTCCGTTCATCCTTGTTGACCGACCAGGGCTTCCCGCATCCTGGCAAAGTGCCGTGCGGGATGAACTTCTCGCCCTGCTCGGTCTGGGTACAAATGAAGAACCCCGCTCTCGCGGGGTTCTGTTCATCCTTGTTGACCGACCAGGGCTCGAACCTGGACTCTTCTGAACCAAAATCAGACGTGTTGCCAGTTACACCATCGGTCAGAGGCAGCCTCGGGAAGGGTGACCCCTGCCTTAGGCGGTGCGAAATTAACAAGATCTCCAATGTGCAAGGCCTCCCCGCCCGTTGACTTTGGTATTTTCGCCCTCCGCAGCGGATCCGGGCACTCTTCACCGGCATCCTTGCACCTAACCGATCGCCCCGAGACCCCATGAGCTTCAAGAAGTTGAACATCCTCACCGGCTGGTTGGTGTTCCTGGTGGCCGCCTGGACCTACATCGCCACCATCGAGCCCACCAGCAGCTTCTGGGACTGTGGGGAGTTCATCGCCACGGCCTACAAGTTGGAAGTGGGCCACCCGCCCGGTGCACCCCTGTTCATGATACTGGCCCGTGTGGCCAGTGCCTTCGTCAGCCCTGAGAACGTCCCCATGGCCGTGAACGTGCTGAGCGCGCTCGCCAGTGCGTTCACCATCCTGTTCCTGTTCTGGAGCATCACGCACATGGCCCATAAGATGGCCACGCGCAGCGGAGAAGCACTGAACACCGGTTCGGTCATCGCCGTACTGGGCAGCGGTATTGTGGGCGCCCTGGCCTACACCTGGAGCGACAGCTTCTGGTTCAGCGCCGTGGAGGGTGAAGTATATGCCCTGTCCAGCTTCTTCACCGCGGTGGTCTTCTGGGCCATCCTGAAGTGGGAGAGCGAGGCCGACGAGCCGCACAGCACACGCTGGCTCATCCTCATCGCCTACCTGATGGGCCTGAGCATCGGTGTTCACCTGCTCAACCTGCTCTGTATCCCGGCGATCGCCTTCGTGTACTACTTCAAGCGCTACACGCCGACCGTGAAGGGCGTGCTGATGACCTTCGTGGTCTCGGCCATCATCCTGGGCACCATCCAAGCGGTGATCATCCCGGGTATCGTGAAAGTGGCCGGTTCGTTCGAACTGCTCTTCGTGAACAGCATGGGGCTACCCTTCAACACGGGGAACGTCATCTACGGCGCGTTGTTGATCGGACTGATCGTGTGGGGCATCCGCTGGACACAGCGCAACGGGCATGTGCTCTGGAACATCGTGATCCTGGGCGTGACCGTGATCTTGGTGGGCTACAGCACCTATGCGATGATCGTGATCCGCAGCACGGCCAACCCGCCGATCGACGAGAACAACCCGGAGAACGTCTTCAACCTGCTGAGCTACCTGAACCGGGAGCAGTACGGCGACCGCCCGCTGCTGATGGGACAGTTCTGGGGATCGCCCTACTCCAGCGAGCGCAAGGATGGCTCGCCGGTCTACACGGCCACCTATCAGGTGAAGAAAGGCGGCCGGGCCGTGCAGAATTTCTACGACCGCTGGAGCGCCGCCCACTTCGTGGAACAGAACCCTGGTCATGAGATCGACCACGCGTATGTGATCACCGACCCGCGCAAGGGTTCCGAGGTGCAATACGACCCGGAATTCACCATGCTCTTCCCCCGCATGTACAGTGCGCAGGCCTCGCACGAGTCAGCCTACAAGCAGTGGAGCGATTTTAAGGGCACACCGATCCGTGCCCGCGACCGGGAAGGCAAGCCCACGATCATCAACAAGCCCACGTTCGGCGAGAACATGCGCTACTTCTTCCAGTACCAGATGGATTGGATGTACTGGCGCTATTTCCTGTGGAACTTCGCCGGCCGCCAGAACGACATCCAGGGCCACGGCAACATCACCGAGGGCAACTGGCTCACCGGCATCAAGGCCATCGATGCGCAGCGCCTGGGCAACCAGGACCAGCTGCCGCCGAGCATGACGGAGAACCACGGTTTCAACCGTTTCTACCTGCTGCCCATGCTGCTGGGCGTGATCGGCCTGGTGTACCAGATGCTGCGGCACCTGCGCGACTGGACGGTGGTGATGCTGCTCTTCTTCTTCACCGGCGTGGCCATCGTGATCTACCTGAACCAGACACCCTACCAGCCGCGGGAGCGTGACTATGCCTATGTGGGTTCGTTCTACGCCTTCGCCATATGGATAGGACTGGGGGTGTTCGCCCTGTACGATGCGGCGCGCACCATCACCCGGAGGGAGCTGGGCATGGTCATCGGCACGGCCTTCGGGCTGGGTGTGTTGAAGTATGTGGTGGAGTGGGACGGTGACCACAGCGTCTCCTATTCCCTGTTCTACCTGGCCGCACTTGGTGGCGGTGCGTTGGCCCTGTTCCATGGCCTCGACAAGGTGCTGAAGAACGGCGCCGTGACCGGCACGCTGGCCACCCTGGTGGGCCTGGTGGTACCGGCGGTGATGGTGGCCGATGGCTGGGATGATCACGACCGCAGCAACCGCGCCCCGGCCCGTGACCTGGCATCGAACTACCTGGAAAGCTGCGCACCGAACGCCATCCTCTTCACCAACGGCGACAACGATACGTTCCCCCTGTGGTACGCGCAGGAGGTGGAAGGTATCCGGACGGACGTGCGGGTGGTGAACCTGAGCCTGCTGAACACGGATTGGTACATCGACCAGATGCGTCGCAAGGCCTACACCAGCGAGCCTGTTCCCTTCGGCATGCCGCAGGAGAAGTACCGCCAGGGAACCCGCGACGTGGTGGCCTTGATCCCACAGGGCAAGGGCGGCTATCGTGACCTGAGGGAGATGATGAAGTTCGTGAGCGATGACCGCAACATGCAGCCCTTGTTCCAGCGGAACGTAAAGGACGCCTTCTTCCCCACGGACAAATTCTCCATTCCCGTGGACAGTGCCGTGGTCTTCGGCAACGGCACGCTGACCGCCAAGGATACCGCCTGGCTGCGCTCGCTGGATTGGCAGATCCGCAAACAGGTGCTGCTGAAGAACCACCTGATGGTGCTGGACCTGCTGGCGAACAACAACTGGGAACGCCCGATCTACTTCGCGGTGACCACCGGTCCGGACAGCTACATCAACCTGCAGGACCACTTCCAACTGGAAGGCCTCACCTACCGCGTGGTGCCGGTGAAGTCGCCGAACGCCAACCCGAACCTGCAGGGCCGTGTGGCCACGGACATCATGTACCGCAACGTGACGGAGAAGTTCCTGTGGGGCAACATGGATACGGAGGGCTTCATCTACCTGGATGAGAACATCCTGCGGATGACCACCAACCTGCGCCTGCAGCTGAGCAGCCTGGCCGAGGCCCTGATCGCGGAAGGTCGCAAGGAGGAGGCGCGCAACATCCTGGACCTGTCCCTGACGAAGATGCCGGAGCGGAACGTTCCTTACGACCGGATCCTGCTGCCCACCGTGGAGGCGTATTACGCGATCGGAGATGTGGCCAAGGGTAACGAGCTGAGCGAGCGCCTCTTCACCATCATGGAGGAGAACCTGACCTACTACACCAGCCTGGAGACGAAATTCCTCAAGCAGATGGAGCAGGAGATGGCGATCGCACATGCCGTGATGGGCCGCCTGATGAGCGAAACGAGCAAGGCGGACAGCACCTTGGGCAAGGCCATGGAGGAGCGTTTCGAGGCCATGGAGGAGCTCTATCAGTCCAGGCTGATGGAGATGGAGACCTCCGGGCGGAAGAATTCACGCATGCGCTTCTAAGCAGCCTGGCTGATGGACCGGAGGTAGCAGCCGGAAGGACCATGTACCTGGTGCGCACACCGGCCCTGTTGAAGCCCCTTGCCCGGGATCTGCTGTGGCACATGCCCCGGACGGAGCGTGCGGTGTACCTGACCTTCGATGATGGTCCGATTCCGGAGGTCACACCCTGGGTGTTGGACCAACTGGCGCTGTTCCAGGCCAAGGGCACCTTCTTCTGCATCGGGCGCAATGCGGCCACGCATCCAGATATCCTGGCCCGCATCCGGCAGAATGGACATGCGGTGGGCAACCATACCTGGGACCATGCGAACGGTTGGCGGACCGAGCAGCGGAACTACCTGCGCAATGTGCTGCAGTGCCAAGCGATCACCGGCACCCGCTTGTTCCGTCCACCCTACGGACGCCTGACGCTGGGCCAGTCCAAGGCCTTATCCACACGCTTCCGGATCATCATGTGGGAGGTGCTGAGCGCTGATTTCGACACCACGCTGAGCGGTGACGACTGTGTGCGCAACACCCTGCGCCACGTGCAACCGGGCAGCATCATCGTGTTCCACGATAGCCTGAAGGCCGAGCCGAGACTGCGCCATGCCCTGCCCCTGTTGTTGGGAGCGTTGAGCCAGGACGGTTATGCGTTCAAGGCGCTGCCCGAAAAGGGCTGGTGAGCGAAGGGCTCAGTCCAGCTTCACGGCGAGCACCTTGTATTCGTTCCGTCTGTTCACGGCATGCTCCTCTTCGGTGCAGGTCACCCCGGGAACACAATGGTTCAGGGGCTGTGAACTGCCATAGCCCTCGGCCACCAGACGTTCCTTAGCCACACCCTTGCTCTTCAAATAGTCCACGAGGGCCTCTGCGCGCTTCTGCGTCAGGTTCTGCAGCTCGGTGGCATCACCACGTGCATCGGCATGCACGGCCAGCTCGATGGACAGGCCGGGGTTCACCGTGAGCCGCTCGGCCAAGGCATCCAGCTCGGTGCGGGCCTGTGGGTCCAGCTGGGTGCCGGTGCGTTCCCAGCGGACATGCTTCAAGGGTATGGCCTTGCCGATCGTGATGGGCTCCATGGCCAGGTCTCGCGCCTCGTTCAGGTCGATGATGCCCTGCTTCATTCCGATGGTGGATACCGGAATGCTCTGGCTGAAGAATCCGGCCTTCTCGATGAGCACCTCGAACTCCTCGTTGCTCTGCAGGCGAAAGCTCAGGTCACCCCCTTCGCCGGTCACCGCGCTCTCGGAGAAGAAGCTGCTGAGGTTCACTACGCTCACAGTGGCCTCCGGAACGAAGCCGATACGGTCCCTGTAGCGCAAGGCACCGCGCAGCCAGATGCCGGCATCAGCGACCAGGTGGATGTCCCGGGCCAGGATCTGCTGCTTCTCGATGTTCTCCGTGCTGAGGTGCTGTTCACCATCGAAACGGCCTTTCATGTGGGCCACCAACTGGTACTCGCGGTCCTTTTCCACGGCAAAGGAGTACTCGCCCTTCGCATCGGTCACGGTGGATGCGATCAGTTCACCCTTCATGTCCCGCAGCTCCACGGCCGCTTCGATGACCGGGGTCTCGTACTCGTCATCGATGACGATGCCCGTACACAGGAAACGCTGCTCCAGTGGAGCCAGCATGTCGAAGGCATAGACGTCATCATCGCCCACGCCGCCTGGCCTGTTGCTGGAGAAGTATCCACGCTTGTTCGCCCGGTCGATCACGAAGGCGAAGTCGTCCTTGGGTCCATTGACCGGCGCGCCCACGTTCACTGCGGCGGCGAACAGCCCGTTGCTGGTGGGCTCCGATGCGAAGACGTCCAGACCACCGAGGCCTGCATGCCCATTGCTGGCGAAGTACAGTGTACCGTTGGCGGCCACGAAGGGGAATGACTCATTGTAGGCCGTGTTGATCGTCGGGCCCAGGTTCTCGGGTTCGCTCCATTGGCCACCCAGTTCGCGGCAGATGTAGACGTCCGTTCCACCGAACCCACCAGGCATGTCGCTCACGAAATAGAGCTCCCGCCCACTGGGGCTCAATGCAGGATGCCCGATGGACACCTCGCTATTGTTGAACAGGAACTGTTCGATGTCACCCCATCCGTCGCCATCGGGCCGCGCCTTGTACAGGCTCAGGCGGCTCAGACCGTTCTGGCTGCGGTCCGCGCGTCCCTTGAAATAATTGTTGCGGGTGAACCACAGTACATCGCCGCTTGTGCTGGCAGTCGCGGGTCCTTCGTGGTACTTGGTGTTCACCCCGGGAACAGGAACTGCGTTCTGCAGGCCACCATCCACCGTCACATCTGCGCTGAAGAGGTCCAGGAAAGGTTGTCCGTTCCATGCGGCCGTGCGTTCAATGCCGGTCGTTTCATGGCGGGCGGAGGTGAAGACCACACGATCGGCGCCCAGCCATGCGGTACCGAAATCGGAATATGGAGTGTTGATGGACACTCGCCGGATCTGGAATCGCTCCAGGTCCTGGGTGAATTTCCGGGCGAAACCACTGATGTTGCTACGTCGGGCGCCACTGTCGGACTGCACCATCTGCAGGTAGCGGTCCATCCATTCCTCCGCCTCCACGTAGCGTCCATTGCTTTTGAGGGCCTCGGCATAGTTGTACAGGTCACGGGGTTCGCGGTTGAGGTACTTGACGGCCTGTGCGTACCAGAGCTCCGCTTCCTCCGTATTGCCCACACGCATGTTACAATCGGCCAGGCGCCGGGTCACATGCTCGTTCACCGCTCCCAGTTCGGCGGCCGTCCGGTAGTGCTCGATGGCCCTGGAGTACGCTAGCTGCTGGTAGTAACGGTCCGCTTCACGCACGTGCGCATCGGCAGCACCCTGGCCCAAGACGGATCCATGGAACAGGAAAAGGACGAGGCAGGCTATGAGGCTTCGGATCGACATCAGAAATAGCGGGGGGAAATGGTCCGGCCCTTGATGAAGCGCAGATCGTAGCTGAGCATGATCTCATGCGTGCCCGCGTTGTAGGCGCCCAACTTGGTGGTGGCGAGGTCGAAGGCGTACCCGATCCGCAGCTGGTCGTTCACCTGGTACTGGCCCAGAAGGCCGAAGGAATTGCCCAGCCGGTACATGGCCCCGAACCAGATGCGTTCTCGCAACAGGAAATTGGCGTTCACATCCAGGGAAAGCGGTGCACCGGCCACCAATCGGGCCATGAAGGAAGGCTTGAACTTCAGATCACGGCCAAGGTCCATCACGTAGCCCCCCATCACGAAATAGTGCCGCTCCTCGCTACCCGTCGTAAGCAAACCGTTCGTAGCCTCCACGGTCTCGTTCTCTAACAGTTTGGGGGCCGAGACGCCCACGTATGCCAGAGGGGTGTGCCAGAACAGGCCGAAGCCGAAGTTGGGCAGCATCTTGCCCTGGATGTCGACGTTCGCCTGATCGGGGTCCACGGTGGACAGACCGGCAAGGTCAGCGCGGAAACTGTTGAAGCCACCTTTCAGTCCGAAGGCCAGACGGGAACTCTCTCCGGTGCGGATCCGGTAAGCGAAGTCGGCGAACATACCGGTCTGACGTGTGGGGCCCAACTTGTCATTGATCACCGACAGACCCAGGGCCAGGTTCTGGGAGCGCAGTGGCGAGTGCGCCAGGATGGTCTGGGTGGCGGGAGCCCCTTCGAAACCCACCCATTGGTGGCGGCTGAGGGCCATCACCGTGAACACGTCACCGCTACCGGCGTAGGCCGGGTTGAAGGCCAGCGTGTTGAACATGTACTGGCTGTACAGGGGGTCCTGTTGGGCCAGCAGCACGCTGCACCGCAGGGCCAGGGCCATCATCAGCGCCAAACGCAGGAGGATGTTCGTGCGCCTCATCGGTTCAGGTAGATATAACCGGTGAGCGCTTCCTGGCCATCACCCAGTTCAAGCACATAGAAGTACGTGCCCGCAGGAGCGTTCCCGGAGATCAGGGCATCGGGAGAGGAACCGTCCCACACGACAGAAGCGTTGTTGTACCCGGCCGCCTCGAAGACCTTGCCACCCCAGCGGTTGAAGATCACGATGGTGTTGCCAGGATAGCCCTCGATGCCGGGGATCACGAAGGCATCGTTCACCCCATCACCGTTGGGGGAGAAGGATTCCGGAACGAACACGGCCTCCTCGAAGTCGCAGGGGGAGTCTCCGGCCACGCGCACAACCGAGCAGGCATATTGATCCTGTACGAAGGCCTCGAACGATGCGCTGGTGATCAAGGCATCACTGACGAAGATGTTATCCGGCGCTTCGGAAAGCGTGCCGGGCAGGCCAGTGACCTGGTAGCTGGACGTATCGCCGCCGCTGAGGGTGAAGCGAACGGTGTAGGTCCGGTCCGCCGTGTTGCAGATGCGCTGGATGTCGCTCACGATCACGGAACCACGCACATCCACCTTGACCAGGGCTGTGGCCGAACCACAACCCGGCACCACCACAGTATAGCGGAACGTGAACTCGCCGACACCCGCCTGTGCGGTGTTGAAGAAGCCATTGGCGAGGGCCCCGGATCCATCGAGGTCCGTCCAGGTACCACCGGTCTGCGGCGTTCCCTGCAAGCCTTGGAAGAGGTCCAGCGCCAGCAGGGTGTCACACACCAAGAGTTCGCCGTTCGCACCAGCGTTGGCCGGTTCGTTCACGGTGATCGTCACGGTCGAGAGCGTATCCGGGCACGTGGTGTTGCCAGGCAACAGGTAGTTGTAAGGCCCGGGAACACTGGTGCCCGGCACGAAGACGCCCGTGGAGGCCGAGCCATTGGGGTCGGTCCATGTCCCACCCTCTTGAGGCTCGCCCAGTAATTGCTCGAAGAGGTTCAAGGGTGAATCCGTTGCGCAGAGCACGATGGACACATCTCCACCGGGGTCGGGGAAGGGTGACACGGTGACCAGCACAGTGGCCTGCACATTGCCGCACTGTGCATCGACGATGGTGTAGGTGAATGGAGCGACCGTTCCAGCGGGTAGTGCACACGTATTCAGAAGTCCACCGGCCAACAGCGCACCAGTGCCCAATTGATCGGTCCAGGAGCCACCGCCATCGGGTGTACCACCCAAGGCATCGAACAGCGGGAAGCTGCAATCCGCGCCACACACGGTGACGCTATTGTCCGATCCAGCGGTGGAGCCCGACCCCACGTTCACGGTGACCTGCGCAGAGACCGCGGCACACGGCCCATTCGCAGGGAATCCGTAGTTGAACACCCAAGACCCGTTACCGGCTACCGATGGGTCGAAGACATTTCCGGTCAGCGCACCGCTGCCACCCACATCCGTCCAGGTACCACCTGCGGTAACGTTGGTTCCCAGCGCAGCGAACAGGTCCACCTCGGTCTGGGAGACACAGGCGGAAAGGGTCGCATTCTGCCCGGGGTTGGCCGCCGTGGTCACCGAGATGCTCAGCGACGAGGAGTCGTTCGCACAGGGTGCTGTACCGACGACCACATAGGTGTATTCGCCGGGTGTGTCCGTGGCTGGATCGAAGAAGTTCCCGTGCGGGCCATCCGGACCCAGCCAGGTTCCACCGGCCTGCGGCGAGCAACCCAGCAGGGGGCGCATCAGGATGGGTGCCTGTGAGGAGCAGAAGCCCACGGTCGCATCACATCCAGCATTGGGAGCTTGTGGTTCGGAGACCACCACCAGTGCCGAAGCATTGGAACAGGTGCCCTGCCCGATCACGGTGTATTGGTACACCCCGGGATTGTCGATCACCGGATTGTAAAGGGGGGAATGACCCGTATTGCCGCCGGTCACATAGATCCATGATCCACCGGGCTGCGCATTCGGTCCGAGCACCGTGAACATGTCCGTTGCATTGTCTGTGGAGCAGATGGCGAGCGAGCCGTTCA
>CAMCAZ010000034.1 GCA_945872795.1 Chryseobacterium gleum
GGAACGAATGTAGCGCACCGCCTGGTGGATGTCAGCACCGACCGGACCCAAGTGAGCTACCTTCATCTGGCCGGATGCATTCACCTCAAAACCTACCATCATGTTACGCTGGGTCATCACCTTCCTGGTCATCGCGCTGATCGCTGCCGTGTTGGGTTTCTCGGGCATTGCAGGCGACGCGGCCTACATCGCCAAGATCCTCTTCTACATCTTCTTGGTGCTTCTGGTCATCTCGCTGCTCTTCGGGAAGAAGATCTTCAAGTAGGCGACGCGGGATCACGCGATCACTGCTCACCTTCGTCAGACCGTTCCCTTCCGGAAGGGCCAGCGCTGTTCGAACGCGGCAGGCCTCACCTTGCGGATGAAGGGACCGATGATGCGGTTGGCAACGCGGTTCCGGTGTTTCACATAGAAGAGCAGACCCACCGGCCAGGCGCCCAACGCGCTCTTGGCCTGCTCTGCCGTACGACCGAGGTTGATGCGGCGCAGGCCACGGGTAAGCGCCACTTCGAGCAGGTCGAGCAACATGCGCTGGTAGAGCAGGTGCTCCTGGTTGCGCGCATAGTCGATGCCCACGAACTGCGCGTCCAGCGCATCGCCCAGTACGAAGGCGGCATTGAAGCCCACGAGCCGCCCGTCCATGTAGAAGCCATGGAATACCAACCGGTCGCCCAGTAGTTCCTTCCACCGCGCGTACACGGCCACGTTCAGCCGGCCGAACAGGAAGGGCGCACGCGCCAGCACATTGTCAAAGAGGGTCTGTAACGCGGGGACCTCCTGTTGCACCTCGATGGCGGAAAGACCCCGGATCTCGACCCCCGCAGAGCGCCCCAGGATGGACCGCACCCGCGTGCGGGCCTTGGCAGTAAGGGCGGCCTGGTATCCCTCCAGGTCCTTCCACGTGGGGCTGATGTCCAGCACCATGTTCACGTCCATGGCCAGGGGATGGTAGCCTTTGTCCTCCAACACCTGCGTAGCTTCCAGTTGGTCAGGGCGCAGATCTTTGAAGAGCAGCATGGCCACCTTGGGGTCTAGGCGCTCATCGGCCCGCAGCTGCTCCATGGCCAGTTCCAAGGCACGACGCTGATCACCGGCACTGATGCCTGCCACGAAGTGTGCTCCATGGTCGCCGCAGTGAAAGGCATTTCCGCACACCAGTGTGCTCACCTTCAACTCCCGAACGATGCGCGATCCGATGCCCGCACCCAGCGTGCGTACCGCTGCCCCGTAGTCGCTGCCGTTGTCCTCCAGGTCCAGCAGCTGGAAGCAGGCCACCCCCACGGGCCGGAACTGCGGATCGTGGAACACCGCATAGCGGAACGCCATGCGACCGGACATGGCATCCTCCAATGCACTCAGTACATCGTAGTGCAGGTAAAGCACGGCATTCTTGGCCACCGCCTCCCAGTCGGCGCGGTGGATCAAATGGATGGAATCGTGAAGGCTGAGCCTGAGCTGCGGGGGGTCGGGCATGGAGGAGCGCAGGGGGCAACTGGCAGGTGCGGGTGAAGGACCGGACGGACCGAATGTACCGCAGGAGGAACAGGGCCTCGTTACATTGCTAGGTACGGAGAACACCCAAGGACCGGGAATGGTTGACGCAGCAAAGAACGAGCTGACCAACTTGACCAATTGCCATGCAGTGCGGCTTGGGCCATGCACTTGTCGTCCTGTGATCGATCACCGCGCGTTCACCGTATCGATCGCACCTAACGCACCAGCGTGATCGCCCCCGCTCCCTATCTTTCCCCCGTCCCACCATGAACCCCCGCACGCTCGCCCTTCTCCCTCCAGTCCGCCACACTGGCCTGAAGCTGGAGCCGGTGCCCGACCGTGCGGCGGGCATCAAGGCGGTGGGGGTGGCGCTGGCGCATATCCAGGAGGAGGTGGGGGTGCTGGATGGGCTGAAGATCCTGAACAAGCTGAACAAGAAGGACGGCTTTGATTGCCCCGGGTGCGCGTGGCCCGATCCGGAGCACCGCAGCGGCTTGGGCGAGTACTGCGAGAACGGCGCAAAGGCCATTGCCGAGGAGGCCACTACCAAACGTGTGAACCGTGCCTTTTTCACGAAGCACAGCGTAGAGGAACTGAGCCATTGGAGCGACTACGAGCTGGGCAAGGCGGGGCGCATCACCGAGCCCTTTATCCTGCGCAAGGGCAGCGTACACTACGAACCAATCTCGTGGGCGGCAGCGATGGCGCATACCGCAAGCGCACTGAAAGGACTGGCATCGCCGCATGAAGCGGTGTTCTACACCAGCGGTCGTGCCAGCAACGAGGCGGCATATTTGTACCAATTGTTCGTGCGGCGTTTCGGTTCCAACAACCTGCCGGACTGCAGCAACATGTGCCACGAGAGCAGTGGCGTCGGCTTGGGCGAGACCATCGGCATCGGCAAGGGCACGGTGAGTTTGGAGGACCTGCACCAAGCCAAGCTGATCATCGTGATGGGGCAGAACCCCGGCACCAATCACCCGCGCATGCTGAGCGCGCTCACGAAGTGCGTGGCCAACGGCGGCAAGGTGGTCAGCGTGAATCCGCTGCCCGAAGCTGGCACACAACGCTTCGTGGATCCGCAGAGCGTGGGCGAAGTGTTGCGCGGCGGATCGGCGATCAGCAGCTTGCACATCGGGCTGCGCATCAACACTGATGTTGCGCTCTTTAAAGGCGTGATGCGCCTGCTGCTGGACAAGGAGGAAGCCGCGCCCGGCACCGCGTTCGATCGTGCCTTCATCGCCGAACGCACCACGGGATACGATGCTTTTATCGCTGACCTGCGCATGGTGGATGTACAAGCCATGGCAGATACCTGCGGGATCCCTGTCGCGCAGCTGCACGAGCTTGCGGAGTTGATCGCCAGCACCGATCGCATCATCATCACCTGGGCCATGGGCCTGACGCAACATGTGAACGCGGTGGCGAACGTGCGGCAGGTAGTGGACCTGTTGCTGTTGCGTGGCGCCTTCGGCAAATCCGGTGCAGGTGCCTGTCCGGTGCGCGGACATAGCAACGTGCAGGGTGATCGCACCATGGGCATCTACGAGAAACCGTCGGAGCAATTCCTACAGGCCTTGGATGCGCGCTATGCGTTCACTGCACCCCGTGCCTACGGCTTCGATGTAGTGGATTGCATCGAAGCGATGCGCGATGGTCGTGGCAAGGTCTTTTTCGCGTTGGGTGGAAATTTCATCAGTGCTACGCCGGACAGCGAGGTCACCGCTCGTGCGCTGATGAACTGCGAGCTCACCGTGCAAGTGAGCACCAAATTGAACCGCAGCCACGTGATCACCGGTGAAGAGGCGATCATATTTCCGTGCATCGGTCGTAGTGAATTGGACATGCCCCACACCTTGAACGGTACACCGGGGAAGAACGGCAAGCCGCAATTCGTAACAGTAGAGGACAGCATGAGCGTAGTGCATCGTTCTCAGGGAACCCACACGCCCGCGTCCGAGCACCTGCGCAGCGAGCCATGGATCGTGTGCGCATTGGCCGAAGCGACACTCGGCACTGGTGTCCCATTGGATTGGAACGCACTGGCGCAGAACAACGACCTGATACGGGAAGAAATCCAAGCGGTGATCCCCGGCTTTCAGGACTTCAACAAGCGGGTGCGCGCGCCCGATGGTTTCGTGCTCCCCAACGGTGCCCGCGATGGTGCACGTTTCACCACCCCCGATGGCCGCGCGAAATTCAGTGTGGATGCCGCGCCGCAATGGACCGTTCCCCAAGGCGCGTTCCTGATGATGACCATCCGTACGCACGACCAGTTCAACACCACCATCTACGGCTTGGACGATCGCTATCGTGGCATCCGTGGCGAACGCCGTGTGGTGCTGATGCACGCCGCGGACATGCTAGCCCAGGGCTTAAGCGAGCGAGACCGCGTGGACTTGGTGAGCAACTACGGCCACGAACGCATCGCCGCCGACTTCTTCGTGCTTCCGTACGAGATTGCGAAAGGCTGCGTGGCCACCTACTTCCCCGAGGCCAATGTTTTGGTGCCGCTGGAGTTGAAGGCAGAGAAGAGTGGTACACCGGCCAGCAAGAGCGTTGTGGTGAAGTTGCGGAAGCGATAGGGTAGTGATGAAAGGGTGCCCTCGTTTACCAATACCTGACACGTTCTGGAATGGGTTTACGTAACCCTTTACCCATGATCAGGGGGTACCAGAGGACCCGGAGCGGTCAACCTGGAATGCGCTACAGCGAAGAGTTCAAGCGCCATTTGATCGAGGAATACCTGAACGGAACGGCTAACAAAAAGTTCTTGCTGGCCAAGTACGGGGTGCGCGCCAAGGGCTCATTCCAGCAGTGTATGCGAGAGCTGGGATATGTGGATATTCGCATGGTGGCGGCTGGCGCCAAGCCTGTCGCACTGCAGTCCATGAAGCCCAGTAAGTAGAAGGATGATCCACCCGAGGCGCTACAGCGTCGGATCGCTGAACTGGAGCGTCAGCTGGAGGATGAGAAGCTTCGTTCGGAAGCCTATGCCCGGTTGATCGCATTGGCGGAGCGCGAGCAAGGGATCAGCATCCGGAAAAAGGGCAACACCAAGTGATCCGTGAGATGAACGACAGCTATCCGCAGATCAGCCTGGTGCGGCTTGTGTAGGTATCGGGCATGTCGATCTGTGTTGGTTCACGCCCCATTCCCCTCCTCCTTCGGTTTCGCCTTGCGCGAATACTTCTTCTTGCTGGGCACCACCTTCGGGCGGAAGCGGCCGTCCAACGCACCGGCGGCTTTCTGTTCGTCACGCTTCGCGGCACGCTCGATGGCATCGAGCTCCTTCTTGGTGATGCGCTTCTTGGCGGCCATGGTCTTGCGAAGATCGCTTGCATCAGTCGTTCCGACCGCGTAATGCCTCGGCTCGCATAGCCTGTGCCCGCTCCTTCCCCAGGTAGCGCTCGATGCCCCAATGTGCCAGGTACACCAAGGGGGTGCTCACGATCGCCACGCTGAACTTGTAGGCGTAGGCCGTCAGCACCAGCGCCGTGGCCATCGGGAAGCTCATGTCCTTGAGGAGCCAGAACGCTACATAGGTCACCACCACGCTGTCGATGAGCTGGCTGATGAGCGTGCTGCCTGTGGCCCGCAGCCAGATCCGTCGGTCACCGGTGAACCGTTTGATGCCACGGAACACGAAGGCATCCACCAACTGCCCCACCACGAAGGCGGCGAGCGAGCCCAGGATGATGTTCATGCCCTGGCCGAAGATGCTGGTGAAGGCCGCCTGCATGTCGGGCACGCCCTGCGCCGCACTGCTGCCCAGCCACCAGCCCTGTTCCGGCGGCATGTGGATGGCGAAGTACATCACCACGAACGCGAAGGTGATGAGCCCGGTGGTCAGCAGGGTGAGGAAACGTACGCCGCGCACACCGTAGTAGTCGTTGATCACATCGGTCATGATGAACACGATGGGCCAGGGCAGCACGCCCACGCTGAGCACGAAGGAGAGATGCTCCTGCCCCAGGAGCGTGAAGTCGGCCTTGGTGATGCCCAAGAGGTCCTCCAACTGGAACAGCTTCACGCCGATCATTTCCGCGATCAGGGCGTTGGCCACGAAGAAACCTCCGAGGACCAGGAAGATGCGTGTGGCCTTGTCGGCGAGGATGGAGTGGATCATGCGTGCACAAGATCGCCCACACGGACCGAACCGCTTGCATCGCCCATGGCGTTGATCCCGAACAGCACCTTGTTCCCCATGCTGCGGTACGTGGCCAGGGTGCGCAGGGGCTCCTTGTCGCGAACGCCGGTGCGCTGGTCGGTGGTGATCACCACGCATCGGGCACAGGGCTTCACCAGTTGGAAACAGGCATCGCCGACGCGGATGTCCGTCCACCTGTCCTCCTGGAAAGCGGTGCCGCCTGCGATGACGATGTTGGGCCTGAAACGCTCCATGGGGACCTGTGCCCATGTGCTCTTGTACTCCTGTGCCCAAGCCTGACCGCGAGCGTTCAGGTCATCCAACGATGCTTGTGAAACGATCAAAAAGGGGAAGCCATCGCTGAGCGAGGTGAGGCCCTTGGCGTAGCGTCCATCGGTGCGGCGCTTGGTGGCATCGGGCATGTACACCAACTGCACACTGCGGCCCAGCTGCGCGCTGAACCAGTCGCTCCAGGCGGGTTCGCCCAAGAGGGTCCGCACACGGTCGCTCCAGACCGAGCACATGCGTTCCGATCCAGCGCTCAGGCTCCATGGCAGATCGAGCGTTGCTCCTGTGCGGATGTCGGTCACCCGGAAGCCCTCGGAACCAGCACTGGTGTGGAGGCATGCCATCGCACCCATTTCACGCTGTGTCATGAAGTTGCCCTCTTCGTCCACAAGCATCCAGCGTCGGTCATGCTCCAGGCCGCGGTCGGTGAGCCGGGCTTCCTGCACCGTGAAGCCGCCGAGCGATTTCACGGGATGGATGCGGATCTCGGCGATGGTCAGCATTTATCGGCCATAGCCACTGCGTACCGCCCGAAGCAGGACCACTTCACCGGCGACACGCACGCGGATGTAATAGGTACCCGGGACGTCCGGAAGCTTCAAACGCCAGCCGATGTCGCTGCGCTCACTGCGCAGGGCCACCGCGCGTCCGCTGGCATCGTTCACGCCGATGGGCTCCAAGGGCAGGCCGTTGCGTGTGCCCAGCGTCACCCAGCCGTCGGTGGTGGGGTTGGGGTGCATCTGCACCAGGTCCTGCAGCCGTTCCGGCAGACCCAGCGGTCCCAGGAGCAGGGAGTCGCCGGCCACCAGCGTGGGGCTTCCGTCGGAGGCGTCGAGCATTTCCCGGAACGCATCGATGGGAGCGCTCTGCACGCTGAACATCTCCGCGTTCCACAGGGGCGGCATCGGCTGGTAGTACACCTTGGCAAAGGCCCGCAGCGCGCTGGTGGTGCCGTTGAGCGGCACATGGTAGCGCACGATGTCCGTGCCGCTGCCTTCCGTGCCGCCCGCGTCGCGGTTGAAATCGGGATCGATCAGCGCCGCACCGGCGATCCGGGTGGTGTCATAGCTCGGGTGCCCCATGCTGAAGCCCAGCGGCACCAACCGGTTGTCTTTGATGGCGTCCTTGGCGCGTTCCAGCACGGTGGTGACGTTGCCGTTCACATCGCCCATCACCAGCTCATAGATCTGCACCTCATCGCCTGCGCGGATGACGTTGTAGTGGGGTTCGAAACCTTCGTCATGCCCTTCCACCTCGTAGCTGCCATCGGTGCGGCCGCTCTTGAACACGGTGTCGCCCATGGCATCCAGCACCACGAACTCGATGAAGGCGCGGCGCGAGGGATAGCCGCTCGGGAAGCGATGCCCGGCGCGGTTCGTGAGCTGCACGCTGTAGAACGCCGTATCCGCCGTGCGGCCCTCAAGGTCCAGGTCGATGTCCAGGGTGCGCTGGGTGAGCAGGTGCCGCGTGCGGGCGATGGTGCTGTCGAACTGGGCGTCCGTGGCCGGTATCCCCAAGGCGGTCCTGTTGGCCTTCATCAGTTCCAGCATGTGCACGTTCGCTCCGGCGAGGTGGTGCAGCCCGAAGGGTGTCTGCGCGTTCAGGAACGGATAATCAGCAGCCAGGAGGATCGGGTCCTGCAGGCGGGGCATGTGGCAGGTGTTGCAATGCACTTCGGTACTGCTGTAGATGCTGTTCTTCCACTCGTGGTAGGTGGCCTGCTCCACGAACTTGTCCCCGGTGATGTTGCCTTCCAGGTCGATCGTCTCAGTGACCAGCGTATGACAACCGGCGCAGACCTTGCTGTTCAGGATGTGCGACCCGAAGCCCGGGGTGAAGTTCACGAAGAACTGCATGATCGCCGGGTTGATCTGATCATCGGAATAGGGCCCATAGACGCGCGCCGAATCGAACTGGAGCTCGCCGCTGAAATAGCTGCCGGCGAGCGACTCGGACTGCATGTGGCAGGAGAGGCAGCTCACGCCGTCCTGCCCCATGATGCTGGTGTCCAGCATGGCCATGGTGAAGGGCGGGTTGCCCAGCAGGCGTTCCTCGTGCATGCCCAGCGGCGCGTGGCAGCTCAGGCATTTGTTCTCGATCGCCGTCTGGTGCCCGGGGTTCACCAGCACCTCATGGCTCACCTTGGCCTTGAAGAAGGGGTCCCGCGCGCTGTTGGCCATCAGGGTGCTGCGCCAGTCGTCCACCACGTTCACATCCCGCCCCTGTCCGTCGATGCTGGCCAGGCCCACAGGGTCTTGCCCGTGGCAACCGGCACAACGCCCGGCGGTGGTGAAGTAGGCGCTGATCAGCACTGGCAGGTCGCCCTCGCTGCGTAGCAGGGCCAGCTCCAGCGTGCCGTGCGGACCTTTCACCGGTCGAACGGCCTCTTTCCAGGCGGCGAACAGGGCCACCACACCCAGCAGGGCAAGGATCAGGACCGAGCGGCGATGTCGAGCGAGGCGCATGGGGTGCGAAAGGTAGGAGGAAGGGCCGTGGAAGCGGATGACCGGCCCGGTAGGAACACGCCAAGACCCGGAGCGGTTCACCACCATGCGGGGAAGCCCAAGGCCGCCGGCCTGCTCGCCGCCAGCCCAAGGATCTAGCGCCTTACGTGCCCTGCGGTCGCGTAAACTTGAACGATGTCAACCACGGACACCTCCCGAAGCCTCGGGAGAACACGGATAAATAGGAACATACACCGACACTTGTGGAAGGATCGGATGAGGCATGAACTGTACTCCAAGGGCGAGGATCACCTACTCGGGACATCCGTGTCCATCCGTGTGGATCCGTGGTTCAACACATGTACCAAGGCCGATCAGTCCCGCGTTGTTCATCCGCAGCGCCCCGCGTCCATCCCCGCGGCCGGGTGCTCCCGTTACTTTCGCCCCATGACCCGGCTCCTCGGCATCCTGTTCGGCACCCTGCTCTCCCTTTCCGCCATGACCCAGTCCGTGGAACCCTTCGTGGACCATTGGGATGCCAAGAAGACCATCAAGCGCAGCGAAGGCCTGATGGTGAACGGCCGCGAGTGGGGTGAATGGAAGTTCTACGACCGCGATGGCCGCCTGATGGAACAGGCCGAGTTCAAGTCCGGCGAACGCGACGGCCGGGTGCGCATCTACTACGAGAACGGCCAGGTGCAGCACGACGGCTGGTTCAAGCGGGGCCAGGAGGACAGCCTGCGCGTGAGCCGCTACCGCAACGGCAGCATCATGGAGCGGGGCCTGCACAAGAACGGCCGCAAGACCGGCGTGTGGGCCTATTACCATCCGGACAGCATCCCTATGCTGCGCGAGGTGTGGCAGGATTCCCTGGTGCTCGTCACCGACGCTTGGGACAGTACCGGCATGGCCACCATCGTGGAAGGCAACGGCGTGCTGCGCACTTGGTTCCCCAGCGGGACGCTACAGGAGGAATGTTCCTATGCCATGGGTGTGCGCGACGGTCCCTGCGTGCTGAACCACCCGGCCGGCAACCACCAGCAGAAGGGACAGTACCGCGGCGGGGTGAAGGTGGGGCGCTGGGAATATGGCTACTCCAGCGGCAAGCCGGAGAAGATCGAGCACTACGTGCAGGGCCGCTTAACCGGCACGTTCCGGCATTGGACCAAGGCCGGTGTCATGGACATTTCCGGACGGTATGCCGATGGCCTCAAGGACAGCATCTGGACCTGGTACCGCGCCGATGGCAGCCGCGAGATGGAAGGTCCCTTCCTGAACGACCGGCGCGAAGGGGTCTGGAAGCAGTGGCACCCCAACGGCCAGCTGCAGAGCACCGGCGCCTACAAGGCCGACAAGGAGGAGGGCGAGTGGGTGTATTTCTATGAGGGCGGCCAGTTCTGGAAGAAGGGCCCCTTCACCGCCGGGGTGAAGAACGGCTTGTGGACCACCTGGTACGAAAGCGGACAGAAACTCCAGGAAGGCCCCTATGTGATGGGTGTGGAGGAAGGGAAATGGACGAGTTGGTTCGAGAACGGTAACCGGAAGACCGAAGGCAGCTTCAAGGCCGGTCGCATGGACGGCATCTGGGTGGGCTTCTTTCCAGACGGACAGCCCGATTTTGAAGGCACCTACGCCGACGACCTGAAGAACGGTCCGTGGAAGTTCTACTTCGAGTCGGTGCCCGAGAAGCCCATCGGTGGCCGGGTGCGCGAGGAGGGCAGCTACGCGGAGGGCCGCAAGAGCGGGCGCTGGGTCAGCTACAGCGTGAACGGACTGCCCATCAGCGAGGGGCTCTATGCCAACGGCACCCCCACCGGCGCGTGGACCTACTACGATGATGCCGGCGTAAAGATGAGGGAGCAGAGCTTCCTTCTCGGCGACCCCGATGGCCCCTGCACCGTGTACGACCAGCGCGGCAGGGTGGTGCAGCAGATGAACTACCGCAATGGCCGCCTGCACGGCACCATGACCTTTTACGACCGCAGCGGCAACGTCTCCAGGACGGTGGAGTATGAGGATGGGCAGGTGAAGAAGGCCGCGCCGCCCGCTGTGCCCAAGGTTGGGGCGGCACCGGCCCAGGTGCCTGGGGGAAGGCGGTGAAACGGAGCTGATCGTACTTGCCGGGACATCGAATGATGGAAGCTGGCGCCCCCGCTTACCGCTTCCGTTCCCCACCATTGGAAATGCGGGGTGGATCGCTATCTTTGCGCCGTCAGAAGGCGGAAGAGGAAGAGGGGGCCGCCCCTCTTTTTTGTTCTCCACCCCGGCGGTTCGGTCGTGTACATGGTTACGGAGCAGCAAGTTCGGCACAGCCTGGAAAGGCACCTGGAGGGCACCAGCCACTTCCTGGTGGATGTGGCCGTGCGCCCCGGGCCCAAGGTGGTGGTGGAGGTCGACAACGACAAGGCAATCACCCTGGAGGAGCTGGCGCGCCTGAACAAAGCGGTGCGCGAGGACCTGGGGGAGGCCGCCGACGACTGTGAACTGCAGTTCAGCAGCCCGGGCATGGGCCGCCCCTTCAAGGTGGCCCGCCAGTACCACAAGCATGTGGGCCGCGTGGTGGAACTGCTGTTCACCGATGGCCGCGTGCTCGAGGGCATGCTGGTCAGCTATACCGAGAATGAAATGGGCATCCGCATCCAGCACCCCAGCAAGGTGAAGGGTCGACTGCCCAAACTGGACGAGGAGGTCACCACCTTCCCCCTCGCCGAGATCAAAGCCACGAAAGCAACCTTCAAGTTCAATTGATCGTGCCATGAGCACCGTGAACCTCATCGAATCCTTCGGGGAATTCAAGGACAACAAGAACATTGACCGCGTCACCATGATGGGCATCCTGGAGGATGTCTTCCGTGGTGTGGTGAAACGCCGCTTCGGGGAAGAGGCCAATGTGGACATCATCATTAACCCGGACAAGGGTGACCTGGAGATCTGGCTGAACCGCATCATCGTCGAGGACGGCATGAGCGAGGACGACAACCTGGAGATCGAGCTTGCCGAGGCCAAGAAGATCGAGCCCGACTTCGAGGTGGGCGAGGAGGTGAGCCAGGAGGTGAAGATCGAGGACTTCGGTCGCCGCAACATCCTGAGCCTCAAGCAGAACCTCCAGAGCCGCATCATGGAGCTGGAGAAGGACCACCTGTACAATAAGTACAAGGAGCGGGTGGGCGAGATCATCACCGGCGAGGTGTACCAGATCTGGAAGCGCGAGACGCTGATCCTGGACGACGAGGGCAACGAGCTGATCATGCCCAAGGACCAGCAGATCAAGACCGACTTCTTCAAGAAGGGCGACAACGTGCGCGCCGTGGTGTGGAAGGTGGAGATGCGCAACAACACCCCCGTGGTGATCCTGAGCCGCACCGCCCCCGAGTTCCTCGCCAAACTGTTCGAACAGGAGGTGCCCGAGGTGGCCGATGGCCTCATCACCATCAAGCGCATCGTGCGCGAGCCCGGTGAGCGCGCCAAGGTCGCCGTGGAGAGCTACGATGACCGCATCGATCCCGTGGGTGCCTGCGTGGGCATGAAGGGAAGCCGCATCCATGGTATCGTGCGCGAACTGCGCAACGAGAACATCGACGTGATCAACTTCACGGCCAACGACCAGCTCCTGATCCAGCGTGCGCTGAGCCCCGCCAAGGTGGGCACCATCAAGCTGGACAACGAGCACAAGCGTGCCGAGGTGTACATGAAGCCCGACCAGGTGGCGCTCGCCATCGGCAAGGGTGGGCACAACATCAAGCTGGCCGGCCGACTGACCGGTTACGACATCGATGTGTACCGCGAGACCGATGAGGTGACGGACGACGTGAGCATCGACGATTTCGCGGACGAGATCGATCAGTGGATCATCGACGTACTGAAAGGCATCGGTTGCGACACCGCCCGTTCCGTGCTGGACATCCCCCCGGGTGAACTGGCCAAGCGGACGGACCTGGAGGAGGAGACCATCAACGAGGTGGTCCGCATCCTTCGCGCGGAACTGGAGGCCTAAGGCAATGGGCTGGAAAGGCGGGACGGCAGCGAAAGAGGGACCACGGAGAAACGACCACAGGATACAAGCACTGCATGAGCGAAGCGACGGATAAGGGCATACGATTGAGCAAGGTGGCTCGGGAATTCAACCTGGGGCTGCACACCGTGGTGGAGTTCCTCGACAAGAACGGCCACAAGGTGGAGAGCAACCCGAACACCAAGATCGCGGGTGATCTCTACGACCTGCTGCTCCAGCAGTTCGGCACCGACAAGGAGATCAAGGCGAAGAGCCAGCAGGTGGTGCAGCAGCGCCAGGAGCGCGAGACCATCTCCCTGGTGGTGCCCCCGACGCCCAAGGAGGAGCCGCCCGCTCCCAAGGAAGTGCCCGTGGCCGCGGCACCCGTGGCGGCGCCCGCACCACCGCCCGCACCCGCACCGGTCACACCGGCACCCGCCGCCGAGGCCGTGGAACCCGATGTGATCAAGGCCCGGATCGACAAGACCGTCGGCCCCAAGCACATGGGCAAGATCGATTTGGAGGCCGGCAAAAAAGGCCCGAAAAAGGTGGTGGCCGAGCCCGTCACGGAGACCCCTGCCCCAGTGGCCGAGGTCCCTGCGCCCGTGGCCGCTGCCCCTGTGGAGGCACCCGCCGCCGAGGCCCCCGCACCTGCACCGGTCGACCCTTCCGCTTCCTCTGTGAACGTCACGGCATCCGCCGGCGCTTCCACCGAACCGGAGACCATCCGGGTGAATGTGACGAAGCTCGCCGGACTGAAGACCCTGGGCAAGATCGAGCTCCCGGTGGAGCGCGAGCGCAAGCCGACGGACAAGAACGCCGCCGCCAACGAGCGCGGCCGTCGCAAACGCATCGTGAAACCCGGTCCGGTGAACATCGACCGGGCGGTACAGCAGGAACAGCGCCCACCGGCCCCCGGAGGCCGTCCGGGTGAACTGGACGAGAACGCCGTGAAGCGCAAGGTGAGCGAAACGCTCGCCCGCCTCACCGGTGGTGCCAAGAGCAAGGGCTCCAAGCTGCGTCGTGACAAACGCGACCAGCGCTACCAGCGCTTCGAGGAGGAACAGGCCGCCAAGGAACTGGCCGGCAAGGTCATCAAGGTCACCGAGTTCGTGACGGCGAGCGAACTGGCCTCCATGGTGGGGGTGAACGTCACCGACATCATCAAGGCCTGTTTCAGTCTGGGCATGATGGTGAGCATCAACCAGCGCCTCGATGCCGAGACCCTCTCGATCATCGCCGAGGAGTACGGATTCAAGGTGGAGTTCGTCGGCGCCGACGTGCAGGAGAACCTGATCGACGAGCCCGATGATGAGACCCGCATCGTGCCCCGTCCGCCCATCGTCACGGTGATGGGTCACGTGGACCACGGTAAGACCTCGTTGCTGGACCATATCCGCAAGGCCAACGTGATCGCCGGTGAGGCCGGTGGCATCACCCAGCACATCGGTGCCTACAGCGTGATGCTGGAGAACGGCAAGCGCATCACCTTCCTGGATACGCCGGGTCACGAGGCCTTCACGGCCATGCGTGCCCGTGGTGCACAGGTCACCGACATCGCCATCATCGTGATCGCGGCGGACGACAGTGTGATGCCCCAGACGCGCGAGGCCATCAACCACGCACAGGCCGCCGCCGTGCCGATGGTCTTCGCCTTCAACAAGATCGACAAGCAGGGTGCCAACGCCGAGAAGATCCGCGAGGAGCTCTCGCAGATGAACATCCTGGTGGAGGAATGGGGTGGCAAGTACCAGACCCAGGAGATCAGCGCCAAGAAGGGCATGGGCATCGATCAGCTCCTGGAGAAGGTGCTGCTGGAGTCCGAGATGCTGGACCTGAAGGCCGACCCGGGCAAACGTGCCCACGGTGTGGTGATCGAAAGCACCTTGGAACAGGGTCGCGGATACGTGACCACGCTGCTCGTGGACGCCGGTACGCTGCGCAAGGGCGATGTGATCCTCGCCGGCCAGTACAGCGGCCGTGTGCGGAACATGTTCAACGAGCGGGGACAGCAGGTCACGGAGGCCACGCCCTCCACGCCGGTCTCCATCCTCGGTCTGGACGGTGCCCCCAACGCGGGTGACCAGTTCCATGTGTTCGAGGACGAGCGCGAGGCCCGCCAGATCGCCACGCGTCGCCACCAGTTGCAGCGCGAGCAGGGCATCCGGACGCACAAGCACATCACGCTGGATGAGATCGGCCGTCGTCTGGCCATCGGCGATTTCAAGGAGCTGAACCTGATCGTGAAAGGCGACGTGGACGGCTCGGTGGAAGCACTGACCGACTCGTTGCTGAAGCTGAGCACGGAGAGCATCAAGGTGAACGTGATCCACCGCGCGGTGGGACCGATCGCCGAAAGCGACGTGTTGCTGGCCACGGCATCCAACGCCATCATCGTGGGCTTCCAGGTGCGTCCCACCCCGGGTGCACGCAAGCTGGCCGAGGCGGAGGAGATCGACATCCGCATGTACTCCATCATCTACGCCGCGATCGAGGAGATCAAGCAGGCCATGGAAGGCATGCTGGCACCGAAGGAGGTGGAGAAGGTCACCGGTACCGCAGAGGTGCGCGAGACCTTCCGCATCAGCAAGGTGGGCACCGTCGCCGGTTGCTACGTGCTCGACGGCAAGATCGACCGCAAGAACAAGGTCCGCCTCATCCGCGATGGCATCGTGGTCTACACCGGCGACCTCGATACGCTCAAGCGTTTCAAGGACGATGTGAAGGAGGTGACCCACGGTTACGAGTGCGGCCTGAACATCAAGAACTTCAACGACATCAAGGTGGGCGATACGCTCGAGGCCTTCGAGATGACCGAGGTGAAGCGCACCTTGGAAGGATCGTAGGTCCACACCGGACCGTCATGCGAAAGGCCGGGGAGACCCGGCCTTTCTGCGTTCCAACGATGCCCGATGGCCACGCACTTCGGTCCGCCATCGGCCTGGTCGGAGCCTGGCCGCGCCTTGGTTCACTGTGGTGTGCAGTCCTCGGTCGGTGTGTTCACTGCCGGTCCGGACCCCGGCCGATCGGCCTCATTGCACGATCGTCGCGACGGGTGCAGGTGGGGACGATGTGCAGACCGGGTTGCGCTCGTTCAACGCGAACGCTGATCCGTGTGCGCTACCTCAATCCTCCGCCACCCGCGGCATCTCGATATCGTCCGTAACGATATAGCTGCCGGGATAGATCACTTTCATGTCACGCAGCAGGCGTTCCGCTTCCAACCGGGTGCGCAGGTCGCCCACGCGGAGCCTGAAATTGGGCGCCAGCCAGCTGAGGTAGGCCGGTGTGTCCGGGTATTTCTGGAGGAAGGTGCGTTTGGTCTCCTCCGCCGTTCTCCGGTCGCCCAGGAAGACCTGCACCCGGTAGCCCTTGCGGATGTGCTTCACCTCCACGAACTGTTCCATGGTGCCATCGATGCCGGGCGCCACTCGGAGGGTCACGTCCCCGGGAACGACCTGGGCCACGCTGGGCGTGTCCACGGGGGTCTCGGTGTGGGGTTGGAAGGTGCGCACCGGTGGTGGTTCCTGTGCCTGGACCTTAGGCCAGATCACAGCGAGGACGAGGGAGAGGAGCAGGGTACGCATGGTGAAGTGCGGTCCAAAAGTATGCCGTGCTGCACCGCCGGACAGCCAGGGTCGGGACCTGGATCGAGCATCAAATAGTTTAGACCGATTCTAAATAGTGACATCCACGTGGCAAGGAAGCGACCGTTCTGTCCCACGATCGGATCCCCGTGTATTTTTGCGGCCGGTCCATAGGGCCATTGTCCCTCCAAAACTGCTCGGAATGCCGCTTGTAGCAAGGATTTCAGATCGTTCCACCGGGCTTCTCTACGCAACCCTCGCGCTCTTCCTTTCCCTATCCTTCACGGCTGTGCATGCGCAGCCTGCGGACGCGGCGTTGTATGCCACCGGTGAGAAGCTCTTCAAAGGGAACTGTGGTTCCTGCCACAAGCCCGACAAGGACCTGACGGGTCCCGCACTGAAGGGTGCACGTGCCCGCTGGGAAGGCAAGGGCGACATCTATGCCTGGATCAAGAACAGCACGGACTACCTGAAGACCGGTAATCCTTACGCCACCGAGCTTTTCGCCAAGTGGAACAAGAGCGTGATGACCGCTCAGGCCGTCACCAACGAGGAGGTCGACGCGATCCTGTACTACGCTGATAACTACACGCCGCCTGCTCCGAAGGCTGGTGTGGTGGCCGAAGCTCCTCCAACGGGCCCGAACGACGCCGGTCCGGCATGGCTTTGGTTGGTGGTGCTCGCACTGCTCTTCCTGGTCGTGGGCCTCAGCCTCAGCGGGGTGAAGAAAGGCCTGGCCAACGCTGTACAGGAGACGGAGGGCAAGCAGCCGCTGCCGGACCGCAGCTTCGGGGAGAGCATCCGCGAATGGGCCTGGAACAACAAGGCCATGGCCGGCATCATCGGCCTGTTCTTCGTGGTCTTCATCGTCTTGAAACTGTGGGACGCCGCCTGGGTCGTGGGTGTCTACGGTGGTGATGAGGTGGAGCACTACAAGCCCGAACAGCCCATCCTGTTCAACCACACGTTGCACGCCGGAAAGGTGGAGGCCGGTAACCTGGCCATCAACTGCCAGTACTGCCACAGCAGCGCGGAGAAGAGCAAACATGCCGGCATCCCGAGCACCAACATCTGCATGAACTGCCATCAGGCTGTGGAGGAGGGCCGCTCGCCGGAAGGCACCAAGGAGATCGCCAAGATCTACGCGGCCATCGGCTGGGATCCCGCCACCAAGAGCTACACGGGCAAGGAGGAGCCGGTGAAGTGGGTGAAGGTGCACAACCTGCCCGACCACGCCTACTTCAACCACGCCCAGCACGTGGCCGTGGGTAAACTGGAGTGCCAGGAGTGCCATGGTCCCATCGATGAGAAGATGGACGTGGCCGAGCAGTGGGCGCCGCTCACCATGGGCTGGTGCATCGACTGCCACAACACCAAGGATGTGAAGATGGCCGGCAACGGTTATTACGACGAGACCATGAAGCGCCTGCACGACACCAAGTTGGGTGAGCGGGAGCTGAAGCAGTACTTGGAGGACGATAAGATCACCGTGAAGGAGCTTGGCGGCTGGGAATGCGCCAAGTGCCACTACTAAGACCGAACACAGCGCCGCGCATGTCGAGCACGAAGCGATACTGGATGGACCTCGGGGACCTGCACCAGGCACCCGAAGTGATCAAGGGCAGGGAGAACGAATTCCCCACGGACCTGGCCATCGACCAGGTACTGGGCGACCCCAAGCTCCAAGGCGCCAATACGGGCCGCCGCGACTTCCTCAAGTTCCTGGGATTCTCCCTGGGCGCCGCCACACTGGCCGCCTGCGAGACCCCGGTGGTGAGGTCGATCCCCTACGTCAACAAGCCGGAGGACATCACGCCCGGTGTGCCCAACTGGTACGCCAGCACCTTCTATGATGGCGAGGACTACGCCAGCATCCTTGTGAAGACCCGCGAGGGCCGTCCCATCCATGTGAAGGGCAACCCCCGCTTCGGCCTGAACCACAACCCCAAGGTGGGCAAGGGCAGCATCAATGCGCGCATCAACAGCTCCGTGCTGTCGCTGTACGACAATGAGCGCCTGAAGGCCCCCATGACCAAGGGTACCGATGGCCTGGCCACGAGCACCTGGGCCGATGCCGACAAGGCCGTCGCCACCCAGCTCGGAGCCACGGCGACCGCGGGCAAACGCATCGTGGTCCTCACGGGCACGATCATCAGCCCCAGCACGAAGATGACGGTGGAGGCGCTGAAGGCGAAGTACCCCACGGTGGAGCATGTGCAGTACGATACCATCAGCTACAGCGGTCTCACGAACGCCAACCTGAAGAGCTTCGGCAAGCGTGTGATGCCGAGCTACGACCTTACCAAGGCCGATGTGGTGGTGAGCATGGACGCCGACTTCCTCAGCAGCTGGGGCAGCACCACCGAGCATGCCTGGCAGTACGCCAACCGTCGCGATCCGAAAGGCGCGATGAACAAACATTTCCAGTTCGAGTCGCGCATGAGCCTCAGCGGTGCCAACGCCGATGTGCGTGTGCCGATGAAGCCCAGTGAACTGCCCCTGGCGGTGATCAGCCTGCACGACCACATCGCCAAGAAGATGGGCGGGACGGCGGTGGGCGGCAGCAATGCCACCATCGACGCGCACACCGCTGCTGCAGCGGACGCCCTGATGGCGGCCCGTGGCCGGAGCGTGGTGCTTTGCGGAAGCAACAACGAAGGCGTGCAGGTGCTGGTGAACAGCATCAACAACATGCTGGGCAACTACGGAAGCCTGCCTACCGGACAGGCAGGCACCATCGACCTCGCCGCGCACACCACCTTCAAGCAGGGTGATGATGCCGCCGTGGCGCAATTGGTGAAGGACATGAACGCGGGTACGGTGGGCGCCCTGCTCATCGCCGGTGTCAACCCCGCATACAGCCTACCGAACGCTGCCGAGTTCAAGACCGGCTTGGCCAAGGTGGGTCTCACGGTGAGCTTGAGCGGATACGCGGATGAGACCGGCAGCCTCTGCAACTGGATCTGCCCGGACCACCACTACCTGGAGAGCTGGAACGACCTGATGCCGAAGGTGGGCCACTACGCGCTCGCCCAGCCGGCCATCCGCAACCTGTTCGACACCCGCCAGTGGCAGGAGAGCTTGCTGGTCTGGAGCGGGTCGACGCAGAACTACCACGACTTCATTCGCAGCACCTGGGAGGCCAACATGGCCACCCCGGAAACGCTCGGGCTCTTCACCGACCGTTGGAACCAGGCCCTGCACGATGGTGTGCATGTGGCTCCCGCCGTCGCCCCTGCGGAAGCAGTGGTGTTCGCCGGTGATGTGAACGCCGCTGCCGCCGCTGCCAAACAGGCGACCAGTGGTGCCGGTGAGTTCGAACTTTCGCTGTACACCACCGAGGCCATCGGCAACGGCCAGCATGCCAACAACCCCTGGCTGCAGGAGATGCCCGATCCGCTGACCAAGATCACGTGGGACAACTACGTGTGCATGAGCCCCACGGACGTGGAGCGCATGGGTCTGAACATGTACCTCGGCGAGCAGGCCCCGGCCAGCGTCGTCACGGTGAAGGCCGGCGAGCGTGAGATCACCCTGCCGGTGGTCGCCGCCCCTGGTCAGAAGCCCGGGACCATCGCCATCGCACTGGGCTACGGCCGCGGCGAGAACGGCGAGAAGGTGGGCAAGGCCGCCTGCGTCACCAATGAGAACGGCGACCTGATGCCGGTCGGCAAGAACGCCTATCCGCTGGTGAACATGGCCGGTGGCGCGCTGCGCTACGATGTGCTGAACGTGAGCGTGTCGGCCACGGGTGCCACCTATCCGATCGCCATCACGCAGACGCACCTCACGCACATGGACCGCCACAGCGTGGTGAAGGAGACCTCCCTGGCCACCTACGTGGGTGGCAATGTGAAGGAGTTCAACCATGCCCACGAGCTGGCCGTGCACGAGGACGTGAACGGCGATGGCGTGATCAACGCGCAGGACAAGAAGTCCGTGCTGGAGTTCGACCTCTGGGACGAGCATCCGGTGGAGGGCGTGGGTCACCGTTGGGGACTGAGCATCGACCTGAACAGCTGCAGTGGTTGCGGAGCCTGCGTCACGGCCTGCAACAGCGAGAACAACATCTCGGTGGTCGGCAAGGACGAGGTGCGCCGCAGCCGCGAGATGCACTGGCTGCGCATCGACCGTTACTACAGCTCGGACACCACGAAGGAGACCGCCAAGAAGGACGACCTGGGCAAGATCGACATGTACCTCAAGATGGAGGTGCCGAGCGAGAGCCCGAAAGTGGTGTTCATGCCGGTGATGTGCCAGCATTGCAACCACGCTCCCTGCGAGACGGTCTGCCCCGTGGCGGCCACCACGCACAGCAACGAGGGTCTCAACCAGATGACCTACAACCGCTGCATCGGCACGCGGTACTGCGCGAACAACTGCCCCTACAAGGTGCGTCGCTTCAACTGGTTCAACTACGTGAGCGACCAGTTCAGCGAAGTGAACCCCGCGTGGGACGACCTCGGCCGCATGGTGCTGAACCCGGATGTGACGGTGCGCGCCCGTGGCGTCATCGAGAAGTGCAGTCTCTGCGTGCAGAGCATCCAGGCCGGCAAGCTACAGGCCAAGAAGGAGGGACGCCCTGTGAAGGACGGCGACATCGAGACCGCCTGCAGCGCAGCATGCGGCAACGGTGCCATCGTGTTCGGTGACCTCAACGATACCGGCAGCAAGGTGCGCGGCCTGGCGACGAGCGACCGCAGCTACCACATGCTGGAGGAGATCGGTGTACAGCCCAACGTGAACTACCTGGTGAAGGTGCGTAACGTGGAGGAGGAAGCAGCACATCACGCCTAAGGAAAAGACCAGGACCCCATGCATTCAGAAGCAGCGATCCGACAACCGCTCATCCTGGGTCACAAGACCTACCACGACATCACCAATGATATCGTGGGTCCGATCGAGAACAAGGCCTCCCGCGGGTGGTACATCCTGTTCACCATCGCCGCCATCGTTGCCGCCTACGGCACGGGCTGCATCCTGTACCTGATCAGCAAAGGGATCGGTGTCTGGGGATTGAACAAGACGGTGGACTGGGCCTGGGACATCACCAACTTCGTGTGGTGGGTGGGTATCGGCCACGCCGGCACCCTGATCAGCGCCGTGCTCCTGCTGTTCCGGCAGAAGTGGCGGATGGCCATCAACCGATCGGCGGAGGCGATGACCATCTTCGCGGTGATCATGGCGGCCACCTTCCCCGGCATCCACATGGGCCGGATCTGGATGAGCTACTGGGTGCTTCCCCTGCCGAACCAGTTCGGTTCGTTGTGGGTGAACTTCAACAGCCCACTGCTGTGGGACGTGTTCGCCATCAGCACCTACTTCAGTGTGTCGCTGGTGTTCTGGTACATCGGCCTGATCCCCGACTTCGCTACCATCCGCGACCGGGTGACCAAGCCCGGCATGAAGAAGGTCTACGGCATCCTCAGCTTCGGCTGGACGGGCAACGCCAAGGCCTGGACGCGCTTTGAGGAGGTGAGCCTGGTGCTCGCCGGCATCGCCACCCCGCTGGTGTTCTCGGTACACTCCGTGGTGAGCTTTGACTTCGCCACCTCGGTGATCCCCGGCTGGCACACCACCATCTTCCCGCCCTACTTCGTCAGCGGTGCCGTGTTCAGCGGTTTCGCCATGGTGCAGACCCTGTTGCTGATCATGCGCAAGGTGATGCACCTGGAGGCCTACATCACCCGGAAGCACATCGAGTACATGAACATCGTGATCATTGTCACGGGTTCCATCGTGGGTGTAGCCTACATCACCGAGCTCTTCATCAGTTGGTACAGCGGTGTGGAGTACGAGAGCTACGCCTTCATCAACCGCGCTACCGGTCCCTACTGGTGGGCCTACTGGGCGATGATGACCTGCAACGTGGTGAGCCCGCAGGTGTTCTGGTTCAAGAAGCTGCGCACGCACCTGGGCTTCACCTTCTTCATGAGCATCATCGTGAACATCGGCATGTGGTTCGAGCGCTTCGTGATCATCGTCACCAGCCTGCACCGCGACTACCTGCCCAGCAGCTGGAACATGTTCCACCCCACCTGGGTCGATGTGGGCGTGTTCCTGGGCACCATCGGCATCTTCTCCACCCTGTACCTGCTCTTCGCCCGCTTCTTCCCGGTGCTGGCACTGAACGAGGTGAAGTCCATCCTGAAGGGCAGCGGCGAGAGCTATAAGAAGGAGGCCGCACAACATCATCACCATTGATCGACATGTCGAACACGGTCATATACGCGGTCTACGAGGACCCCGAGCAGTTGAAGGACGGCGCCCGCAAGCTGGTGTCCAACGGGATCAAGGTGAAGGATGTGTACTCGCCCTTTCCGGTCCATGGTCTGGATCCGATCATCGGCATCAAGCGCACGCGCCTGGCCATTGTGGCCTTCATGTTCGGCATCTTCGGCACGAGCCTGGCCCTGCTGGGGATCTGGTACTTCAACATCTTCGACTGGCCGATGAACATCGGCGGCAAGCCGAGCCAGGCCTTCTACAAGAACCTGCCCGCCTTCATCCCCGTGACCTTCGAGTTCACGGTGCTCTGTGCCGCGCACGGCATGGCCATCACCTACCTGATCCGCAACAAGACGCTGCCCGGCATGCCGGCCCGCAACCCGGATCCCCGCACCACGGACGACAAATTCATCATCGAGGTGCGCAGCGCCGACAACCATGGGCACAGCGTGGAGTCCATCGGCAGCCTGCTCCGCACCACCCCGGTGTTCGAGATCAACGAACGCCAGTACTGATCATGAGCAAGAGCAAGCAAACATCCGGACTTGTCCTCGGCGTCCTTCTGGCCACCGTGCTCCTCATGGCATCCTGCGGTGGCGACCCCAACAGCCCCGGCGTGGAGTACATGCCTGACATGTACCGCAGTCCGGCCATGGAGGCCTACGTGGACTACGGCCAGGACCCGTATCATTTCGGTGAGGACGTGGCCAAGGAGCAGCGTCTGCGCCAGAGTGCGCGCAAGCCTGTGGACGGCACCATCGCCTTCAGCAAGGACCCGTCCAAGGCACAGTTCAACATGCCCTATCCCTTCCCTGGAACCCCCGAGGGCTACGAGGCGGCCGGCCTGCAACTGAAGAGCCCGATCGCGATGACCGAGGCCACCGTTGAGCAGGGCAAGGTGATCTACGCCAAGTTCTGCCAGCACTGCCACGGTGAAAAGGGCGAGGGCGATGGCGGTGTGGTGAAGAACGGCAACTATCCGCAGCCACCGAGCTACACGGGCGCACTGAAGGACCTGCCCGAAGGCAAGATCTTCCATAGCCTGGTGTACGGCAAGAACATCGCCATGGGCTCCCACGCCTCGCAGCTCAACAAGGAAGAGCGCTGGCTGGTGACGCACTACGTGAAGTACCTCCAGGCCGGTGGCGTCATGCCCGGCCAGGCTCCGGTGCAGGTGGCCGACAGCACCACTGCAGCACTTTGACCCCAAGACGCTAACGGAACAGCAGCGATGAACTTCTCCTTCAGCAAACGGGCCCGCACATTGACCATGACCCTGATCGTGGTCGGCCTCGCGGCCACCCTCTTCGGGATCATGGGCGACCATACCGACCACCACCAGCGCACTTGGGCGAACCTGTTGGTGAACGGCTTCTTCTTCCTGGGCATCTCCCTCGGGGCCCTGTTCTTCTTTGCCCTGCAGAACGCCACTGAGACGGGCTGGACCGTGCTGGTGAAGCGCATCTTTGAAGGCATCATGTCCTTCGTGCCCATCGGCGCGATCGTGATGATCGTGGTGCTCGCAGCGGGTTCTGCCCATGTGCACCACCTCTACCATTGGATGGACAGCACGCTCTATCACCCTTACATGGTGGGCGAGGGCGCTTCGGCCACGTACATGGACGAAGCGGTGCAGGGTTCCGTGGCCAATCCCAACTACGACAAGCTGATCGCGGACAAGAAGGCCTTCCTGAACCAGCCCTTCTTCTGGCTGCGTTCCCTGTTGTACCTCTCCGTGTTCTTCCTCTTCGGTCGCTGGTTCCGCCAGCAGAGCCTGCAGATGGACAAGGAGACCGGTGACACGCTGGTGAAGCGCCACCTGCTCAACTACCGCCGCAGTGCCCTGTTCCTGGTCTTCTTTGCGGTGTTCAGCAGCACCCTGGCCTGGGACTGGTTGATGAGCATCGATACGCACTGGTTCAGCACCCTTTACGGCTGGTACGCGTTCAGCGGCATGTGGGTGAGCGCCATGGTCACCGCGGTGGTCATCGCGCTGTACCTGAAGCGCAAGGGCCTGCTTCCCCAGGTGAACAACAGCCACATCCACGACATGGGCAAGTGGGTGTTCGCCATCAGCTTCCTGTGGAGCTACCTCTACTTCAGCCAGTTCATGCTCATCTGGTACAGCAACATCCCGGAGGAGGTGACCTACTTCCAACAGCGGATCGATCACCACCCGATGCTGCTGTGGGGCACCTTCTTCATCAACTTCGCCGTGCCTATGGTGATGCTGATGAGCCGCGACGCCAAGCGCAATCCGCGCTTCCTGATCGGGGTGGGTGCGGTTATCTTTGTTGGCCACTGGCTGGATGTGAACATGATGGTGATGCCGGGCGCCCTCGGGCACGATTTCCACGGCATCGGCATGTTGGAAGTGGGCATGTTCCTGGCCTTCCTCGGGGTGTTCATCCGTACCGTGCTCACCGCATTGACCAAGGCACCGCTGACGCCGGTGAACCACCCGTACCTGGACGAAAGTGTCCATCACCAGATCTGATCTCGACATTCCCAAGAACAACGGCCCCGTGGTAGGGGTTGATAGAAAGAGCGAACGATGATGAAGTTGTTGATCCTGCTCGTTGTGGTACTGGGGGTGATGGCCATCGCCCAGCTGGTCCGGGTCTATGAGCTTACCTCCCGTCTGCGTGGAAAGCGCGAGGAGGACATCTCCCCGGCCGATAACCGCATGAACGCCCGCCTGATGTGGGCCTTCCTGATCGCCTACTTCGGCTTCTTCCTGTGGTTGGTGGTGGCCTACGGCGACAAGATGCTGCCTGTGGCGGCCAGCGAGCACGGTGCCGAGACCGATTGGCTGATGGACTTCAATTGGATCATCCTGGCGATCCCCTTTGTGCTTACCAATGTGCTTCTGTTCTGGTTCGCGGGCAAGTACATCCACAGCAAGGAGCGTCGCGCCTACTGGCAGCCGCACAACAACAAGCTGGAGCTGATCTGGACCGTGATCCCCGCCGGTGTCCTGGCCGTGATCATCATCTACGGTCTCACCACCTGGAACGAGATCACCGCCCCTGCCTCCCCGGATGCCGTGGTGGTGGAGCTCTATGCCAAGCAGTTCGATTGGACGGCCCGTTACCCCGGTGAGGATGGTGTGCTCGGTGCCACGGACTTCCGCCTGATCAATGGCACGAACCCGCTGGGCATCGTCACCCCCGAGAGCATCGCCCAGCGCATGGCCGAGATCGACGCCTCGATCCACGAAGCGGACAGTGTGCTGGCCAACAGCATCCTCGCGGATACCAAGCGCGGTGAGATGGAGGATCAGGTGGAGCGTCTCCGCCGCACCCAGGCCCGCATCGTCAATCTGCGCACCCTGATGGACCTGGACATCAAGAAGAAGGGAACGGCCAGCCAGTACCTGTACGGTGCCGATGACATCGTGACCAAGGAGTTCCTGCTGCCGATCCGCCAGGAGGCCAAGCTGTTGATCCGCAGCCGCGACGTGATCCACAGCGCCTACATCCCGCACCTGCGCAGCCAGATGAACGCCGTGCCGGGCATGACCACCACGATGAAAATGGTGCCTACGATCACCACGGACAGCATGCGCACCGTCATAAAGAATGATGCCTTCGAGTTCATCCTTCTGTGCAACAAGATCTGCGGTGCATCGCACTACAACATGCAGATGCCGTTGACGGTCACCAGCGCTGCCGACTATGACGCGTGGATGGCCGAGCAGATGAAGAAACCTTTCCAGGCACCACCCGCCGCCGAGGTGCCTGTAACGCCGGTCGTAGCGGATACCACGGCAGTGCCCGTTACCGCCACCGCACAAGCGTCAGTGATCACGAATTGAACCCGTTAAGGAGCTGTTGACCATGGGTGCCACCACTGCACATTCCGCCGCACACGCGCACGACGCGCACCACCACCACGAGGAGAGCTTCATTTCGAAGTACGTCTTCTCGCATGATCACAAGATGATCGGGAAGCAGTTCCTGGTCACGGCGATCTTCATGGCCTGGGTGGCGGTGATCATGTCCCTGATCTTCCGTCTTCAGCTGGCATGGCCGGGTGAAGGTTTCGCGTTCACGAACTTCTTCCTGGGTGACAAATGGGCCCCGGGTGGGGTGCTCAGTCCCGACATGTACTTGGCGTTGGTCACCATCCACGGTACCATCATGGTGTTCTTTGTGCTGACGGGTGGTCTGTCAGGCACCTTCGCCAACCTGCTCATCCCCTTGCAGATCGGCGCCCGTGACATGGCTTCGGGCTTCATCAACATGCTCAGCTATTGGTTCTTCCTGGTGAGCAGCGTGGTGATGTTGGCTTCGCTTTTCGTGGAAGGAGGTCCGGCTTCCGCAGGTTGGACGATCTATCCGCCGCTCAGCGCACTGCCCCAGACCATCCCAGGTTCTGGTACTGGCATGACCCTCTGGCTGGTGAGCATGACCCTGTTCATCGCCAGCTCCCTGCTTGGTGGACTGAACTACGTGGCGACCATCCTGAACCTTCGTACGAAAGGGATGAAGATGACCCGCTTGCCCCTGACCATCTGGGCGATCCTGATCACCGCGGTACTGGGCGTATTGAGCTTCCCGGTGCTGTTGAGCGCTGCTCTGCTGTTGCTGATGGACCGCTCCATGGGCACGAGCTTCTATCTGAGCGATATCCACGTGGCCGGTGAGGCCCTGGATCACATGGGTGGCAGCCCCGTCCTCTTCCAGCACTTGTTCTGGTTCCTGGGTCACCCGGAAGTGTACATCGTGCTCCTTCCCGCCTTGGGTATCACGTCGGAGATCATCTCCACCAATTCCCGCAAGCCCATCTTCGGATATCGGGCCATGATCGGTTCCATCCTGGCGATCGGCTTCCTGAGCTTCATCGTGTGGGGGCACCACATGTTCATCACGGGCATGAACCCCTTCCTGGGCAGTGTCTTCGTGGCCACCACCTTGCTGATCGCCATCCCGAGCGCCGTGAAGGTGTTCAACTACATCACCACGCTGTGGCGCGGCAACATCATCTTCACGCCGGCCATGCTCTTCAGCATTGGTCTGGTGGCGACCTTCATCGCGGGTGGTCTGACCGGTATCATTCTGGCGGATAGTGCCTTGGACATCAACGTGCACGACACCTATTTCGTAGTGGCCCACTTCCACATCGTGATGGGTATGAGCGCCATCTTCGGGATGTTCGCGGGTGTTTATCACTGGTTCCCCAAGATGTACGGCAGGATGATGAACACCAAGCTGGGTTATGCCCACTTCTGGGTCACCTTCATCTGCGCCTTCGGGGTCTTCTTCCCGATGCACTTCATCGGCCTGGCCGGAGCTCCCCGTCGCTACTACAGCTACAGCGAGTTCCCCATGTTCGATTCGGTCATGGACCTCAACGTGCTGGTGACCGTGTTCGCGATCATCGGTGCCCTGGCCCAGATCATCTTCACCTACAACTTCTTCTACAGCATGAAGCGTGGCCCGAAGGCCGTGCAGAACCCGTGGAAGAGCAACACCCTGGAGTGGACCACGCCCGTGGAGCACATCCACGGCAACTGGCCTGGTCCGCTGCCCGTGGTGCACCGTTGGCCCTATGACTATAGCAAGCCTGGCAAGACCGAGGATTGGGTGAGCCAGATCACTCCGCTGGAGCACGACGAGGAGGATCATTGATCGCCTTCCACGGTGGGTCGATGGCCTGCCGACCAGCACCCGGTGAATCGGGAGCGCGCTGAATGTCCGCATCTTTGGGTGCGGACATTCAGCATTTCAGGGGGCATGCGAACACTGGTCTTTCTCGTTCTCATCTGCTGCACCTCCGCTTCGCACGGCCAGTTGCTCGACAGCATCGCCCTGTTCACCTCGGAGCCGCCCCGCTTCGTGGCCAAGCTCGATATCCGCGGCAGTTTCATCAGCAACCAGAGCGCCCGCATCATGGGCGTGAAGGTGGGGCTGGAGCACGCCGGGCGCTTCCAGTACGGGATCGGGTACAGCTTCCTGTCCACGCCGGTCTCGCGTGAGGAAGTGCTGGAAGGGTTGGGCCCCACCGTGCTTCATTTGCGCGTGGGCTACATCTCGCCCTACGTGGACTACGCCTTCTATCAGCGGGGCCCCTGGGAGGTCCGGATCCCGGTGCAGATCGGTATCGGTGGGGCCTCCACCGTGTACACCGATGCCGAGGGCCGGCAACAGCGGTACCAGCGCACCGGCCTGCTCATCTACGAGCCCGCCATGACCGTTCAGTACCGTTTCCTGAACTACTTCGGCGTGGGTGCGGGCTGGGGCTTCCGCTTGGTGGTCCAGACCGGTGACAAGCTGGGCGAGAACCTGAACGCCCCCATCTACACCCTGGGCGTGCGGGTCTTCCTGGGCGACCTCTGGCGGGATCTGCGCCCTGCTGCCGAATAGCGCGGCCCTCAGCTACTTTTGTACGGCACCATGGCAGAAGGCTTCGATCTCCGCACTGAACAGCGTTCCGCTTCTGACAAGGAGCTGGAACAGACCCTTCGCCCCAAGCAGTTCGGGGAGTTCGCGGGGCAGAAGGCCGTCACCGACAACCTGAAGGTGTTCGTGCAGGCCGCCAAGCAGCGCGGCGAGGCCCTGGACCACGTCCTGCTCCATGGCCCGCCCGGCCTGGGCAAGACCACGCTGGCCAACATCATCGCCGCCGAGATGGGCGTGGGCATCCGCATCACCAGCGGTCCGGTGCTGGACAAGCCCGCCGACCTGGCCGGCCTGCTCACCAACCTGGAGGCGCACGACATCCTCTTCATCGATGAGATCCACCGCCTGACACCGGTGATCGAGGAGTACCTCTACAGCGCCATGGAGGACTACCGCATCGACCTGGTGATCGACGCCGGCCCCAACGCCCGTACGGTGCAGATCGCGCTGAACCCCTTCACCCTGGTGGGGGCCACCACGCGCAGTGGCCTGCTCACGGCCCCCTTGCGCGCGCGCTTCGGCATCAACAGCCGGCTGGATTACTACGATGCCGCCACGCTCAAGGGCATCATCAAGCGCAGTGCAAGCCTGCTCCACGTGCCCATCATCGACGAGGCCGCCGATGAGATCGCGCGCCGCAGCCGAGGCACGCCGCGGATCGCCAACGCGCTGCTGCGCCGGGTGCGTGACTTCGCCCAGATCCAGAGCGACGGCACCATCGAACTGCCCATCGCCCAGCATGCACTGAAAGCGCTGAACGTGGATGCGCATGGCCTGGATGAGATGGACAACCGGATCCTCGGCGCCATCATCGACAAGTTCGCCGGCGGACCCGTGGGCCTGAACACCGTGGCCACGGCGGTGGGCGAGGAGGCCGGCACCATCGAAGAGGTGTACGAGCCCTTCCTCATCATGGAAGGCTACCTGCAGCGCACCCCGCGCGGCCGTCTCGCCACCGAGCGCGCCTACCGCCATCTGGGCCGGGTTCCCACGGTGAAGCCCGGGAGCTTGTTCGAGTGAGCCTTATCTTTGATGCTATCATTTGATAGTATCACCGTGCGCCCGCCTTACATCATCAACGCACGTATACTGGAGTTGCTCTTCCAGGTCGGGGAGCGGATCGGCGCGGTGAACGCAGGTCATCTGGAGAGGCCTTCGCCGTCGCTCCGTCGCCGCAACCGGATACGTACTGTACAGGGAACACTGGCCATTGAGGGGAACACCCTTTCCGAGGAACAGGTGACCGCGATCCTGGACGGCAGGCGTGTGTTGGCCAAACCCTCCGAACTACAGGAGGTCACCAATGCGATCGCCGTGTACGAGATGCTGCACCGCTTCAATGTGTACCGGATATCCGATCTGCGGAAGGCCCACGGGTCCTTGATGAAGGACCTCATCGCGGATGCCGGTCGCTTCCGGGCGCGTGGGGTGGGCATCCTTCGCGGCAGCAGGCTGGCTCATCTGGCCCCACCGGCTTCCATGGTGCCCACCCAGGTCCAGGAACTCCTGCGGTATCTGAAGGAGGACAAGGACCCGATGCTGCTCAAGAGCTGTGTGCTCCACTATGAACTGGAGTTCATTCACCCGTTCAGCGATGGGAATGGCCGGATGGGTCGCTTGTGGCAGACGCGCGCCTTGATGGAGGTTTCGCCTGTCTTTGGTTTTCTCCCGGTGGAGGGTTTGGTGCGCGACGCCCAAGCGGACTATTACCGGGCCTTGGCTGAAAGTGATGCAGGAGGGAATTGCACGCCGTTCGTGACCTACATGCTCGAGCTGATCGTGGAGGCACTGAAGGACCTGCTTGAGGGTCCGCGGCCCGTGCTGGAGGCCGTTGACCGGATGGGCCGCTTCCTGATGGACATCGGTCATCGGCCCTTCGCACGCAAGGATTACCTGCAGGCCTTCCCCGAACTTAGCACCGCTACGGCCAGCCGCGATCTGCGCGACGCCGTGTCCGTGGGATGGTTGAAGCGCGCAGGCGATGGCCGCACCACACTCTACACGGCCACAGCGAAGGGCCGTTCGAACACCCGCCCCTAACTTCCCCGCATGACCGATCCCCGCCAGCGCGCGGCCCTGATCAAGGCCAAGGCCCACGAACTGGGTTTTCTGGCCTGTGGTGTGGCGAAGGCGGGATTCCTGGCACAGGAGGCCCCCCGACTGGAGCAATGGCTGCGGCAGGGGAAGCAGGGGAGCATGGGCTACATGGAGCGCAACTTCGACATGCGCCTGGACCCGACCCTGCTGGTGCCCGGCGCCAAGAGCGTGATCAGCCTGGCCTACAACTACTTCACCCCGCCGAAGCAACTGGACCCGGAGGCACCCAAACTGAGCACCTATGCCTACGGACGCGACTACCACAAGGTGGTGAAGCAACGCCTGAAGCCCTTGGTGGCGTTCATCACCGAGCAGTTCGGGCAGGTGGCGTTCCGCACCTTCGTGGACAGTGCCCCCGTACTGGAGAAGGCTTGGGCGGAGCGCGCAGGCGTTGGCTGGCGTGGCAAGAACACGAACGTGATCATCAAGCCAACTCCCAATACCGCAACACCCAACACCTCAACTACCGGCGGCTCCTACTTCTTCCTCTGCGAGGTCATCCTGGACCTTGACCTGGAGCCCGATGCCCCGGCCACTGACCATTGCGGCACCTGCCGGCGTTGCATCGATGCCTGTCCCACCGAGGCCATCACACCGTACGGCGTGGACGGCAGCCGCTGCATCAGCCATCTCACCATTGAGCTGAAGGAGGCCATTCCTGCCGAGTTCTCGGGGAAGATGGAGGGGTGGGCCTTCGGTTGTGACATCTGCCAGCAGGTGTGTCCCTGGAACCGCTTCAGCACCCCGCACCAGGAACCCGAATTCCAGCCCAAGGCCGAATTGATGGGGCTCAGCGCGGATGAATGGCATGGCATGACCGAGGTGGTCTTTGAGCGCCTGTTCGAAGGCAGCGCGGTCAAACGGACCAAGTACACAGGCCTGAAGCGGAATCTCCAGTTCCTGCGGCAACATTGAACAGGTCGTGCAACCGCTTTGCGCGGATGATCTGCGCGGAGCGGGACAGTCAGCTGCGCATGGTGGTCTGGAACACCTCGATGATCACATCCTTGTAGATGTGACCGAACGTGGCCAGGCACCAGGCCTTGAGCACCAGCTGGTCGCTATGACCCACCCAACGGCGGGCCTTGATCAATTCCTTCTTGAAGAGGCGCTTGTCGAAGCTCACTTTCTCCAGCACCTGCTTGCTGAACTCCATCATCTTCCTTCCCTGTTCCATCATCACTCAACGGGTTTTGCGAGGTTGAAGGTAATACACCACGGACCGCTTCCTCCAAATGGTCAGACCGACTTTCCGTAGGCCTGTCGACCCTGACCGCGACAAGGATAACGCCTGCGGGATGGGATCGGTGTGGCGGTGTGACGAACGGCGGCCTCAGGGCTGGAACTTGCGCTCCTCCGCCTGCATCACCTCGTCGGTGGCGGTGTTGTAGACCCAGGCCACCAGCGCGCACTTGGTGGTGTTCCAGCTGGGGTTCAGCGCGAAGTCCTCGTAGGCCAGGGACACGGTGTCGCCGGCCTCCACACTGCCGGTCACCACGGGCACTCCCCAGGTCCCGTTCAGGTTCGTTCGCAACATGTGCGGATGCTCATAGTCGGACACATCGGGAGTTGGGGCCTCCGCATCCAGCTGCCAGTCGACCACACGGTCCTCGGTGAGGTATACCACCAGGTTGTGGTCGCCGGTCACGGCCTCCACGAAGTGCAGTTTCACCACGGTACTTAAGGCTCCCCCCTCCACGATGATGGTATCGATCCAGAGTTCGAAGGGCGAGGGTTCGCCGATGACATCAGCGATAGCCGATCCCCAGCTTCCTTCGGACACGATGACACTGCCATCATATGAGGTACGGTTCACCAACCCGGCGGGGAAGAATGTCACCTGATAGGTCTGCTGATAATCGGTGCCGGCCGGAGTGCGATGATCGGAGTCGTACTGCCCGTCACCGATGGGCGGATAGGGCGGGCTGAAACTGCCGGCATGAACGCCGACCAGGATCAGGTCATCCCCGTAGAGGTCGTCCTTCAATTGTTGGGCGATCCGGGCCGCGCGCGGGCAGTTGTTGCACCGGTGGCCGGTGATGTCCTCCAACAGCACTTTGCGGGTGACGACCTCCGGATCAGGCCCGCCACCATTGCCATTGCCGGGAGGTGTGGGGTCCTCGACGTAGTCGCAGCCCATGATCAGTGCGCTGGTCAGCGCGATGGTCGCAAGGGTTCGCAGGGTCGTCATGGATCAGAAGGTACTGGTGATGGACAAGGTAAGGCCGTTGGCAGCGGGCACCTGTCGGCACACACCGCCCACGCAGAAGATGCCCGCCCGTTGACGGCCATAGTTGAACTGGAAGCGGTTACCGCCGCGGATGTAACCCACAGAGCCGAGGGGGTAGGCCAATGGTTCCTGGCCTTTTGCCTCCAGTTCCTCGTTGCCCACATAGTTGTACTGCACCATACCCGCCAGGAACCAGTGCGGGCTGAAGGTGAACTCGGCCAGTGCCGTGGCCCAGTTGCCCTGGTCCTGCTTGGTGCTCAGGTGCTGCAGTTCGAAGCGCACCGAGTTCTTGTCGGTGAAGTTGTGCAGGCCTTCGAGGATCACGATGTCGGCGTACACCACCGGCTTCCCGGGCTTGCCCTGGATGATGTCGATGTCGTAGGTGATGTTGAGGTAGGAGAGCGTGAGCTCCCAGGTCTCGCTCACCTTCTTGCGGATCTCCACGTTCATGTCCTGGAAATAGCGCCGGTCCCCGGGCCGGAAGAAGGTGGTGGTATAACCCTGGCGGGTGGTGTCGTCGGCAGCGCTCAGCTGCGTGGTGTCCTGGTTGTAGGCCACCGAGTAGTTCACGGCGATCTTGGTTCCGTATTTGCCGCCGAGCTTGGTGCCCTTGCGCCATTTGTAGAAGAGCTCGCCCTGTGCGGAGACCTCGCCATTGGGCTGCGTGGCATAGGGGTAGAGCGTGGCCGGCAGGTTATAGGTATGCTGCTTGGTGAGCGGGGGCAGGAAGTTGATGTTCAGGTCGAAGGGCGTGGCCGCACTGCGATCGCTCTGGTAGAACATATTGTCGAAGGAGTGGGCACCCACCGAGGCCCCGAAGCCCTTCACGGAGTAGGTGGCATTGACCAGCAGTCCCTGTCCGTTCTTGTAGATGAAGCCGTTCTTGTTGTTCGGGTCGTTGATCTTGTAGGCGTATTCGGTGTAGATGTTCCACTTGGGTGTGGTGTAGTTCGCCCGCAGGGCCCAGGAGCCCACGTTCTCGGGCAGCACCAGCAGCGGATCACGGTCCTCCTGGTACTTGCTCACGAAGCTTCCTCCGATGATCAGGTTGTTGGCACTCGTCCAGGTGCTGTCAAAGAATTCGCTAAGGCTGATCTCCGCGTCCACGCCGCGCACGATGCCGGGTCCCTTCACCGCTTCATTGGCGAAGGTGAGCCGCTGCTGGCCCACGAATCCCTTGAGCTGAATGCCGTTGACCGGCTTGAACTTCAGCCGCACGCCGTCCATGGCATTGTCCACGCCGAGGTAGCGCTCCTCGTAACTGCGGAACACCATGCCCTGGCCGAACTGCTCAAAGAAGTTGCCCACGGTGACCTCCAGGTCGGCCATGGTGTAGCGCGCATAGCGGAAACCGACGCCGGACCCCGAGTAGGGCACACCGGCGGGATAGCCGGCCAATGGCGGGGTATAGCTTTCGAAACGACCACCGGCCTCGAAGGCGCCGTTGGTGTAGATCAGGTTCGCCCAAGCGTTGGCCCCCAGCCGTTCCGGTGGGACCACGGCACCGATGGCCGAGTCCTCGTTGTAGTACTGGATATCGGTGCTGAAATTCCCGTGGACCTGGCCGCCATCCTGTGCCAGGACCGTGCCGGCCAGGGTGATCAGGGAAAGGGAGATCGTTCCCCGGACCAGGGGTCGGCTGCTCTTCATGGGTGCGGGGGTCACTTCTTGCCGACGAGTTCGCGCACCTTCTGGTACAACTCGTTCTCGTCGCCGGGTTCATAGTTGTTGTGCTGCCAGACGATCTCGCCCTTCCCGTTCAGCAGGAAGGTATGCGGCACGTTGTTCACGTTCAGCGCGCGCTTCAGGTCGCCATTGGGGTCCAGTACCACGTCGTAATCCCAATCCTGACCGTTCACGTAGGGGGCCACACGGGCCATGCTGCGTGCATCATCGATGGACACCGCGATGAGCTTTACGCCGGTCTCCTTCTGCCAGGTGTCGTATTTGTCGGCGATGGCGCTCAGCTCGCGCTTGCAGGGGGCGCACCAGGTGGCCCAGAAGTTCACGATGATGGGCTTGCCATCGTTGGACCAGGTGCTGGTGTTCACCTTCTTGCCGTCCAGGGTCTGGACAACAATGGATGGCATCCTGCCCTGGGCTGAGCCGATCAGGGGGAGGGCAACGAGAAGGAGTGCGGCGATCGAGGTTCTCATGGGTGTAAAGAAAGGGGTGAAAATGAACGGTCGGCGCCCGGTGATGCGAACATCGTACCGGAACGCCGACCTGATCATTTATCCCTTGGAACTTACTTGTTCAGGGTCACTTTGCGGCTTGCGCGCACACCATCAGCGGTGATGTTCACGAAGTAGATGCCACCGGTGAGGGTGCTCATGTCGATGACCTCGCGCTGGGTGCCGGCGGCCGTGGCACGCGTGGCTTCGAATACGCGCTCACCGAGCACGTTGAACACTTCGATCTGAGCCTTGCCGGACTGTGGTGCATCGAACTGGACGTTCAGCAGACCTTCGGTCGGGTTCGGGAACACGCGCAGGCGCTGGTCCAGAGCGTTCTCGGAGATGCCCACGTTGGTGGCCAAGGGTGCGAAGGCGGCTTGGAGAATGTCCTTGGTGGTATTGTTCTGTACGAATGCCACGAGGGTCAGGTCCTCCATCTCATTGCCCCAAGCGTTGTAGTTGCCGGGTGCAGGGTTGCCGAACACCATGGTGTGCGACTGGGTGATGGTCTGCGTCTGGCCACCGGTCAAGGTCGCCAGATTGTTTCCCTGCGCGTTGGCCAGCATCTTGCGCTGCACGTAGTTGAACACATCCTGGGTCGTGGTGGATGCAGCGTAGTTATAGCTGTTCTCCACGATGGCGATGTGCAGGCGGTGGGTGCCTGAGAACGTGGCGTAGGGTGTCACTTCAGCGGTCACGTTGATCTGGTTGCCGACCGTGGAGTAGGAGAGACCGAGGTTCACGAAGGCATCAATGTCAGCCTGTGACTGGATGTAGGCGGCCGAAGTGGCGGTCATGGGCTTGCCGTCGATGAACAGATCGGGAATGCCGGTCACACCGTAGTAATTGCGGCGGGTAAGCGCATCGGGGTTGTAGCTGGGGTCGTTTCCAGGGCTGGGGAAGTTCTGGTGGTACTTGATGGCGGCCACATTGCTCCCCAGTTCATTGGTGTTCAGGCCTGACGTCACCGGACCAAAGGTCACGTTCAGACTGGCACAGGGAGGGCAGGTGGAACTGGTGAACTGCTCAATGATCGTGACCCGTTCCACGCTCTGAGTAGCCACGCCGATGGTCCCGGTGAAGCTGTTGTTTGCGGCCACACCGTCACCGGCGATGTTGCTGATCGTGATGTTCAAGGTGTGGGTGCCGACCGTGGCGTTCCATGGGGTGGGATGGGTATAGTTGTAGGTGCCGCCGGGCTGGATCGTGGTCGCGATCGGGGTGCTCAGTGCAGCTCCACCGTCCACAGCATAGCTCAAGGTGAACCCGGTCACAGGAGTGGTTCCCGTGTTCAGTACGGCTCCGGAAATGGACAACGGCCCTTGGGCCACCACGCTGTTCAATCCGAGGTCGCCCAGTCCCAAGTCAGTGCCAAGGAATACCGATGACTGCTGAGAATCGGTGAAGATGCCGTTGCCCGTGGCTACGACCGTCCCGCCAACGCTCACCGTGTAACCGCCGTCGCCATATGCGCAGCAGAGACCATCACCATAGCTGTCTTCCACGGTCACAATGAACTGGGTGCCGTTCGGCACGCAGAAGGTGACCGGTGCTTGTGGGAACTCGCCGTTCGCAGCAGCATCCGTGTAGGGGCCACCGGAAGCGAACTCCGGAGAACCGCCAGGGCCGGTCACGGACCAAGTGGTCTCGGAACCGTAACGGTCCAAGGTCAGGGTGAACGTCACCTGGGTCTGCCCGGAGGGGCATTGGGCCTGGGCCTGCAGCATGCTCAGGCCGAGCCCTGCGATCACGAGTAGAGACTTCTTCATCTAAATGGGGGTTTAGGACGTGTTCTAAGAACGGTGCATGAAATGCTCCAAGGCCAAATGTAGTGGAGAGGTGTACCTTTTGGCGGGGTTTGTGAGGAAGGCCTTGGGATCCTATCTGGATCACGGAATGGGATGCATCCTCCCTCGTGCATGGCGCACAAGCCCCACACTCATTAGATTTGTACCACGGCCTGACCAAAGGTTTTTGGCAGGGCATCAAACCCGGAACCATGATGAACCTACGCTACGCTTCTTCTTTCGCTCTCATCCTGTTCCTTACCGGGGTTCATGCTCAGGAGTTCATTTCCCTGCAGGACCTCGATGGCAACGTGGTCAACGGGACCATGGTGGTGCACGTGGGCGATGTCAATGACGGGGTGTTCGAGGAGGACATCACGGCCACCTTGGTCGCTGGTGCCACGCGCAACATCAATGTGCGTCGCTATGAGGTGGATGTACAACCGGCCACGGGTAATTATTTCTGCTGGGGTGTATGCTACGGTCCACAGGATGCCGGTGCCCTGCCGGTATGGAATGCGCAGGGTCAACATGCGCTGGCCTTGAGCGCTGGTGTGGTGGTCACCAATTTCCATGCGTACCACGAGCCTCGTGCACAGGTGGGGAACAGCACCTACCGCTATGTCTGGTTCGATACCACAACCCCGACGGACAGTGTTTGGGTGGATATCCAATTCCAGGCCATCGACAATGTGGGTGTGGAGGAACTGGTCGCTTCGGCCTCCATCAATGCTTTCCCCAATCCATCGAAGGGGGAGGATGTTCAGTTCCAGCTCGATGTGCGCAACGTGGACCAGGCCTTGGACCTTGTGGTCTTCAACGCGCTGGGTGAGCGTGTGCGCACCATCACCGTTCGTCAGGGTCAGCCCTTGGTGAGGTTATCCACGGCGAACATGTCCGAAGGCATGTACTTTGCGAGCGTCCAGCGCGCAGGCACGACCCTCGCCACGAGGCGCTTCGTGGTCACCGGTCGCTGATCGACCTGATCAGTTGAAAGGCCAGTGCGGGTATGCCTGCACTGGCCTTTTGCTTGATGTGCTGCAGGGGGCGGGCGGGCAGCGACAGTTCGCCCGGGTCCACCACATGCAGGTGTGCCTTGTCGGGCAGCAGGTACACCAGTCCAGCGGCGGGGTAAACGTTCAGCGAGGTACCCACCACGATCAAACGGTCGGCCCGGTGGACCAATGCGGCCGCCTCGTGGAGCAGGGGGACCTCCTCCCCGAACCACACGATGTGCGGACGCAGTTGGGATCCCAGTGGACAATGGGCTCCCCAAGGGAGTGATGGACCGATCACGGGCACCACCCAGGAGGGGTCGACGGTGCTGCGGGCCTTCCGTATCTCGCCATGCAGGTGAAGCACCCGGGTACTTCCCGCCCGTTCGTGCAGGTCGTCGATGTTCTGGGTGACCACGTCCACGTGGTAATGCTCCTCCAACCTGGCGATCGCCTGGTGGGCGGCATTGGGCTGCGCGAGGGTCACCTGCTGGCGCCTCAGATCGTAGAAGTGCAGCACTTTCTTCGGGTCCTTTTGCCAGGCCTGCGGGGTGGCCACGTCCTCGATGGGATATTCCTCCCACAGGCCGTCCGCATCGCGGAATGTGCGCAGGCCGCTTTCGGCGCTCACCCCCGCGCCGCTGAACACCACGATACGCTCCCGCTCCATAGCTGCCAAAATAGCACCTTGGTGGCGCGCCCTCGATAACCGACATTCCCTTATTTTCGTACCCTTCATTTCCACAAGCACACCGCCCATAAGGCTACTTTTACCCCCTTCCACGTTTGAATACTTCACTTCGGAGGGACCAGGATGATCGACAGCCTGAACGGTGACCTATTGGAGAAAACCCAGGACCATGTGGTGCTGGAGTGCCATGGCGTGGGCTACCTCGTGCAGGTGAGCGCCAGCACCTTGGAGCGGCTTCCGGCGGCTGGCAAGCTGCGCATGCATGTGCACTATGCCGTGATGGTGGATGTGCGTTCCGGCTCCAGCGACCATCGCCTCTACGGTTTCCTGAACGCCGACGAGCGTCAATTGTTCCGTCGCCTGATCGATGTGCAAGGCGTTTCGGCGACCATCGGCATGGCCATCCTGGGGGCACGCAGTGCACAGGACATCCACCGGGCCATCCTCACGGGCGATGTTCCGGTCCTTCAGTCGGTGAAGGGCATCGGTCCGAAACTGGCGCAACGGATCGTAGGCGAACTGCAGGGCCGGCTTGCCGGTGTGGCCATGCCACAAGGTGTGGGCGGACCATCAGCGGGCAATACGCTCAAGGCGGAGGCGTTATCGGCACTGGTCTCCCTGGGCCTTGATCGCATGAAAGCCGAACGTTCGCTCCATGCCGTGCTTCAAGAGCATGGTGAAGCGCCTCCCGCATTGGAATCCTTGATCAAGTTGGCGCTGAAGAATCTCTGAGACCCTGAACGGAGCGATGAAGGCAAAGGTGGTCCTATGGCGTTGGCGTTCGCAGTTCATGCGGATGCTCCTCGTTGCCGCCGTGCTCCTGATCGCAGGCGCCATCAAGGCCTCCGGCTTCACAGGCCTGATCCTGCAGGTGGATTCCCCGGACGTGGACCTCGTGTGGCCCATCACCGATCCGCTGACCCCCGGTGACCCGGGTACGGGCCGCCTGAACCTCTCGGACCCGGAGAACATCGAGAACACGGTGGTCTACGATCCCGTCACCGGGCAGTATGTGGTGCAAAGCTCGGTGGGCGGGTCCTTCGACTACCGGCCGCCGATGAGCATGTCCTTGGAGGAGTACTTGGAGTATGACATGGAACGGTCCATGGACAACTACTGGCTGGACCGCGTGGAGCAGGACAGCGAAAGTGCGCAGAAGCAGCTGATCCCCAAGATCAAGGTGAGGGGCGAGGCCTTCGACCGGATCTTCGGTGGCAACACCATCGACATCAAGCCACGCGGATCGGCCGAGGTCATCTTCGGTGTGAACATCAGCAAGACCGAGAATCCCCGGATCCCGATCGATCAGCGGCGGATCACCACCTTCAACTTCGACCAGCGGATCCAACTGAACCTGGTGGGGAGCATCGGTGAGAAGCTGAAGATCAACACCAACTACAACACGCAGGCCACTTTCGACTTTGAGAACCAGGTGAAGTTGGACTACACCGGTTATGAGGACGAGATCATCCAGAAGATCGAGGCGGGTAACGTGAGCCTGCCTTTGCGCGGCACGCTGATCCAGGGTAGCCAGAGCCTGTTCGGGCTCAAGACCGAGCTTCGCTTCGGGCGCCTGACGGCCACGGCCATCTTCAGCCAGGAGAAGGGCCAGCGGCGCAACGTGCAGGTGGCGGGTGGTGCACAGACCACCAACTTCGACATCAAGGCCGATGAGTACGAGGCCAACAAACACTACTTCCTCAGCCACTTCTTCCGCCAGCAGTACGAGAACGCACTGCGCACGCTGCCCACGGTGAACAGCGGTGTGCAGGTGACCCGCATGGAGATATGGGTCACCAACGTTCGGCAGGATTTCCAGCAGAACCGGAACGTGGTGGCCTTCACAGACCTGGGTGAGGATGCCAGCGCGGCGGCCATCGCCGAGGGGCGCTTCAGCAATGACCTGCCTCCTGGGCTGGTCACCGATGGCCCCGTGAACTTCGC
>CAMCAZ010000035.1 GCA_945872795.1 Chryseobacterium gleum
AGCCGCGCTTCAAGTTCGCGTTCATCCATCACCTTCGCTACCCCGAGGAAGTCCAGGTTGTAGCTGTTCTTGATCGCCTCTTGTGCCTGTTGTGCAAGCGCGGTCGGCAGCGCCTTGGCGAAATTGTTCGAACGGTTCAGACTGTGACCATAGGCATCAGCGAGGATCTGGTTCAGCAGTACGTTGCGGCTCCATCCGAAGTGGGCACAGGCACGCATATACCAGATGCGTTCGCTCACATCGCCAAGCTTGTTCAGGAGCAGCAAATGGTGGCTCCAAGGTATTTCTGCGACAGCCTGTCGCAGAATTTCATTTGGCCTGGGAACCCTTGTCTTTGCTGAGTTCTTTGCTGTTCTCTTTCCCGTGATGATGTCCTTTCCTGAGGGCTTCTGCAATTCTGCGACAGCCTGTCGCAGAATTGCAGGCGTGGCCCATGCCTCATGGAACCTGCGCATGTCCCATAGGTTCCGGGAAGAGAAGCCGAAGGTGCCAGGGTAGTGGCGGCATAGGTCTCGTGATAGGCGCTCCACCACGCCATCGCCCCAACCCAGTTTACGCTGCTTTTCCAAGATCCCCTTGCCGATGTCCCAGTAGAGCAATACCAGTTCATGGTTCACCGCTCGTGCCGCCTGACCACGTGCCGCATCGATGCGCTCACGCATTCCGCTCAGGAAGATCCTGTACTCCGATATGCTGATGGTCTTGCCCATGGTAGAGCGAATATCGCACCTATCGCACCTCGATCTCATCCAGGAACATCCACGCCGGACTGCCCGCGCCAGGGAAGCCCTCCGGGATGATGCCGGGATGTTTTACGGTAAGGCGCACGTAGCGGGCCTTGGTGGTCTTCTCCACACTGAACGCATTGCGGCCGACACCTACCTTCGGTTCAGAGGTGCCATATGGCGTGAAGGTGCTTCCATCCGTGCTCACCGCGTATGCCGCGGTCTTTGGCGCATGGATCCAGCTGTAGGTCTCGTACAACGCGCCGATGCTCATCCAACGGATGTCCTGCACGCTGCCGAGGTCCACCGTGATGGTGACGCTCTCCTTCCAGCCCAGCCATTCAGTATTCACGCGTTTCTCCTGCGCGGTGATGCCATCCACCAGCGTGAAGGCGCCGCCTTCGTTGTAGCGCTCGTTGGGTTGTACGCTCAAGGTGATCTTTTGGGCAGTGGCTTTGTTGAACAGAAAGCGGCGCTTCGAGATGGGACCGGTAAGGCCTTCACGCTGGAGCCAACCGTGTAGTTCGCGATCGCTGTTGATGATCATTGGGGTCGAGTAGACCGCAAGAGCGGCCATGCTCTTATCGTACGGTGGTGCCATCTCCGTCATGCTGAAGCTTCCTCCTGATGCCAGGTTCATCTCAACGGTGATCTCCCCGGGCTTGGGCCCTTGCTTGGGGCGGATGCTCACTTGGTAAAGGCTCTTGCTCGCGTTCACCTTCATCGCCTCCAGCTTCGGGAATTCCCGCTCCAGCCGGGCGATGAAGTCGGCTTCGTTCCGCTTCTCCTTCGGCGTCCACAACACTTCCGCCAGCGCAAGCATGCGCGGCACGGCCATGTACTCAACGTGGTCGCTGGTGAGGATGTACTCCGTCCACACATTGCCCTGGGCGCCGAGGATGTACTTGTGCTCTTTAGGCTTCAGCTCGGCTGGAATGGGTTCGTAGCTGTACACCTTTTGCACCGTGGTGTAGCCGCCGATGGCCAACGGTTCATTCGCGGGATCGCCTTGGTAATGGTCGAAGTAGCAATGGCTGCCGGGGCTCATCACCGCATAGTGACCGCTCCGAGCCGCTGCGATGCCGCCCTCGGTGCCCTGCCAGCTCATCACCGTGGCGTTCGGTGCCAGGCCACCTTCCAGGATCTCGTCCCAGCCGATGATCTTCCGGCCCTTGGCGTTCACGAACTTCTCGATGCGCTGGATGAAGTAGCTCTGCAGCTCGTGCTCGTCCTTCAGGCCTTCCGCTTTCTTGCGCGCCTGGCATTTGGCGCAGGTCTTCCATTGCTCCTTCGGACATTCGTCACCACCGATGTGGATGTACGGGCCGGGGAAGAGGTCCATCACCTCGGTGAGCACATCCTCCAGCATGGCGAAGGTGCTGTCGTTGCCCGCACAGAACACGTCCTCGAACACGCCCCAGCCGCGCTGTACTTCATACGGACCACCGGTGCAGCCCAACATTGGGTAGGCCGCCAGCGCCGCCATGGCATGGCCCGGCATTTCGATCTCCGGCACCACGTTGATGTGCCGCGACGCTGCATACGCCACCACCTCACGGATCTCATCCTGCGTGTAGAAGCCGCCGTAGGGGATGCTGTCGTATTCGCGCCGGCTGTACGGTCCCACCTGGCTGCCCTTCCGCCGGGCCCCCACTTCGGTGAGCTTCGGGTGGCTCTTGATCTCGATCCGCCAGCCCTGGTCCTCCGTGAGGTGCCAGTGGAAGCTGTTCATCTTGTACCGCGCCAGCAGATCGATGTACTTCTTCACGAACTCCACGGGGAAGAAGTGGCGGCACACGTCCAGGTGCATGCCGCGCCACTCGAAGCGCGGTTGGTCGGTGATGGAGAGGCAGGGTAGGCGGCCGGTACCCTGGCCTTGTTCCAGCAACTGAATGAGGGTGCGTGTGCCCCGGAACAAGCCTTCCTCCGTGGTGGCGGAGATCACGATCCCGTCCCTCATCACCCCAAGCGCATACCATTCGGGTGGCAACAGGGTGTCAGGCGTGACCACCTGCAGTGCGATGGTCATGGGCATCAGGCAGTTGAGGTCCGATGCGGGATGCAGTTGCGCGATCTCCTGCTCGAACAGGTCAGCCAATGCCTTGTACCGTTCGCTGCTGACTTGAACGGTCCACGGACACCTCAGGTCAAGTGTACCTTGGTCCATCTGCAGGTGGGCCGGGCGGGGAATGAGGTCGGGCTCCGGTGGTGCTTGGGCCAGAGCGGCCGTGGCCAAGAGGAAGGCGGGTAGAAGAAGTCGCATCGTTGCAAAGGTGCGCCGGGCCGTCCAATGCCCGATGCACCTGCCGGGCGGTCTTGGTAAGCGGCTATTGGTCAGTGGCTGCTGCCAGAGGTCGAGCCTTGGATTTCTCAGGAAGATCCCCCACATTTGCACCCCCAATTCCGGGGAAACCAAACACACCGCGACATGCCAACTCGCATCCGCCTTCAGAGAAAAGGCAAAAAAGGCCGGCCTTACTACCACGTCGTAGTAGCCGATTCCCGTGCACCACGCGACGGGAAATACATTGAACGGATCGGTGCTTACGACCCGAACCAGAACCCCGCGTTCATCGAGCTGAACAACGAGAAGGCCCTGGATTGGTTGCAGAAAGGCGCACAGCCCAGCGACACCTGCCGTGCCATCCTCAGCTACACGGGCATCGTGTACAAGAACCACCTCGCCAACGGGGTGAAGAAGGGTGCCTTCACCCAGGAAGAGGCCGAGCGCCGCTTCGATATCTGGTTGAACGCGAAGAACACCAAGATCGAAAGCAAGAAGTCGGGTCTGGCCCAAAGCGCTGATGCTGCCAAGAAGGAGCGCATTGCTACGGAGACCAAGAAGGCAGCCGACATGGCCGCCGCACTGAGCGCCAAGCTCGCTGCCGCCGCTTACGTGCCGCCCGCACCCGTGGAGGAAGCCGCTCCTGAGGCTGCTGCCGAAGGCGAAGCTCCTGCTGCCGAGTAAGCTGAACACGAACACATCGAAAGCCCGCACCAACAGGTGCGGGCTTTTTCGTTCACACCTCTTCTCCCTGATTACCTTTCCACCATGGACCTCGAAAGCCTGCAACGCATCGGCAAGCTGGGAAAGCCTTGGGGACACCAGGGCGAGCTCACCGTGCACCTCGATGAGGTGGACGTCGACGACCTGGTCCATGCCGGCTGTTTCTTCGTGGACATCGAAGGCCAGAAGGTGCCCTTCTTCTTCTCCAAACTGCACGACAAGGGCCGTGACATCCTGGTGAAGTTCGAGGACTTCGGAGATCCGCAAAGCGCGGCGATATTGGTGGGCCGTGATATCTACGCCCCGCCGGGTATGCTGGTGGACGGGAGCGATGAGAGCTGGGACCCCGAGGAGTTCATCGGCATGGTGGTGGCCGATGAGGAGCATGGCGACCTGGGCGAAGTGACGGGGATCGAGGGCACCGACAAGAACCCTGTGCTGGTGATCCTTCGCGGCGAGCAGGAGGTGATGGTGCCCCTTGCGGAGGAGATGATCATCGGCATTGACCCAGAGACCAATACCCTGCTGGTGCGCACGCCGCCTGGTCTGATCGATCTGTATCGCGGTTAGTTCCGGTATGCCGTTCAGCACCCACCAACATGCTTAGGTACGCACCTGTCGTGTCTACACACTGGGTCCACCTCCATTGATCAACGGTCGAAGGATAGAATGCCCAAACCATCCTTCCGTTTCAAACAGTTCACCATCCACCAGGACCGCTGTGCCCTGAAGGTGGGCACGGATGGCGTGTTGTTCGGTGCCTGGGTGGACCACCGCGGTGCTGCGCGCATCCTGGACATCGGTACGGGCACCGGGCTGCTGGCGCTGATCGCCGCCCAACGTGGACCCACCGCGCAGATCGATGCCGTGGAGATCGACGATGCCTCGGCAGGCCAGGCGGCGGAGAATTGTGCCGCAAGTCCCTGGGCCGATCGCCTGCGGGTCCATCGGATGGATGCGCGCCGCATGCGCGCCTCGGAGCCCTACGACCTCATCATCTGCAACCCGCCTTACTACGCCGGTTACTCCGCCTCGCCCGATCCGCGTATCGGCCTGGCCAAGCACAGCGACGAATTGCTGTTCCCCGAACTGGTCGCTATCGTGGGACGGCTGCTGGCGCCTGCCGGACGTTTCGCGGTGATCATTCCCCTGAACAGGGAACAGGAGTTCATCCGTGAGGCCGCGCGCATCGATCTTGCACCGGTGAGGCGTTGCACCGTGCGCTATGTGGCGCATCGGCCGGCGAAACGAGTGCTTCTGGAGCTGGATCGGAGCCGTCGCCCCGTGAAGGAGGAGGACCTGACCATCGAAGCGACGGGTCCTTTCGACTACTCGCCGGAGTACCGTGCCTTGATCAGTGACCTGATGCTGGGTTTCTGAACCCTTCGCTCATTCCACTTCCTCCTCGGCGAACACCACCCCGTGTTTCTCCAGTTCGTTCAGGATGGGATCGTAGATGGAGGGCACGAGCGGCAGCAGCACGCCCCGGTCCTCCACCTTGCCGTTGAGGACCAGCTTGCAGGCCATCGCGATCGGCAGGCCTACTGTGCGGGCCATGGCCGTGTGCGTTTGGTCATGCCCGATCACGCCCAACGAGGCATGGATCTCCTGATGCTGGCCTTCCACGCTGTACCGGAACCGGTGCCACATCACCACCAGGTCCTTGTCGTCGGGTCCCAGCTTCCACTTGCGCTCCAGCAGGCTCTGCAGGGTGGCGGCCGGTGAAAGGCGGGCCACGCCGATCCGCTCCTGACCGAACAGGCCCAACCAGTCGAGCTTCTGCATCACCTCACCAGCAGGGTCGAGGCCGAGGTAGTTCGCCAAGTTCGCGCGGGTATCCAGGGAGGAGTGGTGGGGAAGGAAGGCGTCCAGATAGTCGTTCCACGTGGCGTCAGCGGTCAGTTCCATGGCGAACCCGTCGTCCGTGCAACCCAGTTGTACGAAGGTGTCCCAGGCTGCGCAATAGCCCGCTTTTCGCAGGGTTCCGCGCACCAGCGTGGGGATCTCTTCGATGCCATAGGCCTTACGGTACTTGAGCGAGTCGCGGTTGGCATAGCCGTCGAAGCTCCCGAGCCCCGGCACCGCGATGCGCACGGTCTGTTGGAAGAGCTTGTGGTAGGGGATGTACTTGGTGACGCCATCACGGATGTACTTGGCCGAACCGCCCTGCCCGGCGAGGATCACGTTGCGCGGGTTCCAGCTGAACTTGTAGCCCCACGGGTTGTCGTCGCTCTCGGGGGCCACCAGTCCGCCACAATAGCTTTCGAAGGCCTCCATCCGTCCACCCTCCCGGCGGATGCGGTCCAGGATGCGCATGGCGCTCATATGGTCGATACCGGGATCGAGGCCCATCTCGTTCAATACGATCAGCCCGGCGGCCTTCAATTCGGCATCCATCGCCCACAGGGCATCGGGCACATAGCTCGGTGTGATCACGTGTTTCTTCAGCCGCATGCAGTCCTTGAGCACGTCCATGTGCATGAACGCGGGAAGCATGCTGATCACCAGGTCGTGCCGGGCGATGGCGGCCGAGCGGGCCTCCCCGTCAGTGGCATCCAGCGCGATCCCGGTGGCCACGGTGGGGCCTTCGTGCACCAGGCGGGCTGCACTTGCGGCATCCTTGTCGGCCACGGTGATCCGCCATTCCTGCTGGTCGGCATGCGTGATGAGGTAGTGGATCAGGGAGGAGGCCGAACGCCCGGCGCCGAGGATGAGGATGGTGCGCATGGTGGATGCCGTTGCTCCGGCGAAGTAGGGATGGAGGCGCGAAGATGCGAAAGCCCGGTGGGGGGGCGGTCACCTCATGGACCGAAATCCATCATTCAGGCCCGATGAACGCGACTTTCAACGCTTTGGCACAGGGCTTGCCTGCCACGACGCAACATCTAACTTCGCGACCCATCCCACGACCATGACGCGACATCTTACCCTTGCCTTCCTGTTCCTGGTGACCCTGTTCACCGCACAGGCACAGATTTCCGACCTCGTATTCTTCACCGACGACGGAGCCAAGTTCACCCTGATCATCGATGGCGACATCAAGAACGCCCAGCCAGCCTCACGTGTGTTGGCCACCGGGATCCGCACGGAGTCGCCCATGGTCATAGTGAAGTTCGAGGACGCTGCGATCCCGCAAATGCGGAAACCCGGCTATTTCGAGCTGGGGAAGGAGTACACCGTTATGATCACCACGAACAAGAAGGGCGAGCGGGTGCTGCGGCCGACGGGTGAAGCTGAACTGGGTACAGCCGCCCAGGCCGAACCCGCAAAGCCGAGACCTGAGACCTTCGTGGAGGATGAGCCCGCAACGCCCGTTTCAACCACTACCATCTCCACCACCACCAATACCCAGGGTGTGGATCAGACCATCGATATCGGTGGTGTGGAACAGGTGACCTCCGTGACCGTGGTGGAAGAGGTGGAGGAAGGTGATGAGATGGGCACCGGGGAGAACGTGAACATCAACATGGGGGTGAACGGCGTGGGCTTCAACATGTCCGTGAAAGTGGATGAAGGTGGATTGAACACCGGCTTGGGCACCACCAATACCACGAACACCACCGTACGCACCACCACCACAACGACCACCACCAGTGGTACCGTGAAGCCTGTGGCTCCGGCAGTGGTGGAGGTCCCTGCGCCCGTAAAGGAGCCCGAGGTGTACCGCATGCCCGGTTACTCTGGCCCCATCGGCTGCAGCTGGCCCATGAGCAGTACGGAGTTCACCGAGGCCAAGGCGAGCATCGAGAGCAAGGGCTTTGAGGAGACCAAGATGACCATGGCCAAACAGATCGGTCGTGACCGCTGCTTCACCGTGGAGCAGGTGAAAGGCATCATGGGCGTATTCGGCTTCGAGGACACCAAGCTCGATTTCGCCAAGTATGCCTACGAGCGCACCTATGACATCGGTAACTATTACAAGGTGAACGATGCGTTCAGCTTTGAGACTTCCGTGGAGGAACTGAACGAGTACATCCAAGCCCGCTGATCGGAGATCACCCGGCAACGAACACGTGGACCATGCGCAGCACAACATGCATAGCACCTTTCCTGGCACTGGCCCTTCTGGTCGTTTCCTGCAGTGGATCCAAGTCCTTTTCCAAGAAAGCCGAGAAGCTCGATGAGGCAGGCTTGTACGCCGAAGCGGCGGACATGTACCTGCAGTCGGCACAGCGCAACATCAAGAATATCGACGCCAAGATCGGCCTGAAGAAGACCGGCCAACAGGTGCTGAACGACAAGCTCAGTGTGTTCTTCAAGAACATGGCCATGGGCGATAGCAAGGGCGAGGCCGTGTCCGCCTATCTGGAGGCCAAGCGCTACCAGGAACAGGTGCAACGGCTGGGCGTGGTGCTCGAAGTGCCGGACCATTACAAGGCTGATTTCGATCGCGTGAAGGGCGAGCATCTCGTCGACCTGTACGATCAGGGTCAGGCGCTCTTGGCCAAGCAGGATTTCCGCGGGGCCGAGCAGGTGTTCTCCCAGATCGCCAAGCTCGAACCCAATTACAAGGATGCCAGCAGCCTGCAGGCTGTAGCCTACCTGGAGCCACTGTACCGTGCCGGCATGTCTGATCTGGAAGGAGGGCGCTACCGCAAGGCCTACGATGAACTGAGCAGGGTGGTGGAGAAGGATGCGTCCTACAAGGATGCCGCGTCCCTGCGTCAACAGGCGCTTACCAAGGGCCAGTACACCATCGCCGTGCTGCCCTTCACCTCGGATGTCAAGCGCGCTGAGATCACCTCGCGCGTGCAGGCCCATGCCATGACCTCGCTGGTGGAGACCAAGGACCCCTTCCTGAAAGTGGTTGACCGGGAGAACATCGATCGCATCCTGGAGGAACAGCGACTGGGGCTCAGCGGCATCGTGGACGAACAGACCGCCGTGCGGGTGGGTAATCTCATCGGAGCACAGGCCGTGCTCATGGGCTCCGTCATCGACTACCGCGAGGAACCCGGCACCCTGCGTCGCAGCACCAAGGATGGCTTCGAGAGTTACCGCGTGCAGCAGGTGAACAAGGAGACCGGTGAGAAGTACTTCATCACTAAGTACAAGCCTGTTCGTTACAGCGAATTTTACCAGGAGAACAAGGTGGTCATGTCCTTCTCCTTCCGGTTGGTCTCCTTGGAGACCGGGGAAGTGCTGGCCAGCAAGGTGATGGACCGACAGGCCGAGGATCACATCTACTACGCCACTTACGACGGCAATGCCGATGCCCTGTTCCCTGCCAAGAACGGCTTGGTGGATGCCGCCGACCGCACGCGAAGTGACCTGCGCGGATTGCTCTCCGCACCGCGCGAGATGAAGAGCATCGCTACCCTGGGGTCGGAACTGGTGCGTACCGCATGCTCCACCATGGCATCCGATATCCAACAGGACATCAGCAGCCGATTGCCGTGAGAACGCTCATCCATATTTCCATCTTCGCTGCCGTATTGGGCTGTAAGGGCCGTCAGGAGACCCTGGTGACACCGATGCCCGATGCTTCCCAGCGCCCGGCGTGGGTCTCCTCCCGGCCGGTGTCGTCGGCCTACTATGTCGGTGTTGGCATGGCCCCCCGCAGCCGACCCGACCATCAGGAGACCGCCAAGATGAACGCGCTGAACGACCTGGCCAGCGAGATCAGCGTCAACGTGGAAGGGAACAGCCTGCTCTACACCCTGGACCGCAGGACCCAGTTCGACGAGACCTTCACCAACACCGTGCGCACCACCACCAGCGAGCAGATCGAAGGTTTCGAACTGGTGGACAGTTGGGAGAACGCCAACGAGACCTGGACCTACTATCGCCTGTCCAAGGCGGAACATGCCCGCATCAAGGCCGAGCGCAAGGCACAGGCCATCGGAACGGCCACCGACCTGTACGCCAGGTCGCGCACCAGCCTCAGTTCCGGCGACCTGCGCGGGGCGGTGGACCAGGACCTGCGGGCCCTCATCGCCATGAAAGCCTACTGGGGTGAGAACGACCTGGTGGATATCGATGGCAAGCAGGTGCCCCTGGTCAATGAACTGTATGCCGACCTGCAGCGCCACACCAGCAGCGTGCACTTCTCCATCCTGCCCGAGCGCTGTGTCCTGGATCATGGCAACCGTTTTAAGCGTGAGCTGATGGTGAGCGCCACCTACGGCAATGGCGGCACCTCCCAGGACCTCATCCAACTACCGGTATCGATCTCCTACTCCGGCATCAGCGGTCCGGTGGTGGAACTGAAGAGCACGGATGCAGAGGGACGTTTGCGCACCACCATTCAACGTGTGGACGTGTCGGCATCCGTCAAGGAGGTGCTCGTTAAACTGGACATCGATCGCTTGGTGAGCCCTGAACTGGAACCGCCGCTGGTCAAGGCCTTGTTGGCAAGTCTCACCGTTCCGGAAAAACGCGCCATCATCGAACTGGCCATGCCCAAGGTCTTTATGCGGGCCAGTGAGACCAACCTGGGTGTGCCCGTGGGCGATGCCGGGGTGGCAATGCCGGTGCGCGAGGAGATGACCAAACGCGGCTTCCGCTTCGTGGACCGCGAATCCGATGCCGACCTGCTGATGAACCTCAATGCCACCACCCGGCAGGGTGGTGAATCCTCCGGTTTCTTCACCACCTTCCTGGATGTGACCTACACCGTGCGTGATCGGCGCAGCCAGGATGTGGTGCATGAGGGCGGCAAACAGGCGGTCAAGGGTGTGCAACTGGCTTATGACAAGGCCGGTCTGGATGCTTACAAAAAGGCTGCAGCCGATGTCCGCAAGGAGCTCATCCCCGCCATGATGAGCGCTCTTTTTTAAGTTTGACGGGCATTGCCGAAGTTTGGCACGCATTTGGGATTAGCACCAACAACAGACACCATCAACGTCCTACAACCATGAATATCCTGAACACCAACCGCCCATTGACGGTCCTGATGACGGCGCTGATGCTGTCCGGAGCCTTGACCGCCTGCAAAAAGAAGAAAGAGCTCGTAACCGACACCATGCCCACCGGTGAGACCGAGATCAAGGTGATGTGCTCGGGCCCCGAGTTCTTCACCAACGACAAGGTCTTCCGCCAGAACGCCGTGGGGGAGAGCCTCGACCAGATGACCTCCAAGAACAAGGCCCTCAGTGCTGCCCGTGGTCTGCTGGCCGCCGACATCAACACCCAGATCAAACGGGTGATCGACAGCTACGTCAACAGCCGCGAGATGAACAACCGCGAGGAAGTGGCCGAGCGCTACGAAGGCCTCACTCGCGAAGTGGTGGACCAAAAGCTCACCGGCACGAAGACCATCTGCGAGAAGCAGGTGACGGTGAACGGAACCGGCAACTACAAGACCTACATCGCCATCGAACTCAGCGCCCAGGACCTGCTCTCCGCTTACAACGAGCGTCTGAGCAGCGACGAGCGCCTCCGCGTGGACTACGACTACGAGAAGTTCAAAGAGACCTTCGAGGCCGAGATGAACAAGATGGGCAAGTAAGCCCTCCTCCACCATCTGATGGAAAGCCTCCGGTGACGGGGGCTTTCCCGTTTTCTGTCAGACCTTTGTCCCCTTCATCTTCACCACCCAGCACCTGTTCATGAAGGATCAACGCATCGCCGTCGGCGCTTTGCTCTTGCTTATCGCCGTGGCAGCCGGCGCTTTCGGCGCCCATGGCCTGCGTGCACGGCTCTCACCGCAGGCCCTGGCCCAATGGCACACCGCTGTGGAGTACCAGTTCTACCATGGCCTTGGGATCCTGTTGGTGGTCGCATTGTCAGAGCGCCTCGGTACGGGCTCCGTGCGCTGGGCATGCCGTCTGTTCCTGGGTGGTACCCTGCTCTTCAGTGGCTCCATCTACCTGCTGAGCACCAGGGAGTTGACCGGCTTTCACGGTATCGGGTCCATGCTCGGGCCGATCACCCCGCTCGGCGGCCTGCTGCTGATGGCGGGCTGGGCGACCCTGTTGATATCCGCTGTACGACGATCTGACGTCGGTTAGGTCCACGATCACGGAAGGACCTACTTTTGCGCTCCCATTACTCAACCTTTAGGAACATGAACGAGTTCGGTCATAAACCGAAGAACGCCGACCTTTCAAAGATCGGTCTGGGCCATGTAGGCGATGCTTATTGGAACCTCGAACCCGCTGAACTGGTCGAGCATTCCATCGTGAACGGTCAGGGTGTGTTCGCGGACAGCGGAGCACTCGCCATCGAAACGGGCGAATTCACCGGACGCAGTCCCAAGGACAAGTTCTGCGTGAAGGACACCAAAACGGAGAACACCGTCTGGTGGGGCGATGTGAACTTCCCCTTCGAGCCGGCCAAGTTCGAGGCCCTGCATGCCCGCATGTGCGCCTACCTCATGGAGCGCGATGTGTACGTCAAGGATACTTACGCCTGCGCCGACCCCACTTACCGGATGAACATCCGTGTGGTGGCCGAACAACCTTGGAGCGCCCAGTTCGCAGGCAACATGTTCCTGCGTCCAACTGCCGCCGAGCTCGACACCTTCGAACCCGAGTGGCACATCATCAATGCCCCGGGATTCCGCGCCGATGCGGCCATTGACGGAACACGTCAGCACAACTTCGCCGTGATCAACTTCACCAAGAAGATGATCCTCATCGGCGGTACCGGGTACACCGGTGAGATCAAGAAGGGCATCTTCACCGTGCTGAACTACGTGCTGCCACAGGAACGCGGAGTGCTCAGCATGCACTGCAGTGCCAACATCGGCAACGATGGTGACACCGCCGTGTTCTTCGGGCTCAGCGGCACCGGGAAGACCACCCTCAGCGCCGATCCGGAGCGCAAGCTCATCGGTGATGACGAGCATGGCTGGAGCGACAAGGGTGTGTTCAACTTCGAAGGCGGTTGTTATGCGAAGTGCATCGACCTCAGCGCCGAGAAGGAGCCCCAGATCTGGGATGCCGTGAAGTTCGGTGCCATTCTGGAGAACATCGTTTTCGAGGAAGGCACCACCAAGGTGGATTTCGCCGATGGCACCAAGACCGAGAACACCCGCGTCAGCTACCCCATCCACCACATCGCCAACATTGCTGAACCCAGTGTGGGCGGTCACCCGAAGAACATCTTCTTCCTGACCTGCGATGCCTATGGTGTGCTTCCCCCGATCAGCAAGCTCAGTCCTGGTCAGGCCATGTACCACTTCATCAGCGGCTACACCGCGAAGGTGGCGGGCACCGAAACCGGTGTGACCGAACCCCAGAGCACCTTCTCTGCCTGCTTCGGCAAGGCATTCCTGCCTCTGCACCCCACGAAGTACGCGGACATGTTGGGCGAGAAGATGAAGGAGCACAACGTGCGTGTATGGCTGGTGAACACCGGCTGGAGCGGCGGCGCCTACGGCACCGGCGAGCGCATGAAGCTTCGTTTCACCCGCGCCATGATCACAGCAGCACTGCGTGGTGAACTGGACCGCGTGGAGTACAAGGAACACCCCGTATTCGGCGTGAGCTTCCCCACCATCTGCCCCAACGTACCGGCCGAGATCCTGGATCCCCGGAGCACCTGGGCCGACAAGGCCGAGTATGACCGCACAGCCGAGAAATTGGCCAAGCAGTTCGTCACCAACTTCGAAAAGTACAAGGAGGGCGCCAGCGCTGAGATCCTGGCGGCAGCGCCCAAGGTCGCGGTGAAGGCCTGAGCGCACCATCGTTCCTCTTGGAGGCCCTTCCGGGAACGGAGGGGCCTCTTTGTTCGGGAACGGTCCGGATCTTGCACAGCGGCAGAGAGCTGCGACACCGATCCGGCTACCTTTGCCGCCCTTTCCGAGGTCATGAGGAGGATGAGAACGTGTTCATTGCTGGTCGCTGCTGTACTGGCGGTCTCCGCGCTTGCACAGGGATCCAACACGGGCGGACCTTTCTACCCTGAAAAGCTGCATTCCGATCTGGAGGTGCTGCGGGATGTCCTTCACCGTGCCCATCCCGATCCCTATCGCTACGCCACGCAGGCCGGCCTGGACCGTGCCTTCGACGCGGTGCTGGACAGCATAACCGTCCCACTGGACAGGCAGGCCTTCCTCAACGCCCTGATGCCGGTCTTCCACCTGGTGGGCGACGCGCATTGCTACCCCGATCTGCCTGCCACACAGCGGGGACGGATCGAACAGGAACTGCCCGTGATCCCCATCAAGGTGAGCATCCTCAACGAAGGGCTCTACGTGGAGGAGGAGCTGAAAGGGTTTCGGAGCCTGCCCCTCGGCGTTCGGATCCTGTCGATCAATGGACACAGCGCCGAGCATATCCTGCAACGCCTGGGGCGCATGATCACCGTGGACGGCGCGAACACCACCCTGCGCGTCAGAAGGTTGGAGAAGGAGTTCCCCTGGCTGTACCGGCGGTACATTGATGCCTCCAGCTCTTTCACGGTGCGCTATCAGATGACCGATGGCAGCGAGGCGGAACAGAAGGTCTTTGCCATGACCGGTGAAGAGATGGCCAGGACACGTAAACCCGATGGGGCCGGGTTGAACTCTTGGCGCGTGTTCTGGGACCAGGACAGCGAGGCCCTGTGGGTCACGCTCCGCACTCTGGACCTGGATACGCTGGCAGCAGCGGGCATCCGTCCGGATAGATTCCTGGCCGCCATGCTGAAGGACGCCCGGCGGAACAAGGCCCGTTCGGTGGTCTTTGACCTGCGCGGTGCGGGTGGCCGCGACCTGGCTGCTGCCGAACTGGTCTTTGCCAGCGTCGCCAAAGCCCCTTTCCGGGTGGTGCAGAGCATGACCGTACGGAGCATCGATCCAGCCCTTGGACCCCTCGCGGGCCTTCCCGCCGATCACCTCAGCATGGTGCTGGACCAGTTCGTGCCCGGACCCAACGGAGTGTCCCACCTGCGGCCGGACGACACGCGCCTGGTACCTCTGCAGCCCATGGCCAAGGCCTTTCAAGGCAAGGTTTATGTGGTCTGCGATGGAATGACCCGCGATGCCGGTGCCGCCTTGGTGATGTTGGCCAAACGAACGGGCAGGGCCCGTGTGGTGGGCGAGGAGGTGGGCTCCAACGCGCTGAGCTTCACGGGTGGTCGGGCCTTGACCACCGTGCTGCCGCATTCCGGCATTGAGCTGCATGTGCCGCTGATGCGCTACGTCCCCGATGGCATGCCTTCGGGTCCGATGGACCATGGTGAACGGCCCCACCACGAGGTGGAGCAACAGCCCTGGGGGATCGCCAAAGGACGCGACACCATCCGTGAGGCCTTGTTGGAGATGATCCGCGAGCTGCGATGAAGTGGTCGGTACTGGCCACAGCTGTCATCCTGACCGCGTGCGGTCCTCGTTCGCAGCCTCCCACGGACAACGCCTGGACGGATGAGGCGAACGCGCACGCCCGTTTTTTCCGCCTTCAGACCAGGGGGGGGCAACACCGCGCACTGGTCTTCGGACCCGGTGGGACGGACGATACACTGGCCGTGATCGACCTTTCCGCGACGCCCTGGCAGCGCGTGGCCGTGATGAGCACCACCCATGTACCCTACATCAGTGCCTTGGGCCTGACGGACCATATCGTTGCTGCGGCCTACCTGGATGCGGTGAGGGACGCTTCCCTGCGCCAACGGATCCTCAATGGACAGGTGGTGGAACTGGTGACCGGGGAACGCCTGGACCGGGAGCAGTTGATGCTGCTGAGTCCGGACGCCTTGTTTGACCAGCCCTTCGGTCGCGCCGACCGGGCTCCTCGGGCCGAAGGTGTCCTCACGGTTCCGGTCACGGAATATCTTGAAGAGCACCCACTGGGCCGTGCGGAATGGATCCGGTTCTTCGGTGCCGTGATGGGGAGGAAGGCCCAGACCGATTCCCTGTTCGCCGCGATCGAAGCACGCTACGATGAGGCCGCCCAACGGGTGGATACCGTGACCACCCGTCCCGTGGTGTTCTTCGGCAGCACCTGGCAGGGCCGATTCCATGCTGCTGCGGGGAACAGCTATATGGTGCGCACCCTGCGTGATGCCGGCGGCACACCGTGGGCGAAGGACACCATGCTAAGGGAGAACCCTCCGGTGGATATCGAAGGCATGATGGCCCTGGCCGATGAAGTGGACCATGTGGGACTGGTGGTCGCCCTGCGCTCACCGCCTGATGCCCGTGCATTGATGGGGGGCGATGAACGGCTGGCACATGCCCGCGGGGTGGAACAAGGCGGGTTCTACGCCAACAGCGAAGCCACCGATGTCTTCGGACAGGCCCTGCTGGAACCCGAGGTGGTGCTGCTCGACCTGATCAAGGTCCTGCATCCGGAACGTGCGCAGGACCATACCCCGCGCTATTTCCACCGCATCGTTCAATAGCTGATGCCCAGCCGCCGGTAGATGAAGCCCATCAGCCAGGCCGGACCGATCATCAGGAACTGCAGGTCGTCCAGGAAGCTGGGTTTCTTCCCCTCCACCTTGTGGCCGTAGAACTGTCCGATCCAGGCGGCTACGAAGAGCACCAGGGCGATGGACCACAATGGCCGATCAGCGTGGGTATCCAGCCAGGCACTGAGCAGCAGGCAGAGACCGCTGAACAGCGCCATTCCGAACATGATGGGTATGGACAGGCGCACGTAGAACAAGGCAACGAGCAGCAAGGCTGACATCGCCGCCCAACCGCTGGGCAGCCAGGGTGTGGAGGGCCATCCGGGGATACTCCAGAGCAGCGCGACCAAGCAGAAATAGATGGTGGGCACACAGATCCAGTGGATCAGTTTGTTGGTGGGGTTCCGGTGGCTTTCGCCGTAGGCGTCGAACCACTGCTGGATGCTGCGCGCGGCCATGGCTTCAGAGGTATCGTTCGTTGATCACGGTGAGGTGATGGGACGTATGCCCGGCGATGATCCAGCCCAACGCACGCACCGTCACGCGCCCCCTGTTCGCCGTGCCCCACCTCACGAGCATCCCGTCCGTGAAGCTCTGGAACAGGTCCATGGTGCCGGCCCTTACGGTGCGCCACTCGGTGGTGAGCTCGGCCCAAGGGCGGCGGTCGGTATCGGCGTTCGCCACGTAGGCATCCTCATCGAAACCCGGCAGCGAGGCCTGTTCACCCCGCGCAAAACAGAGGGCGCGGTAGGCCATGATCCGCTCGCAATCGGTTAGGTGCTGCACCACCTCGCGCAGGCTCCATTTGCCGGCAGCGTAGCGATGCAGACTTCGATCGGCCCTGACCGTGTCCAAGGTGCGCAGGGTCTGCTTGGTGTTCTGGTCCAAGGCGTCGAACAGGTCCGAGCCCTCCATGCGGGTCACGTAACCGTGGTAGAAGGGAGGCATTTCCTCCAAGGCCGGACGGCGAGCTTCGATCATGATCCCAAGATAGGGATCCACGTCGCTCACGGTTCCACCGTGCCGTTGAGGACCTGCGAGGCAGGCAGCCCCACCAGTTCCTTGGCCACCCGCAGGCAGCCCAGCGGACTTCTCCACCAGCCATTTGCCGGTGTGGCCGGGTCGGGGAGGGCCACCACGCCCACCAGCACACCGCCACCACAGGCATCCTGGTAGGTTCTCCGTGAGCGTCGCGCATGCACTCCCATGGACAGTACGTCCACAGCATCCAGTCCGTCCTGGCGGGCGCGTGCGGCGAAGGCCCCCGCATTCGCAAGGGTGCGGCTGTCGTCCACCTGCGCACTGGGCACGGCCGTGATGCGCTGTCTGGGGATCCCCGCCCTCACGAGGCGCGCTGCCGCCGCTTCGGCGAAGGTTGGCCAGCCCGGCTCCAAGGCTCCCGAGGCGCGCAGGAACTGCACCTGTCCGGGAAGTCCGTGCATGTTCCGCCCATTGATCCGAAGGTCCTTGATGAACAGGTTGCGTGTGCCGCTGTCCAGGGTCCGCGGATGCCTGCTGTGCAGTTCCAATCGGGTCGAAGGCCTGGTAAGGCTCGCGAACAGTTCCGTGGGTGCTCCGCTGACCTGCTGTGCCATGATCGTGTCGCCGTTGGCGATCAGCACCAGCTGAGCTCCATCGATCCCGCTCGCGTTCACCATCAGTTCGCCACGGACCGCGCCGTTGAGCGTGATCACCAAGGCTTCGTCCTGATCCAGATAGTACGCGAAAGGCCTCAGCGTCCCGGTGGTGTAGATGCGGTCATATCCCCGCCGCCCGATCTCCGCAGCAGCCTCTGGGATCAGCTCCATGGGCAGCCAGCCCTCCACCACCACGGTCCGGGAACCGCTCGCTTCGGTGATGGCCAGGTAGGGATGAACGCGCCATGCGCCCAACACCAGCAGCAGCAAGGCGACGATCGCTGCGATCAGCCAGGTCCTGCGTTTCATCCCTCGCTGTCCAACAATTGATCCCGCAGGGCGATCAGTTCGGTGCGGGCCTTGCGCTCGCCCTGCACCAATGCACGGAGCGATCCGGCATTACAGGTCTCCACGGCATCGCTCACGCGTCCCAGCTCGGCCAGCCAGGTGGCCAGCTGGTAGTAGCTCGCCACGTGGTCGGGTTTGTCGCGGAGCAGGGCCTCCAGGTCGGCGATGGCCTCCTCCATCCGGCCCAGACGTTTCAGCTCCAGCGCGATGGCGTAGCGCAGAAAGGCATCCTCAGGCTCCTCGGCCTGCATGGCGCGCAGTTGGTCCAGTCGCTCGACGCTCATGGTGTGAAGCAGAGGTGGTCGGGCTGGAGCAGGTAGGACACGAGAGGATGTGTGTTGACACCGGGACCGCGAAGCTAAGCTTCTCAGCTGCTGAGGGCGGTCGCTGTCCGCCGTTCACACACCTGCCAGGTCCACATCCTCGGTGCCTTCCAGGGTGAGCCACTGGCCCATCTTCTTCTGGATCACCTTGAAATGCGGCTGGTCCTCCGGCGTTACCAGGGTGAAGGCCTCGCCCGGTCGTTCCGCGCGGCCCGTGCGACCGATTCGGTGCACGTGGTCCTTGGGGGACCGGGGCAGTTCATAGTTGATCACATAGGGTAGGAATTCGATGTCGATGCCGCGTGAAAGCAGGTCGGTGGTGACCAGCACACGGAGCTTGCCGGCCTTGAAGTTGGCCAGCGTTTCCTGCCGGGCGTGGTTGCTCTTCTTGCCATGCGTGGCGCGGGCATCGATGCCGTGCTTCCGCAGCTTGTCCGCCACATGGTCGGCGCTATGGCTGCTGGCGGTGAACACCAACACCTGCTGCATGTCCCGGCTCTTGATCAGGTAGCGCAGGTAGGGGCCTTTGCGTTCGGGCGACACCCGGAAGGCCCGTTGCTGGATCAGCGTGACCTCCTGCGGTTCGCTACTGGCCTGGATCACTTCCGGTTTGTGCAGCACCACCTGCGTGATGGCGTTCACCGCATTGCTCAGCGTGGCGGAGAACAGCAGGTTCTGCCGCTTGCGGGGCATCATCGCCAACAGGCGGTCCATTTCGTCCTTGAAACCCAGGTCGAGCATCCGGTCGGCTTCGTCCAGCACCAGCATCTTCACTTCCGCCAGGTGTACGGCCTTGTGGTCCACCAGGTCCAGCAGTCGGCCCGGCGTGGCGATGAGCACTCGCACACCCTGCATGCCGATCATCTGCGGGTTGATGGAGACGCCACCGAAAACCGCCACGATCTTCACCGGCTCCGAAAGTCCGGCGCTGAATTCGTTGAAGACCGCCTCTACCTGAAGCGCCAGTTCACGCGTAGGCACCAGCACCAGCACGGGCACGTGCCGGTTCTGAACGGCCCAGCGCTCCTCCATCAGGCGTTGCAGCACGGGCAGCACATAGCTCGCCGTTTTCCCCGAACCCGTTTGTGCAATGCCCAGCACGTCCTTGCCGAAGAGCACAGCCGGTATGGCCTGCTCCTGGATGGGGGTGGGCTGCGTGTAGGGCAGGCCTTCCAAGGCCTTGAGCAGGGCGGCGGAAAGGCCAAGGGCGCCAAAAGTCGAGGTGGAAGTGTCCATACAGGGAACCAAGGCGAAGCAGCGGGGAACTCCCCTGTTGCCTTAGCGGCGGCAAGGTACCGCCACGCTTTCCATCGATCATCAGTGCCAGGCCCTCTCGGACCGTTTACACATGTGGAAGGGCGAAAAGGAGCAGGTGGATGATGTGCTCCTGATCGGTGTGAAGATCCAGGCTCCCGGGTCCTAGGCCCCCGCGCGTGCCAGGTCCAGCATTCGGCTGTCGTCCTGGGGATCCACCGCGTGCCAACCCGGCTCCCTGCGCAACCAGGTGCCCTGCCGTTTGGCATAGTTGCGGGTGTGCTGCTTGATCGCGGCCAGCGTATCGGCGTGGTCCATGGTTCCCTCGAAGTGCGCGAACCACTCGCGGTAACCCACGGTCTGCAAGGCGTTCAGTGCTTTGTGCGGATGCAAGGCACGGGCCTCGGCCTCCATGCCTTCGTCCACCATGCGGTCCACGCGCGCATCGATGATGCGGTAGAGCTTCTCACGGGGCACGTCCATGGCGATGCGCACCAGGTGCAGGTCCGTGCGGTCCCTGGGCTGGCTGCGTTGCTCGCTGTAGGGTCGTCCGGTGATGAGGCAGATCTCCAAGGCCCGGATCACGCGGTGCGGATTGGCCCGGTCGATGGTGCGCCAGGTCTCTGGATCGTGTTGGTGCAACTCCTCCAGCAAGGGGACCAGGCCGGTCTCCCGGTAGCGCTCCTGCAGGCGTTCGCGGGTGCGTGCATCACCGGCCGGCAGGGGGTCCAGTCCCTTGATCAGCGCGTCGATGTACAGACCACTTCCCCCCACGAGCACCGCTAATCCGTGGGCCTTCAACAGCTCCTGCAGCACAGGCTCAGCCTCCCGGGCGAAGTGCCCCGCGCTCCAGGTCTCCTCCAGCTCCAAATGCCCCAGGAAGTGGTGGCGCACGCCCAGCAGTTCGGCTTCCGTGGGACGCGCGGTCCCGATGCGCATGGCCCGGTAGAACTGCCTGGAGTCCGCACTGATCACCTCGGTGCCCAAGTTCCGGGCCAGGGTGGCCGCGGCCCGGGTCTTTCCCGATGCCGTGGGACCGCCGATGATGACCAGGGTGGGGGGCATGCGGGTGGATCAGATCACCGGAAAGGCGGAAAAGCGTGATGCGCGGATGGCCACGCCGGAGCGCAGCTCATCGGAATTCCTCACCCAGGTCATCGATGCTGCCGTGGCCGAACTCGTCGCCACCCTCCTCTTCACCGAAGCCGAGATCATCGTCCTCATCGTCATAGTGGTGCTCCTCATCATCCATGGCATAGGGGTCCTCCGACAGGATGCCTGCCGAGAGGTCGTCCTCCTTGCTGTGCTCATCGGGAGCCTCGTTCATGCTCATCACCACCCGCGGGTAGGTGGCACCCACCTCCGGGTCCTGCGCGCTGATCAGTTCCACCATGAACATCCACATGTGGAGGAAGTCGTAGGCGTAGATGAAACGCTGGTCGGTGCTGCGGATGTGGTCACTGATGTACACCTGGTCCATCAAGGCGGGCACGGTGCCTTCCTCGGCGAATCCCATGTCGGCCAGCGGGATCTCCGCGCCTTTGCCCCATTCCTCGTCGCTCACATAGAAGCAGGCCATCTCCTGACCGATGAACCCGAAGGCTTCCTTGATGGCCTTGTGCAGGTCCATGAAGCTTTGCTCCGAGCCGATCTCGATGTCGCGAAAAGCCTCGCTGGGGTGGTCGATCAGGACGCGGAAGCGGTAGATGCGCATGGTTGCTGAGGGACGCAGGCCGGGCGATGGCCGCTGTCTGCGGAGCGCGAAATTAACGTTCGTGCAGGGATGGCCTAACGATCCTGCTCAGGCAGTGGCCTACAGGCCCTGTTCCGGCAAGGGTCCGGGGTCCTCGGTCACCACGGGTTCCACGCCCAGTTTCCGGCCGGTGTCCAGCATCAGCTGCCAGGCCTGCGCCCGCTCGTTCTGGATCTCGCCGTCCAGGATCGCGTCCTTGATCACGGTCTTGATGTCGCCGATCAGTTTGCACGGCGGTATGGCGAAGGCCTTCATCACGTCCTGGCCGGTGATCGGTGGCTGGAAGTTGCGCACGCGGTCCTTCTCCTCCACTTCCTTCAGCTTCTGCATCACCACCTCGTAGTTGCGCAGGTAGCGTTCTTTCTTCTTCTCGTTCTTGCTGGTGATGTCCGCCCGGCATAGGATCATCAGCGCGTCGATGTTGTCCCCCGCGTCGAACAGCAAGCGACGCACGGCACTGTCGGTCACCTCCACCTTGGTAAGAGCGATCGGCCGCAGGTGCAGGGCCACCAGGTTCTGGACGTACTTCATCTTCTCGTCCAGCGGCAGCTTCAGGCGGCGGAAGATGCCGGGCACCATACGCGCGCCCTTGTCCTCATGTCCGTGAAAGGTCCAGCCGTGCCCGTTCTCGAACCGTTTGGTCTTCGGCTTGGCGATGTCGTGCAGGATGGCCGCCCAGCGCAACCACAGGTCGTCGCTATGCTCACACACATTGTCCAGCACCTGCAGGGTGTGGTAGAAGTTGTCCTTGTGCCCGATGCCGAATTTCTCCTCGGCGCCCGCCAGTTCGAGGAACTCGGGGAAGAACTCCTGCATCAGCCCACTGTCCCGCAGCAGGATGAAGCCCTCGCTGGGCCGGCGGCACAGGATGATCTTGTTGAGCTCGGTATGGATGCGCTCGGCGCTGATGATCTCGAGCCGGGACGCATTGCGTTTGATGGCATCGAAGGTGGGCGGGTCGATGACGAAGCCTAACTGGTTGGCGAAACGCACGGCCCGCAGCATCCGCAAGGGATCGTCGCTGAAGGTGATGTCCGGGTCAAGCGGTGTGCGCAGCAGCCCACGGTCCAGATCGAGGATGCCACCGAAAGGGTCCACCAGCGCTCCCATGCTGCCGCTGTTCAGCGAGATGGCCAGCGCGTTGATGGTGAAGTCGCGGCGCTCCTGATCGTCCTTGATGGTCCCGGGCTCCACGGCCGGTTTGCGGCTGTCGCGGCTGTAGCTCTCCTTGCGGGCACCCACGAACTCCACTTGGAGGTCGCCGTACATGAACATGGCCGTGCCGAAGGTCTTGAACACGTTCACATGGCCGGCCCCAAGCCGTTCGGAAACACCTTGGGCAAAGGTGATCCCATCACCCTCCACCACGAAGTCGATGTCCTTGCAGGGCCTGCCGATCAGCCGGTCGCGCACGTATCCCCCGATCGCAAAGGCCGCCATGTTCTGCCGCGCTGCCTCGGCCGCCACAGCCGCGAACAAGGGCTCCGCCACCGCGCCTTCGAGGCGGTCGGGGTCCACGGTGTAGCTGCTCGTGCGGGACATGGCGATCAGAAAATGTGGCGATCGGAAGATCGGGGAATGGAATTCCTCGTTGGTGTTCGGTGGGCGGCAAAAGTAGGTTCTGGGCTCAGGATGCGACCCCAGCGTCAAGGCAATAGCGCAGGCACGGCGAAAATGTCCGAGGCCAGTTCATGGTCGCCTCAGGCACGGATCAACGTGAACGGTGAACGCATCCGGAAGGAGGACATTAGTGAATATGACCGGAGGTGGGTTTACATTCGGCGCCACTGAGCACGCCCATGACGAAGAACAATCGACTGACCATCTGGATCCTGATCGCCATGGTACTGGGCATCGCTGTGGGATACGCCATGCACCATGGGATGGAGCTCCAGGCCAGAAAGGAAGTGGCCGAGAACCTGAAGATCTTGACGGACATCTTCCTGCGATTGGTGAAGATGATCATCGCCCCGTTGGTGTTCAGTACGCTGGTCGTGGGCATCGCGAAGTTGGGTGATATGAAGACCGTGGGCCGTGTGGGCGGCCGTGCGCTGCTCTGGTTCATGTCCGCCTCATTGGTCAGTCTCCTGCTCGGTATGGTGCTGGTGAACGTGCTGAAGCCTGGTGTGGGACTTCAGCTGGAAGCCAGCGGTGATGTGGCCGATGTGATCGGTAAGACACAGGCTTTCACGCTGAAGGACTTCATCGCGCACCTGTTCCCCAAGAGCATCGTGGAAGCGATGGCCACCAACGAGGTGCTGCAGATCGTGGTGTTCAGCCTGTTCTTCGGGGTGGCCTGTGCCAGCATCGGCGACTATGCGAAGCCGGTGGTGAAGCTCCTGGAGAGCGTGTCGCACGTGATCTTGAAGATGGTGGGGTACGTGATGAACTTCGCCCCGTTGGGTGTCTTCGGGGCCATTACGGCCGTGATCGCAATACATGGGCTCGGTGTCCTCAGCACGTATGCTGTGTACATCGGTCAGTTCTACCTCGGCCTGCTCATTCTGTGGATCATCCTGTTGGGGGTCGGGTTCCTTTTCCTGGGTCTGCGGATGAAGGAACTGATGCGACGCATCATACAGCCGGTGACCATTGCCTTCAGCACCACCAGCAGTGAAGCGGTGATGCCGAAGCTCATGGAGGAATTGGAACGCTTCGGCTGCAAGGACAAGGTCGTGAGCTTCGTGCTGCCATTAGGCTACAGCTTCAACCTGGACGGCAGCATGATGTACATGACCTTCGCCAGTCTCTTCATTGCGCAGGTCTACGGCATCACGCTCGACCTAGGGACCCAGATCACCATGCTGCTCACGCTGATGTTGACCAGTAAAGGGATCGCCGGTGTTCCACGGGCCTCACTGGTCGTTGTGGCAGCTACACTGGGCATGTTCGGCATCCCCGTGGAAGGCATCGCGCTGATCCTTCCCATCGATCACTTCTGCGACATGGGCCGCAGTGCCACGAACGTGGTGGGTAACGCCATCGCCACCAGCGTGGTGAGCAAATGGGAGGGTGAGCTCGGGCACTAAAGCGTCATTAGCGGGTCCGGTCCGATCATGCCTGCATTCCCCAGCAGGAAACGAATGGGCACTAAGCGCACCAAGGTCTCACCGAGCTCATTTCCTGGTACTGTCCGCTTGTCAGGGACATTACAGGCGCCTGAAGTTCAGAAACGGAGCAGTTCGGGCACCAGACCGAGCACCACCACCGCGAGCCCGCAGAAGGAGATCACCAGCCAGTTCAATCGGCTCACCACCAGTTCCGGGGCCTGTTCACGGGGGGTGAACGCCTCCCGGATCACCAACACGTAGTAATAGACCCCGACCAGCGCCATCGCCACCGCGAAGGCCGTCGTCAGGGTGTAGCCACCTTCAATTCCCAACAGGAACACCTGGTACTTGGCTACGAATCCGGCTGTCATCGGTATGCCTGCCAGGGAAAGGAGCAACAACATGGTGACGATGGCCAGCCATGGGCTGCTGCGGTAAAGCCCCCGAAAGATCCGGATATTCTCGTCGCCATTTGCCGCCCGTTTGGCGAGCGTGAGCACCACGAAGAGCCCCATCGTGGCCAAGGAATAGGTGATGGAATAATAGAACAGGACACCCGGCGCCCCAGGATCGCTTCCCAGAAAGGCCAGCAGCAGGAACCCGCTGTGGGCGATGCCGGAATAGGCGAGCAAGCGTTTGAACTGGGTCTGGCGCAAGGCCACGATGTTACCCAGGAACAGGGTGAGCAGGGTCATCACCACCAGCATCGTTTGGATCGCACCCGGGAGTTCCATACCCGCGATCAAGCGGTGGAAAGCGGCGAAGGCGGCCGTCTTCACCACCGTGCTCATGTAGGCGGTCACCAAGGTGGGCGAACCTTCATAGACGTCGGGGCTCCAGAAGTGGAAGGGCACCGCCGCCACTTTGAAGGCCAGTCCTGCGATGGTGAAGAACAGGCCCAGGAGGTACAGCATGTGGGCCGACCCGCTCGCAGAGGCCGCCGAAGCCTGAACCGTGGCAAGGTCCAGGGATGCGGTGGAGCCATAGAGCAGTGCGATGCCCATGAGGAAGAAGCCCGAGGCGAAGGATCCCTGCAGGAAGTATTTGAAGGCCGCCTCACCGCTCCGGAAGCTGTCCCGCTTGCCACCCGCGAGGATGTATAAGGGGATGCTCAGGATCTCGATCCCCAGGAACAGTACCAACAGGTTGGAATAGCTGATCAGCAGTACCGCACCGACCAGTGAGAAGATGATCAGGGCATACTGCTCGGCCACGTTCTCCCGCACGCGGCTGTAGTAATCGATGCCGAAGATGAACAGCAGCACGGTGATCAGCGTGAGCGCCTGCCCGAAGACGGAGCCGAAGTGATCGAAGCGCACCATGGCACCCACCAGTGGCACGTTCATCATCCAGCCGGAGCGGATGACGACCATTGTGGCCAGCAGGCCGATGATCCCCAGGGGGGCCAGCAGCGTGCGTTTTCCGAAGAGGCCTGCGTAAAGCAGCAGTACACCAAGGACGGAGAGCAGGACCAGGGCGCTCATCTCAGTTCAGGGTTGGGAATGAGGTGAGCAGCACTTGCACGGGCCCCTCCACGAGGTCCAGGATGGGACGGGGATGCACGCCGAGCACGAAAGTGAGGGTCACCAGCGGCACCAGCACCAGGTGGTCGCGCAGGCTCACGTCGTTCATCTCGATACCCCATTTGTCCGTCCCCAGCATCACCCGCTGATAAGCGTAAAGCATGTAGATGGCCCCCAGCACGATGGTCGATACCGCCGCCAACGACAGCCACGCGTTCACCTGCCAAAGCCCCGCGAACATGAGCCATTCGCCCACAAAGCTCTGTGTGAACGGCAGTCCGATGGCATTGACGAGCACCAGCATGAACAGCACGGCCAGACGTGGTACACGGGCTTTCAGGCCTCCCATGGCAGCCATCTCGCTCGACCCCACGCGCTCCTTCAACGCGCCGGAGATGTACAGCATGCCGATGGCCAATACCGCGTGCGCAAAGGCCTGATAGAGCGAACCGGTCATGCCCAGGCGGTTGCAGGTGAACAGTCCGGCGCATAACACTCCGACGTGGCTGAGGGATGAATAGGCGATCAAGCGGCGAAGGTCCGACTGACGGAAGGCGATGATGGCCGCGTAGATCGCACCGACCAGGCTGAGCACGATGACCGTGTCGCGCCAGTGTTCAACACCGAGCGGCACGGCCGGGAACACGATGCGCATGGTGCCATACAGGCCCATCTTCAGCATCACGGCAGAGAGCACCATGGTGCCCTGCACAGGTGCGGTGGTGTACGTGTCGGGCTGCCAGCCGTGGAAGGGAAAGATCGGCAGCTTGATGGCAAATGCCAGGAACAGCACCCAGAACAGCCAGACCTGTGTGTCATAGGGCAGGTCGAGCGTGGCCAGTGCCGACAGGTCGCCATTGAATCCTTCCACCTGCACCAGGCAATAGACCGCACCGAACAGGAGCGAAAGACCGCCCAGCAGGGTGTACATGAAGAACCGCACGGTGATGGCCCGTCGCCGTTCACCGCCCCAGTAAAGCAGCAGGAAGAACACCGGCAACAGGGCCAGTTCGTAGAAGATGTAGAACAGCAGCAGGTTCTGCGCCGTGAACACGCCCATGACGAAGCTCTGGGTGAACAGCAGCAGGGCGTTGATCATGGAAGGGTGCTGGAGCCGTTCACCATAGCCCGCCCCGATGATGAAGGGATACACCAACGCGGTCAGCAGGAGCATCAGCAGGCCCACCCCGTCGTACCCCAGCGTGAACCGAAGGCCCCAGGCCGTGGCCCATTCGACGTCCAATGCCTGCACGGGTATGCCTTGGTAGTTCGACCACAGCCAAAGCGTGAGCGCCAGGCTCACCAAGCTGGAGAACAAGGCGATGCCCCTGGCGTAACGCGTCGGTGTGGCCACCAGCAGCACCATGGCCGTGAGCAAGGGGATGAGCAGGAGCGCGAGCAGGGCCATGTCAGTTGCTCAACAAGGTGATGAGGAGGAAGATGATGATGCCTGCCAACATGGCCAACAGGTGGAAGCTGGCGTTCCCGGTCTGGATCCTGCGCACCAAGCCGCCCAGCCGGAGGGTGATCGCACCGAAACCGACCATCAACGGGATCATCACGCGCTGTTCACCCACGGCGTGGAATTGCGTGCTCAACCAGCCGAAGGGACGCTCGAACGCCCAGGCATACAGTTCATCGATGCGCCAGCGTTCCGCCAACAGACGCTTGGGCATCGGCATGGAAGAGCTATCGCCATCCAGTGTTGGAGCGATGGCGAAGCGGCGGTAGGTCAGGGCCACTGTGGCGATCACCAGTGCCGTAGTGATGCCCATGAGCGTCCATTCCACGGCTGCCGCAAGGTGAAGGCTGGAGGCACCCAGGGCCGGGGATGCGGTGGACAGGTAGTGCTTCATCGCCTCATGGCCACCCAGCAGGTGCGGTACGTTCAGCACGCCGCCCACCACGCTGAGCACCGCGAGGATGATCAGGGGAGTGGTCATCGTAGCGGGGCTTTCATGCGGATGTGCGCCGCCCCGGTAGCTTCCATGGAACACGAGGAAGAAGAGGCGGAACATGTAGAAGGTGGTGAGCAACGCCCCGCCGAGCAACAGGGCGAAGACCACCGGGGAATACTGGTAGGCGTGGGCAAGGATGAGGTCCTTGCTGAAGAAGCCGCTGAGCAACGGAAGACCCGAGATGGCGAGCGTGCCGATCAGGAAGGTGATGTACGTGATGCGGATGCTGCCGCGCAGTCCGCCCATACGCCGGATGTCCTGTTCACCGCCCAAGGCATGGATCACACTGCCGGCCCCCAGGAAGAGCAGGGCCTTGAAGAAGGCATGGGTCAGCACATGGAACATGGCCGCGTCATAGGCCCCCATGCCCAGTGCGGCGAACATGTAGCCCAACTGGCTCACGGTGGAATAGGCCAGCACTTTCTTGATGTCGTTCTGGAACAGGCCGATGCTCGCGGCCAGCAGGGCGGTGGCGGTCCCCACGGCCAGGATCACGTCCTGGGTGACAGGTGCCAGTTCGAAGAGCACCGAACTGCGCACCACCAGGAAGATGCCCGCCGTGACCATGGTGGCCGCGTGGATGAGGGCGCTGACGGGCGTGGGACCCGCCATGGCGTCGGGCAACCAGGTGAAGAGCGGGAGCTGCGCGCTTTTCCCCATGGCACCGACGAACAGCAGCAGTGTGGCCAACACCACCAGGTGGTTCCCGGTCAACAGCGATCCGGCCTGTTCGGCGATGGCCGCATATTCCAAGGTGCCGAATTGCTGGAACAGCAAGGCCATGGCCAGCACCATCCCCACGTCGCCGATCCGGTTGATCACGAAGGCCTTGCGCGCCGCGTAGTTGTAATCCCGATTGGTGTACCAGAACCCGATCAATAGGTAGCTGCACAGCCCTACGCCCTCCCAACCGATGAAGGTGATCAACAGGTTGGAGCCCATCACCAGCAGGAGCATCGCGAAGCAGAACAGGTTCAGCTGCGCGAAGAAGGTGCTTGCCCGGCCATCGGCATGCATGTAACCGATGGAGTACAGATGGATCAAGGTGCCCACGCCGGTCACCAGCAGTATCATGGTCAGCGACAGGGCGTCGATCCGGAAGGCGAAGGGGATCATCATGCCCTCCACGTGTATCCAATCGAAAAGCCGAAGCGTGCGACCGCCCAGCTCGGTGTGCTCGCTGAGGAAGAGCGCCACGCTGCAGGCAAAAGCACCCGCAAGAAAGGTCGTGGCCAGTCCGCCGGCAAGGCCCGCGGAAAGCCGTTTGCGCAGTGTGCCTATGAGCACCGCCCCGAGCAGGGGCAGGGCGGGGACCAGCAGCACCAGGACGTCCTGCCCTACCATTTCAAGCGGTTCAGTTGGTTCACGTCCACGCTGTCCACATTGCGCTTCATCATCACCAGGATCGCCAGGCCCACGGTGACCTCGGCCGCAGCCACGAGCATGATGAAGAACACGAACACCTGAGCGCGCGGGTCGCTGTGGTACGCGCTGAAGGCCGTCAACAGCAGGTTCACGCTGTTGAACATCAGCTCCAGGCACATCAGGATGATGATGGTGTTGCGACGGAAAACCACGCCCGCCACACCGATGCTGAACAGCAGGAAGCTCAGCATCAGGTAGTGCTCCATCGGGATCACACGGATCGAAGTGATGATGCTCTGGTCCATGCTCACAGTTCCTTTTCGGTCAAGGCGGTGGAGCCTTCCACTGTGGAGGCCCTCGCGCTGCCTTCCTTCTTGGCCAGCAGCACCACGCCCACCATGGCGCTCAGGAAGAGCACACTGCTCACTTCGAAAGGAAGCAGGAACTCATTGAAGAGGGACATGCCCACACTGCGCACCAACCCGATGCCGGGATCGAAGTCGTTCGCCGGTGAGATGCCGACCCCATTGCGGATGGCGGCCACCAAGGTCAGGAACAGGAGCCCGCCGGAAAGCACGGCCGCAATGCGGGTGCCCAAGGTCTTCATCGGTTCCGTCGCCCGGTTCAGGTTCAGCAGCATGATCACGAACAGGAACAGCACCATGATGGCACCGGTGTATACGATGATGTGCACCATGGCCAGGAACTGTGCATTGAGCAGGATGTAATGCCCGGCGATGCTCAGGAAACACACGATGAGGGCGATCACACTGTTCACCGGGTTCTTCGCGCTTACCACGAACAGCGCACTGATCACACTGATCGCGGCGATGATGTAGAAGAGGGTGGCCATGGTCCCGGTCAGCGATTGTGTGCGGCCTTCACCACCTGTTTGAAGCGCAGCACTTCCGGCGTCTGTCGTTTGCTCACATCCACGCGTCTGGCGGGGTCCAAAGGCTCCACGAGCTCGTCCTTGCTGAACACGAAGGGTGTGCGCAGGTAGTTGCTCTCCACCAGGCGGTCGGTCAGGAAGATGGCCTCCTTCGGACAGGCCTCCTCACAATCGCCGCAGAAGATGCAGCGCAGCATGTCGATCTCGTAGGTGACAGCGTACTTCTCCTCTCGGTACAGGCCTTCCTCGCCCGCCTTGCGCTCGCCGGAGGTCATGGTGATGGCCTCGGCAGGACAGGCGACCGCACAAAGCCCGCAGGCGGTGCATCGTTCGCGGCCCTGGTCATCGCGCTTGAGCACATGCTGGCCGCGGTAATTGTCGCTCATCGGGCGCTTTTCCTCCGGATACTGGATGGTAGGCCGCTTGGTGCGGAACATGTGCCGGATGGTGATCAACAGGCCGCCCACGATGGCGGGCAGGTAGATGCGCTCCATCAGCGTCATCCTCTTGTTGCTCACCACACGGGAGCGGCTTGTCAGGGGCTGCAGCGCGTTGGCCATCTCAAAAGCCGTTGATGAGGTAATACAAGCCACCGGTCACCACGATGTTGAGGATGCCCAACGGGATCAAGCGCTTCCAGCCGAGGTTCATCAACTGGTCGAAGCGGAAGCGGGGGATGGACCACCGCACCCACATGAAGAAGAAGATGAAGAAGAAGGTCTTCGCGAACATGGCCGCGGCGCCGATGACCGTCACCAGGTTCGGGTCGAGGCCCAACGAGGAGAGGCCCGGCACATGGCTTCCGCCGAAATAGAGCGTGGCGATCACGGCACTGCTCATGAACATGTTGATGTACTCTGCGAAGAGGTAGAAACCGAGCTTCATGCTGCTGAACTCGGTGTGGTAACCGCCCACCAGTTCGGTCTCGCACTCGGGCATGTCGAAGGGTGCCCGGTTGCATTCGGCGAAGGCGCACACGATGAAGATCAGGAAACCCAAAGGCTGGTGGATGATGCCCCAGCCGTTCTCCACCTGGTAGGCCACGATGCCGCTCAGGCTCAGCGTACCGGTCAGCATCACCAGGGCCACGATGCTCAGGCCCATCGCCAGTTCATAGCTCACCATCTGGCTGGCCGCGCGGATGGCTCCCAACAACGCGAACTTGTTGTTGCTCGCCCAGCCCCCGAGCATGATGCCATAGACGCCGATGCTCACCATGGCGAACACGTACAGGATGCCGATCTCCGGGTCCGTGCCCTGCAGGTCGAAGCTCACATCGCCGAAGGTCAGCGTGCCGCCCCAAGGGATCACCACACCCGTGAGCAGGGCCGTCATCATGGCGATGGCCGGGCCCAACACGAAGAGCTTGCGGTTCGCCATGGCGGGGATGAAGTCCTCCTTCATGATCATCTTCAGCCCGTCGGCCACCGGTTGCAGAAGGCCGAAGGGCCCTGCGCGGTTGGGGCCGATACGGTCCTGCATGAAGGCCGCCACCTTGCGCTCGCCGAAGGTGGAGTAGGCCGCCACGGTCAGCGTGACCACGAAAAGCACCAGCAGGAAGATCGCGGTGATGATCATCGGTCCTTGAGCTCCTTGCGTTTGGCGATCTCCGGAACGTTCGGGGCGGGGGCGTTCAACAGCTGCTGCTTGCGCTGAAGCATGTAATGGCCCTGGCCGATCACACTGTGACGGTCGATCTTGCGGGGACCTTCCACCTTCCAGGCGTTCAGGTCCTTCTTGTCGAAGCGACAGGTGTTGCAGATGAAGTCCTCCACCTCGCCCCATTGGTCCTTGCGACCGGTCACGCGCAGCACTTCGTTGCCCTTCAGCCACAGCACGGCCTTGCCCGCGCAGGTGCCGCACTCACGGTGGGCGTCCACGGGATTGGTGAACCACACGCGGCTGGAGAAACGGAAGGTGCGGTCGGTGAGCGCTCCCACGGGACATACGTCGATCATGTTCCCGCTCATGTCGTTCTCCACCGCCTGGCTGATGTAGGTGCTGATCTCGCTGACATCGCCCCGGTTGATCACACCGTGCACGCGGCCATCGGTCAACTGGTCCGCCACCTTCACGCAGCGGTAGCAGAGGATGCACCGGTTCATGTGCAGCTTGATACTGTCCCCGATGTCGACGGGCTCGAAGGTGCGCCGCTCGAACTCATACCGGCTGGCGGCCTTGCCGTTCTCATAGCTCAGGTCCTGCAGGTGGCATTCGCCGGCCTGGTCGCAGACCGGGCAATCCAGCGGATGGTTGATGAGGAGGAACTCCACCACACCCTTGCGGGCCTCCAGCAGTTCCGGGTCGGTGGTGTTCGCCACCTCCATGCCGTCCATCACCGCGGTGCGGCAGCTCGCCACCGGCTTCGGCATGGGACGTGGGTCCTTGTCGCTGCCCTTGGTCACCTTCACGATGCAGGTGCGGCAGTAGCCCCCGCTGGTCTCGAGCTTGGTGTAGTAGCACATGGCCGGCGGGACCACGTGCCGGTGGGCCTTGTCCCGCTCACCGATCAACCGGGCGGCCTGCAGGATGGTGGTCCCTTCCGGGACTTCGATGGGGATACCGTCGATGGTGACCTTGGGCATGGCTAAGCGGTCGCGAAGTTGGCATTCCGCACGAAAGGTTCCTTCGCGAAGTGCTTGGGGTCCTTCACTTTCTGCGGGAAACGCACGTGATACTCGAATTCCTCCCTGAAATGCCGGATGGCCGAGGCCACCGGCCAGGCGGCGGCATCGCCCAGCGGGCAGATGGTGTTGCCCTCGATCTTGCGCTGGATGTCCCACAGCAGGTCGATGTCCTCCGTGCGACCTTCGCCATGTTCCAGGCGCTCCAGCACCTTCTCCATCCATCCGGTGCCTTCGCGGCAGGGGCTGCATTGGCCGCAGCTCTCGTGGTGGTAGAAGCGCGTGTGGTTCCAGGTGCTGCGCACGATGCATTGCGCATCGTTGTAGGCGTAGAAACCGCCGGAACCGAGCATGGTGCCACTGACGAAACCGCCGTCGGCCAGGCTCTCATAGGACATCAGTCGCGGTTCTCCGGCAGCGGTGCGCAGGAACAGTTCGTAGGGCACGATGGGCACGCTGCTGCCGCCCGGCACCACGGCCTTGAAGGCGCGTCCGTCCACACCGCCGCAATACTCATCACTGTTGATGAACTCATCGCAGCTCAGGCCGAGTTCGATCTCGTAAACGCCGGGCCGCTTGATGTTCCCTCCGGCACTGATCAGTTTGGTACCCGTGCTCTTGCCCACACCGATCTTGGCGTATTCGGCACCACCATCGTTCACGATGGGCACCACTGCCGCAATGGTCTCCACGTTGTTCACCACGGTGGGGCAGCCGTAAAGGCCTTTCACCGCTGGGAAGGGCGGCTTGATGCGCGGATTTCCCCGTTTGCCTTCGAGGCTCTCGAGCAGCGCGGTCTCCTCTCCGCAGATGTAGGCACCGGCGCCCACCTGCACATGGATCTCGTGATCGAAGCCGCTGCCGAGGATGTTCCTGCCCAGCCAACCAGCGGCACGCGCTTCCGCGATGGCCTGCTCCAGGATGCGTGCGACGTAGAAGTACTCCCCGCGGATGTAGATGTAACTGGTGTTGGCGCCCAACGCGAAGCTCGAGGTGATCATGCCCTCGATCATCAGGTGCGGGATCCGCTCCATGAGGTAGCGGTCCTTGAAGGTGCCGGGTTCGCTCTCGTCGGCGTTCACCACCAGGTAGCGCGGCACTCCGGGAGGCTTCGCCAGGAAGCTCCATTTCATGCCCGTGGGAAAGCCGGCACCACCGCGACCGCGGAGGCCACTGGCCTTCACCTCTTCCACCACGGCCTCGGGGCTCATGGTGCGCAGGGCCTTTTCCACGCTGCGGTAGCCGCCGTTCGCCCGGTAGCCCTCCAGCCCCCGGACCCCGGGGGTGTTGATGTGCTCGAAAAGGAGTTGGCGGCCCATCAGCGATCCGTGTAGTTGGTCCGTGAATTCCGGGCGCGCAGCTCATCGATCAAGGCATCGGCGCGTTCGATGGTGAGGTCCTCGTGGTAGTGTGCACCGCACTGCAGCATCGGCGCCGTGCCGCAGCTGCCCAGGCATTCCACGCCCTTCAGGGTGAACATGCCGTCGGCGGTGGTCCCGCCGCAATGCACGCCGAGCTTCCGCTCCAAGTGCGCGATCACGTCGTCGCTGCCCCGAAGCATGCAGGGGGTGGTCCGGCACACGTCAAGCACATAGGTGCCCACCGGGTGCAGGTTGAACATGCTGTAGAAGCTGGCCACCTCGTACACCTCGATGCGTTGCAGCCCGAGCACTCCGGCCACGGCATCCATGGCGTTCACGCTCAGCCAGCCGTCGTTCTCCGCCTGCGCGATGTGCAGGATGGGGATCAGGGCACTCTTACTGCGGCCCTCGGGATACCGGGCCATCAGGGCCCTGCATTCGGCCAGTGCCGCTTCGCTGAACGCGAAGGGGCGGGTGCCCTCGGTGGTGGTGATGGGTCTCGTGCGCGCGCTCATGCGTCCAGCTCTCCTGCGATCACGTTCATGCTGCTCATGGTGAGGATCGCATCGCTCAACATGCTGCCTTTGATCATTTCAGGGAAGGCCTGATAGTAGATGAAGCACGGCCTCCGCAGATGCAGGCGGAACGGGGTCCTTCCCCCGTCGCTCACCAGATAGAAGCCCAGTTCACCGTTGCCACCCTCCACGCAGTGGTAGACCTCGCCCACCGGTACCTCCGATTCACCCATCACGATCTTGAAATGCCAGATCAGGGGTTCCATGGCGCTGTACACTTCCTCCTTCGGGGGAAGGGCCCATTCGGGGACGTCAGCCCGGAAGGTGGTCTTGTCCTTCATGCCATCCAGCTTGTCCATCGCCTGCCGGATGATGGAGAGGCTTTCCCACATCTCCTGTTGGCGCACCATGAAGCGGTCGTAGGTGTCGCCGCTCTGGCCCACGGGAATGATGAAATCGAAGTCCTCGTAGCTGCTGTAGGGGTCCGCCACACGCACGTCGTGGTCCACCCCGCAGGCCCGGAGGTTGGGACCGGTGAAACCATAGGCCAGCGCGCGATCGGCGCTGAGGGGGCCGCAGTTCACCGTCCGGTCCATGAAGATCCGGTTGCGCACCAGCATCCGTTCGAATTCCTTCAGCACCGCGGGAAGGTCACGCTGGATGCCGCGGACGCGCTCCCAGACCAAGGGGCTGAAGTCGCGTTCCCAGCCGCCCACGCGGCCCATGTTGGTGGTGAGCCGTGCGCCACAGATCTCCTCATACACCTCGTAGATCTTCTCGCGCCACTGGTACACGTAAAGGAAGGGGGTGGTGGCCCCGGCGTCCTGACCCACGATGGTGTTGCAGATGATGTGGTCCGCGATGCGCGCCAGTTCCATCACCACCACGCGCATGTACTCCACGCGCTTGGGCAGTTCGATGCCCAGCAGCTTCTCCATCGTCATGTGCCAGCCCATGTTGTTGATGGGTGCACTGCAGTAGTTCATCCGGTCCGTCAGCGTGGTGATCTGGTAGAACGGACGGCGTTCGGCGATCTTCTCAAAGGCCCGGTGGATGTACCCGATTGTCTGCTCGGTATCCAGGATGATCTCCCCGTCCAGGGTGAGCACGTTCTGGAAGATGCCATGGGTGGCCGGGTGTGTGGGGCCGAGGTTCAGCGTGGTGAGCTCGCGGAGGTCCTTGCCCTCCACCAGGTCCTTCTTCCAGAAATCAGGTCTGCGGGTCTTCTTCATCGGCCAAAGAAGGCATCGTTCTTGTCCTGGCGGGTGGGGTCCTCCAAGGGATAGTCCTTGCGCAACGGGAAGGCCGGAAAGTCCTCCATGTTCAGGATGCGCTTCAGGTTCGGGTGCCCCTCGAAGCGGATGCCGAAGAAGTCCCAGGTCTCGCGCTCCATCCAGTTCGCCGCCGGCCACAGGTCCACTGCGCTGCGGAATACGGGGTCGGCCATGGTGGTGCGGCTCTTCACCCGCAACCGGTGCCCTTCCCGCATGTTGTTCAGGTGGTACACCACGCCCAGTTCCTGCTCGGTATCGGGGAAGTGCATGCCGCACAGCGTGGTCAGGAACGTGAACCCGAGCTCGTTCCGCAGGTGCTCCAGCACGCTCAGGAGGCCATCCTTGTGCACGGTGATGCACAGCAGGTCCGACTCCATGGCGATGGTCGTCACCGAGTCCTTGAAGGCGACCATGTGGTCCCGCACCAGCTGATCACGTTCTGGCCTGGGAACAAAGCGGGAGACCATCTCAGTCGATCGCGTATTTGTTCAACAGGTCCTCGTACTCCTTGCTGTACCGGCGCCGCAGGCTTTCGTTCGCGGCCAGTTCCTGGATCTTCAGGATGCCATCGATGATCTGCTCGGGTCGCGGAGGGCAGCCGGGGATGTAGACGTCCACCGGTATCACCCGGTCGATGCCCTGCAACACGCTGTAGGTGTCGAAAATGCCTCCGCTGCTGGCGCAGGCACCCATGCTCAACACCCACTTGGGTTCGGCCATCTGGGTGTACACCTCGCGGAGCACGGGCGCCATCTTCTTGGCGATGGTGCCCATCACCATCAGCAGGTCGCTCTGGCGGGGGCTGAAGCTCAAGCGCTCCATGCCGAAACGGCTCAGGTCGTAATGCGAGCTCATGGCGCTCATGAACTCGATGCCACAGCAGGAGGTGGCGAACGGCAAAGGCCAAAGGCTGTTCTTGCGTGCCAGGCCCACCGCCTGGTCCATGGTGGTGGCGAAGAAACCGGTGCCCACGTGGCCGTCCGGTGGGGTCACGATGGTCGGCTTGGGCCGTTCGATGGATCGCTCCTGGCTCATTCGAATTTCATTACACCCTTGCGCAACACGTAGTACAGGCCGGCGAGGACGAAGGTCACGAAGACCAGCATTTCCACGAAGCCCAACACCCCCAGCGCCTTGAAGTTCACGGCCCAGGGGTAGAGGAAGATGATCTCCACGTCGAACAGCACGAACAGGATGGCGATCAGGAGGTATTTCACCGAGAATGGCGTCCGGGCGTTCCCCTGCTGGTCGATACCGCACTCGAAACTGTCGTCCTTTCGTGTGCCCCTCACCTTGGGACCGACCCATGCGGCCAGGGCCAGCACAAAGCCCACGAAGCCCATGGCAATGAGCGTTTGCAGCAGGATGGGAAGATAGTCGGCGGGCGAGGGTGCGTGCTCCACGAGCGGGGTGGATCTTGAAGGCGGGGGCGAAGTTAGGGGTATCGTGATGGATGGTTCGCCCAGAATGGGGGAAAGGGCCAACAGGGCTTGTTCAAATGCAGGATAGAATAGCAAGTCAGGCTGGTGCGTTCAGCACGCTCATGCCACCACCTGTTCGACTCCGATCCCCAAAGCACACTTGAAGTGCCCCTTCGGGCAAGCCCGGTGCCCATGCAACCCGCATGGCCGGCAATCCAGCTTTTCGGTGGTCTCCACCACACGCCCGTTCTCCCGTAGCGGCCCGAAGCCGAAAGCGGGCACCGTGCTGCAGAACACGGTGGTCACCGGTGCGTTCATGGCGCTTGCGATGTGCAGCGGCGCGCTGTCGTTCACGTAGTTCATGGCGGCGCCCTCCATCAGGGCGGCACTGGCCAGCAGGCTCAGTTCCTCGGCCAGCACCACACCCCGGCCGGCGGCCTTGGCGATCCGGGTGCACAGCGCATTGTCGGCCGGCGCACCGATCAGGAACACGTGCAGGGCCGGCGACAGGGCCTTGATGAGCTCCACCCACTTGGCCTCCGGCCATTGTTTGGTGAACCACACGCTGGCCGGTGCGATGGTGACGTAGCGGCCCTGACCTTCCGTGTGTTGGAACACCAGGCGTTCTGCGTCCGTGCGGGCCTGCGGGGTGGGGTACAGGCGAGGCAAAGGCCTGCTGCCATCCGTGAGGTGCGCGATCAGGTCGTTCAGGCGGTCCACCTCATGCGGCGTTACCCTGAGCGCTTGCCCAGAGCGCAGTCGAAGGGGAGTCGAAGGGTCGCCTATGGTGTGCTTCACGGTACGTGAGAAGCCCAGGCTCAGCGGGTTCTTGTCGAAGCCGATCTTCTCCTTGCCGCGTGCCAACACGGTCATCAGGCCCGTACTGAAGAAGCGCTGGCAGTTGATGATGTGGTCGTATTCGGTCTTCCGCAGCTCGCCGATCAGGGTGAAGAG
>CAMCAZ010000036.1 GCA_945872795.1 Chryseobacterium gleum
CCTTTGAGCTATGCACGATCCGTGGTCAGTGGATCATCAGGCGGATGGGCTCCAGGGGTTCGCCCGTATCGGGCCGCATCTGCAGGAGGTAGGCGCCGGGCATCAGGCCGGTGGTGGAAAGGGCCAGGCGGTCGTGCCCCGCTCCGCCCAGGCCGGCCCAGCGGTGTACCTCACGGCCCTGCATGTCCAGCAGCAGCACGCTGGCGGTGCCGTTCAAGGGTATGGGCAGCAGCAGGTCCACGCGGTCCTGCGCGGGGTTGGGGTAGGGGAAGGGCGCACCGGTGGACCCCATCATCACAGGCACCACGGGAGAGGCGGCGCTTCCGCCGTCCAGGTCCACCTGCTTCAGGCGGTAGTAGTTCAGGCCCTGGGCGGGTGCACGGTCCACAAAGTGATAGTCCGTGCTGTTGCTGGTGTTTCCCATGGCCTGCACCTGTCCGATGGCGGCATAACCGTGGCCGTCCACGGAGCGTTCCACCACGAAATGGTCAGAACCTTGTTCGCTGCCGGTGGTCCAGTCCAGTTCCACGGTGTTCACCACGGCCCTGCCCTCAAAGCCGATCCAGGTGACGGGCAGCACGGTGCAGTCCAGCGAGGCACCGTTGGTGAGCTGCCAGGTGAGGTTGAAGGCCAGTCCGCTCTGCGACCAGTTGCTGATGTACATCAGGTACACCTGGTCCAGGCCCACGGCGATGTCGTTGACCCACTTGTCGCCCAGTGCGGTCTCGGAGTCGTCGATCGCGGTGTAGTTCAATCCGGTTGCCCCGCTGGGTGCTGCATAGGAGCAGCGGAGCGGAGCGGCGGGCGGCGGGCAGATGCTGCCCGGGGTGGTACCGGGCGGGTAGGGCCCCCAGATGGCGAAATCATAATCGTCCAGCGGGTTCAGCGGGTCGATGGTGAAGGCGATGTTGCCAGGGCTGGAGGGCGAGAACACGTACCAGGTGCCCTGTCGTTCGGCATTGCTCAGGCAGCCCATGTTGCCGATGGTGAGGTCCACCACGTTGCCGGTGTTGGCGGGGTTGTTGGTGATGGCCTGGTTGCTGCAGATGGTCAGGGCGCCCACGCAGTCCTCGGGTGGCGAGGGCGGAGGGACGCAATCCACCGTGCCCGCATACACGATGCCAGCTGCAGGGGGTGTTCCGGAAGAGAACAGATCGCCCGCGCCCTGGATGCCCAAGGTGAAGGAGTTCTCGAACTGGAAGGTGCCTGAAGCGTTGTAATTGAGCACCACCAGATCACCGATGTCCACGCCGATGAGTATGGTGTTGTTGAGGGTGCCCACGGTGTAGTTGGTATAGGGTCCGCCGTTGATGCTCACGCCCACGAAGGAGGCCCCCCAGCCATCGCCGAAGCTGTCCTGTAGGCTGAGCACGTAGATGCAGTCGCCGCTGGGCGGTGGTGGTGGCGTGGCGCAGCTGATGTTGGCCGCCCAGCCGGGGAAGGGCACCAAACCATCGGAGGTGAACACCAGCGTGAGGCAGCCGCCGGGGTGGGTGGAGGTGAAGGGCCCGGGGATGCCCGTGCCGCTGTAGGTGCCCATGGTGGGCGAGGCGGTCGAGGGACCGTTGTAGATGGTGACGAAATCGAAGTTCGCTTCGGTGCTGAACTGCGTGAAGTTCATGGTCACCACCTGTCCGGCCACGGAAGGGCAGTAGGTCACCGTGTAGTTGGCGTTGTTGGCGTAATTGCCGGCCGCTCCTCCAGGGTCGTAGACGGTGGTGCCGCAGACGGCGGCGGGCGGTGGCGGTGCTGTGCAGGTGATGTTGGCCGCCCAGCCGGGGAAGGGCACCGAAGCATCGGAGGTGAATACCAGGGTGAGGCAGCCGCCGGGGTGTGTGGAGGTGAAGGGCCCTGGGATGCCCGTTCCGCTGTAGGTGCCCATGGTGGGCGAGGCGGTCGAGGGACCGTTGTAGATGGTGACGAAGTCGAAGTTCGCTTCGGTGCTGAACTGCGTGAAGTTCATGGTCACCACCTGTCCGGCCACGGAAGGGCAGTAGGTCACCGTGTAGTTGGCGTTGTTGGCGTAATTGCCAGCCGATCCTCCAGGGTCGTAGACGGTGGTGCCGCAGACGGCGGCGGGCGGTGGCGGTGTGGTGCAGGTGATGTTGGCGATCCAGCCGGGGAAGGGCACGGACCCATCGGAGGTGAACCACAGGGTGATGCATCCGCCGGGCACGGTGCCGGTGATGGAGGGCGGCAGTGCGGTGCCGGAGAAGAGGCCCAGCTGCGGTGCGCCGTTGGTGGCGCCATTGTGCACCGAGAGGTAGTCGAAGTTGGCCTCGGTATTGAAGGCGGTGAAGGTGATGGTGATCACCTGTCCCGCGGGCGGACAGTAGGTCCAGGTCAGGTTCTGGTTGTTGTCATAGTTGCCTGCGGCGCCCCCGGTATCGTAGACCGTGGTGCCGCAGCCTTGGGCCTGGGCATTGCTGGCCAGGAGCAGTGCGCCCAGCAGCAGGACCGGAAGGATCAGGGTCCTGTTCATGGCTGCTGGGGGATGGTGCGACCCTGGGCCTGCATCAGGGCGCGGTGGGCATCGGGGTTCGCCACGCGCCAGGCCTGTTTAGCGGCTTCGTGGGCGGCATCGTCGCCGGCGGGGTCTCCGGTGTCCACGCGTTCGGGCAGCGGCGGGGCGGCACCTGCGTGTGCGGCTTCCTGTGCCTTGATCATGGTGTTGATGAGCTGTGCGCTGCAGTGCAGGCTTTCGTTCAGGTGGGCCACCACTTGGTCCAAGGGCACGTTGGTGTCCAGCAGAACCTTCAGTCGCTGGGCATCGCCGGTGGTTCGGGCCTGGGCATCATAGCCGGTCATCACCTCCTGAACCAGTTTGGCCGACGGGCAGGGGGCGCAGCTCAGCTCCACCACGCGCTGCTGGGCCGAAGAGGCCAGCGCGAGCAGGAGGGCGAACATGAAACAAGCGTAGCGTTCCATCATGTGCTCTGCGATCAAGGGCTTGGCCCACAGTGAAATGAGTCGGCAATATGAGGAAGTTGGATGCCATTTGCAAACGCACCCTAACCTGAAAGGCGAATAAAAGGTCGTAGGGTTGCCTACCGACCCATTAAAAGTGCAGACCTGGCGGAAAGACCTGCGGTAGGAACATGGATGAACCGGGGCCGATGGGCAGTTCCAGCAGGACCCAGATCACCAACAGGACGCTCAAACCGATGAGGAAGACCACGCTGTAGGGCAGCATGGTGCTGATCACTGAAGCGTCCGGCCTGCATTCGCCGCATGCATCGGTGATGAGCAGGCTGTAGGGTGCCTCGAAGAACCTCGAACCTGCCTAACGGCAGGCAGGCGGATCGCGCTGCAGGGCCAGCGTGATGCCTTGGAGCCTGTTCAAGATCTCTTCACACGCGTCCCTCGGCCTCGCCTGACCTCAACGTAGTCTCGAGGTCCATCGCGCAAGAGATCTTGAACAGGCTCTTACTGAACAGGGGCAGTGGTCAATCGACCTTCAACGGCTGGTCGGTGCGGACGATGAGAATGTTGCCCTCTCGGTCCACCAGCACACGGGCCACGGGGTCGATATCGATCACCACTGGGTTGCTGGACTTTTCCAATGGGCCGCTCACCACGTCCTGCATGGTGAACCGGTGCCAGATCTCACCGGACACGGTTCGAACGCTCGCATTTGTGGCGGCGAGGCTGAGCAGGCAGGCCAGCGCCGCGGAATTAGGAAAGTGGGGCGTATGGCATGGTCGTTCTTCGGATCATGTTCGGCCCGATGCGGAACAAAGCGAACCGTTGAACGGCGATCGAAGGCATGGGAGTGGCCCGAAGGCTCAGTGGGCGCGCTGGGTTTCCACTGCGGCAGACTTCATCGTGCCTGGGTAGACCTCCAGTGCATGGCGAAGTACCTCCACGGCACGTTTCAGCAGGGGCTGTTCCAGCACGTAGGCCAGGCGAACCTGATGTTTGCCGGTGGCGGGGTCGGCGTAGAAACCGCTGCAGGGTGCCATCATCACGGTGTGGCCTTCGTGGGCGAAGGATTCCAGCAACCACTGGCAGAAGCGGTCGGCATCATCGATGGGCAGCTGGGCCACGCAGTAGAACGCTCCGCTGGGCCTTGGGCAGGTTACGCCGGGGATGGTGCCCAGGCCATCGACAAGGATGTTGCGCCGCTGCACGTACTCGGCGATCACCCCATCGAAATAGGACTGCGGGGTGCGCAGGGCGGCCTCGCTGGCGATCTGTCCGAAGGTGGGTGGGCTCAGGCGGGCCTGTGCGAACTTCAGCACGGAGCCGTATAGTTCGGAATTGCGGGTGATGAAGGCCCCGACGCGAGCGCCGCACATGCTGTAGCGCTTGCTCACGCTGTCCACCAGCACCACGTGCTGTTCCAGCCCGGGCAGGGTCATGGCGCTCACGTGGGTGGCCCCGTCATAGCAGAACTCGCGGTACACCTCATCGGCGAAGAGGTAGAGGTCGTGCTTCAGGACGATGGTGCGCAGGGTCTCCAGCTCGCTTCGGCTGTAGAGCGTGCCGGTGGGGTTGCCGGGGTTGCAGATCAGGATGCCCTTGGTGCGCGGGGTGATCAGCGCCTCGAAGGCCGCGATGGGCGGCAGCGCGAAGCCCGCATCGATGCTGCTGCGCACAGGGACCACCTTCACGCCGGCCTGCAGGGCGAAGCTGTTGTAGTTGGCGTAGTAGGGTTCCGGAATGATCAGCTCGTCACCGGGTTCGAAGCAGGCCATCATGCCGAAGAGCAGGGCCTCGCTGCCTCCGTTGGTCACGATGATCTGCTCGGCGGTGATGTGGATGTCGTGCTGGCCGTAGTAGGTGGCCAATCCCTTCCGGTAGCTCTCATAGCCGGCCGAGTGGCTGTACTCGATCACGGTGCGGTCCAGGTTCCGGATGGCATCCAGGGCCACTTCGGGCGTGGCGATGTCCGGCTGCCCGATGTTCAGGTGGATGACCTGTGTTCCGCGTTTCTTGGCCGCTTCGGCGAAGGGTACAAGCTTGCGGATGGGCGAGGCGGGCATCTGGCGGCCCTTTGCGGAGATCGAAGGCATCGGCGGGATTCGTTTTCGGGGGTAAAGATCGGCCTCCCGCATGGATCCAGCGCCATTTTTCCGAATACGCGGAACCGTGCGGCAAGTCGCCCTGCTTCGGCACCTCCCTCTGGCGGGTTCCGCACGGTTCCCTGTCTGCTCCGTTTGCGCCTACTCCACGATGAAGTGCCCGCCCTGCGTGATACCCCCGCGCTGGTCCATGACCATAAGGCTGTAGGCCCCGGGTTCCAGGTCGCCCACCGGGGCGGTGAAACGGTTGATGCCCGCCCCGCAGGACATGGCATGTCTGCGCACCAGTCTGCCGGTGGCGTCCATCATGGCGATGGTGAGCTGCTCTGCAGCCGCGGACCGGATGTCCATGTTGATGAGGTTGTTGGTGGGGTTGGGGAACTTGCCGCCGAGGCTGAGCTCGCTGTTGAAGCGGACCGCGACCACGTCCGTGCGGTCACTGGCGCCATCGAGGTCAACCTGTTGGATGCGGTAGTAGTTGAGGCCGCTGGCAGGTTCTCGATCGGTAAAGCGGTAGGCCAGGGGGCTGGTGGAGCTGCCAGCGGCGGCCACTTGGCCGATGGGGGCGTAGTGGACATCGTCAGTGGACCGTTCCACCACGAAATGGGAACTGCCCTGTTCGCTGCCCGTCATCCATTCGAGTTCCACTGCCTTGTCGGTGGGGCTGGCGGTGAAGGAGAGCCAGGCCACAGGCAGCACCACGCAATCCATGGACGACCCGCTGCCGAGCTGCCAGGTGAGGTTGAAGGCGAGGCCGCTGATGGAGTAGTTGCTCACGTACAGCAGGTACACCTCATCGGTGTTCACGGAAAGCCGGTTCACCCAGCCATTGCCGCCGGCACCTTCACTGAAGTCCAGCGCCGTGTTGTTCAAGCCTGTGTTGCCGGACAAACCGGAGTAGGAGCAGCGCAGCGGCGCGGCGGCCGGCGGGCAGATGGTGGCACGTGTGCTGCCCGGCGGGAATGGTCCCCACACGGCGAAATCGTAATCATCTACTGGGTTTGAAGGGGCTATGGTAAAGCCCAAGGTACCCGGTGCGGAGATGGCGAAGTTGTACCAGGTGCCCTGGCGCTCCAAAGCGTTCAGGCAACCCCGGTTCAGGGCGGAAAGGTCGGCCACGGTACCGGTGGTGTTCGCATTGCTGGAGAAGGCCTGGCTGGAGCACAGGGTGGCTCCACCCACACAGTCCTCTGGGAGCGGTGGCGGCGGTTGGCAGGTGACCACGGTGGCGTATGAAAGCCCGTTCAGCGGTGGAGTGCCGGACGAGTAGACAGGGGTTCCGAAGTAGGTGAGCGTATAGCGGTTCTGGTCCTGGAAGGTTCCGCTGTTGTTGTATTGCAGGGCGATGATGTTCCCGGCGTTCGCGCCGATCACCACCTGGTTGTACGCGTTGGTCACCGTGTAGTACTGGTAGGGTCCGCCGTTGATGCTCACGCCCACGGAGGAGGTACCCCAGCCATTGCCGAAGCTGTCGTATAGGTTGAGCACATAGTGGCATTGTCCAGCGGGGAGCGCGGTGACGCCTTGCGCGCAGATGGTGAAGGTGCCGGTTGCAGACCCGTAGCCCCAGAACCGCACGAAGTAGACTTGGCCGGGTGTGAGGTTGTTGAGGGTGATGAACGGCATCAGACCCGGTCCGGAGTCGTCATCACAGGCCACCTCGAGCAGGGTGCCGCTGCAGGTGGCGCCGGTGTATACGGCCATGGCACCATCCGTGAGCGAGCCTGCCTGGCTCTGGAGGGTGACAGAGCCGAGCGGTCCGGCGGTGAACTGGAACCAGACGTCGCGGCTGCCGAAGGTGAAGTTGCCACAGCTGGGTGCGCCCGGCACCCCGGCATACGTGGCCCCGCTGTTGGTGGAGCTGGTGGGGCTGCAGGAAGGTGCCAGTGGGAGGGTCGTTGCGGTACAGGGAGTGTCATTCGGAACGGGAGACCACAGGCATAGGTTGCCGTTCATGGCATTGTTGGTCCCTTGCCGTTGTATGCGGATGACGTAGTTGGCACCTGGTACGGTGGCGATGGTGAGGTTGATGTTGGCACCGTTGCTTCCGGCGTTGGCACAGGCCACCTGGGTGAGCGCTGCGCATGTGCCGGAGAACACATGCAGGATCGACCGGTGGCTGTCGGTCGGGTCGTAGGTGATGTTGGTGGTGGTGGCGGTGGCGGTGAACCATCCCCACGCGTCGTCATTGGCCGAGGAGCCGCAGGTGCTGCCCGCTGGGGTGAAGGTGGCCGTGTAGGCATCCGGTTTGTTGAACGCGGTGAACGTGCAGGTGGTACCTACGGTGTACCTGTTGGCGGCGTTGAAGCCACAGGCGTTGCTGCTGCCTTGGGCGGAAGCCGCGGCGCTGCCGAGCAGGAGGATTCCGCTGATGGCTATGGTACGCAGGCCTGGTTGGAAGGTCGGGAGCAAGTTTCGGGGGTGCATGGGTCTGGGCCGGAAGGTGGAGTTATTCGTCCTCGGGACGTTCGGTCAGGACCACACCCAGGAACTGGGCATATTCGATGAACTGGGCCTCGTCGAAGGGATCGATGGCAATAATGTGTACTTCACCGATCGATCGATCGATGGAAAGGAGGACATCGGGCGCATACGAAGCCATCTCCTCCCTGAACACCTTTTCGGTGAGGTGGTCATCGATGCCCGTGGCGACGTATTCGTGCAGGGAGGTTGTTCGTTCCTGCGCCATTGCCATGGAGGCCTGCGATGCGAGCAGCAGGCAGAGCGCAATTGTTGGAAGCGGGATGGTGATGGACGGGATCATGCAGGGTATTAAGTCCTGCTTCTACGCCCTCCGCGGTCCGTGAGTTACGGTCAGTCGCCAGAAGGGCGTACGAAAAAGCCCCTCCCGTTGCGGGGAGGGGCCTTTCAGAGGGTGGCTGGTGGACTTAGTTGTTGACCGGAGCCATGGGGCTTGCTTCCTTGACGGGAGATGTGGGTGACGCAGGCGTCACCGGAGCAGCTTCCACTGTGCCCTTGATGCGCACGATCTTCTCGGGCGCGTTGGTGGCGTTGCTGGAGATCGTCACACTCTTGTTGATCGCACCGGGACGTTTGGTGTCGTACTTCACCGTGATGGTCGTCTTCTGGCCGGGCTTGATGGGCTCGGTATCGCACTTGGGCACAGTGCATCCGCAGCTGCCCTTGCAATTGGTCAGGATCAGGGGCTGGTCGCCGGTGTTCGTCACCGTGAACTCGCAGGTGCCGTTGGCGCCATAAGCGATCGTGCCATAGTCATGCACGTCCTTGTCCAGGGAGATCATGGGGCCTGAGCCACCGACGGGCTTGGCGTTCTCTTGGGCCAAGGCGCCGAGGAACAGTGCACTGAGGCTGAGGGAGAGAAGGAACTTCTTCATGGTGGGGTTTGAACAGGTGTTCGGGGTGATCGATCAGGGACCGTGCCGGGATCAAAGGTGTATCAGGTAGGAAGCCTTTACATCTTCTCCACCGGAGCCATGGGGCTCACCTCCTTCACGGGGGAGGTGGGTGTGGTGGCGGCGGTGCCCTCCACGGTACCCTTGATGGTCACGATCTTGGAAGGGGTGTTGGCGGCGTTGGAGGAGATGGTCACGCTCTTGTTGATGGGTCCCACGCGGTTGGTGTCGTACTTCACCGTGATGGTGCTCTTCTGGCCGGGCTTGATGGGCTCCTTCTCGCACTTGGGCACGGTGCAACCGCAGCTGCCCTGGCAGTTGGTGATGATCAGGGGCTGATCGCCGGTGTTGGTCACCGTGAACTCACAGGTGCCGTTCGCGCCCTGCTTGATCGTACCATAGTCATGCACGTCCTTGTCAATGGAGATCATGGGACCCGAACCGCCCACGGGCTTGGCGGTGGCTTGTGCGAAGGCGCCTACGGAAAGCAGGCCGAAAGCGGCGGAGAGCAGGAGATTCTTCATGGGGGGTAAATGATGTTCGTGTCGTTGGTACGGCGAAATTACAGGGACGTGTACAGAGGGGCGAGACCTTAACACGACATTAACAGGGGCGGGAGGCAGGTCTCAAGTCTCAAGTGTCAAGTCTAACGTCTCACGTGTCAAGTCTCTAGGTTCAAGTGTCAACCGATCGGTGGGAGGTGGCCGCCCCTTCCGCCATCGCCTTGCCTCGGTTACCTTTGCGGCCTCATTTTTCAGGCATGTCCACGACCGAGGTCCCCAAGCGTTTCGAACCCGCCACCAGCGAGTCCAAGTGGTATGCCCACTGGATGGAGAAGGGCTACTTCCGCAGCGTGCCGGACGAACGTGAGCCTTACACCATCGTGATACCGCCGCCCAACGTGACGGGCGTGCTGCACATGGGGCATATGCTGAACAACACCATCCAGGACGTGCTGGTGCGTCGTGCGCGCATGCAGGGAAAGAACGCCTGCTGGGTGCCGGGCACGGACCACGCGAGCATTGCCACGGAGGCGAAGGTGGTGCGCCTGCTGGGTGAGCAGGGCATCAAGAAGAGCGCCATCGGTCGCGAGGAGTTCCTGAAGCATGCCTTCGCGTGGAAGGAGAAATACGGCGGCGTGATCTTGGAGCAGTTGAAGAAGCTTGGGGCCAGCTGCGACTGGGAGCGCACGCGCTTCACCATGGAGGATGACCTCAGCGATGCGGTCATCGACGTCTTCATCGACCTGCACAACAAGGGGCTGGTCTACCGTGGCCTGCGCATGGTGAACTGGGACCCCGTGGCGCTCACCGCCGTCAGCGATGAGGAGGTGATCCACAAGGAAGTGAGCTCGAAGTTGTACCACATCCGATACAAGATCGATCAGAAGATCAGAGGGTCAGAAGATCAGACGATCGGTGGCGAGGCCGAGTATATCACCATTGCCACCACGCGTCCAGAGACCATCCTTGGTGATACGGCCGTGGCCGTGCACCCGGAGGACGAGCGTTATGCGGACCTCAAGGGCATGCAGGTGGAAGTGCCGCTGATCGGTCGCCGGATCCCGGTGATCTTCGACGAGTACGTGGAGCGCGAGTTCGGTACGGGCGCCTTGAAGGTGACCCCGGCGCATGACGTGAACGACCATGAGCTGGGCAAGAAGCACGGCCTGGAGACCATCGACATCCTGGAGCCCAACGGCACGCTGAGCGCCGCCGCGCAGCTTTACGTGGGCGAGGACCGCTTCGTGGTGCGCAAGAAGATCGTGAAGCAGCTGGAGGCCGAGGGTTTCCTGGTGAAGACCGAGGACATCACCAACAAGGTGGGCTACAGCGAACGCACCGATGCGGTGATCGAGCCGCGCCTGAGCCTGCAGTGGTTCGTGAAGATGAGCGAGCTCGCCAAGCCGGCGCTCGACGTGGTGAACGATGGTCGGGTGAAACTGCACCCCCAGAAGTTCGCGAACACCTACCGCCACTGGATGGAGAACGTGCGCGACTGGTGCATCAGCCGCCAGCTGTGGTGGGGGCAGCAGGTGCCGGCGTGGTACAACGATGCCGGAGATGTGGCCGTGTGCCGCACGGAGGCCGAGGCCATCGCGCAGTTCACCGCCGCTGGTCAGAGCATCACGGGCATCAAGCAGGACGAGGATGTCGTGGACACCTGGTTCAGCAGCTGGCTGTGGCCCATCAGCGTGTTCGACGGTTTCAAGGATCCCGAGAACAAGGACATCAAGTACTACTACCCGACCAACGACCTGGTGACCGCGCCGGAGATCCTCTTCTTCTGGGTGGCGCGCATGATCATGGCCGGCATGGAGTACCGCCACGAGATCCCGTTCAAGAACGTGTACCTCACCGGCATCGTGCGAGACAAGCAGGGCCGGAAGATGAGCAAGAGCTTGGGCAACAGCCCCGACCCGCTGGAGCTGATCGAGAAGTTCGGCGCCGACGGCGTGCGTGTGGGCATGCTGCTCACCAGTCCTGCGGGCAACGACCTGCCCTATGATGATTCGCTGTGCGAGCAGGGCCGCAACTTCAGCAACAAGATCTGGAACGCCTTCCGCCTTGTGAAGGGTTGGAGTGTTGATGATCGCCCGCAACCGGCATCTTCCGCAGCCGCCGTGGCCTGGATGCAGAGCCGCGTGCAACGCGGTACGGCGGAGATCGACGCGCTCTTCGCGCAGTTCCGCATCAGCGAAGCCCTCATGGCCACCTACAAACTCGTGTGGGACGACCTGTGCAGCTGGTACCTGGAAAGCATCAAGACCGGCTTCGTGAGGAACGCTACCGGTGAAGGCGTCGCCGAGCCGATCGACCGGCAGACCTACGAGGCTACCGTCGCCATCTTCGAAGAGGTGATGAAGCTGCTGCATCCCTTCATGCCCTTCCTCAGCGAGGAGGTCTGGCACCTGTTGCGCGAGCGGAACGCAGGCGAGGACATCATCATCGCGCCCTGGCCGAAGAGCGGCGAGGGGGATGTGAAGCTGGAGACCGAGGTGCAGCATGCCTTCGACCTGGTGACCGCCGTGCGCAACGTGCGCAATGAGCGCAGCATGAGCCCGAAGGACGCGCTGGAGGTGCAGGTCAAGGGCACCAGGCCGATGCGGGCGGCGGTTTCCGCATTGGTGAACAAGCTGGCCAATGTCTCGGCCATCGCCGAGGTGGAGAAGGCCAATGAGGGTTCCATCACCTTTTTGGTGGGCACCACGGAATACGCCGTGGACCTCGGTGGCAACATCGATCCCGAGGCGGAAGCGAAGAAGGCCGAGGCCGAACTGGCCCACCTGCGCGGCTTCCTGGCCAGCGTGGACAAGAAGCTCAGCAACGAACGTTTTGTGGCCGGTGCCCCCGCCCAGGTGCTGGAGACGGAGCGCAAGAAGAAGGCCGATGCCGAGGCGAAGATCAAGGCGCTGGAGGAGCGGCTGGCGGTGCTGAAGTAGGGCCTTCGAGGCCAAGCTGACCAATGCCGATTCCAGCTGGGGGCTGCGTGTCTACCTTCGCTTCGTGCCCAGGGACCTCACATACGCTGCCATCGACATCGGATCGAACGCCGTGCGTCTGCTGGTGGCAGAGGTCATCGAGCGCGACGACCACCCGGTGGTGAAGAAGCAGACGCTGGTGCGCGTACCCATCCGATTGGGTGAGGACGTGTTCGACAGCGGTGCCATCGGTCCGGCGAAGCGCGATTACCTGATCAAGAGCCTCAAGGCCTTCCGCCTGCTGACCGAGGTCTACGGTGTGAAGTACTTCCGCTGCTGTGCCACCAGCGCCATGCGCGAGGCCACCAATGGTGCGGAGATCCTCACCCGCGTGGAGATGGAGAGCGGGGTGCACATCGAGGTGATCGGTGGCAAGGTGGAGGCCGATCTGATCGTAAGCACCTTCTGGACGCAGGACCTGCTGAAGGACCGCAGCTACCTCTACATCGACGTGGGCGGTGGCAGCACCGAACTCACCTGGCTGGAGAAGGGTAAACGCGTCAAGGGCGCCAGCTTCAAGATCGGCACCGTGCGTTCGCTCAAGGGCAAGGTGAAGACCGAGAGCTGGGATGAGCTGCGTGCCTTCCTGGGTGACCTGCGTGACCAGCACGGGCACCTGATGGCCATCGGTACCGGGGGAAACATCAACCGGATCTTCAAGGAGAACGGCAACCTCTTTGGCGAGCCCCTGTCATTGCAGGACATCCAGCGCCAGCGCGACCGCATCGCGGCCTACAGCTTCGAGGACCGGGTGAAACTGCTGCGCCTGCGTCCCGATCGCGCGGACGTGATCATCCCTGCCGCGGACATCTTCCTGGGCGTGATGGAGAGCGCAGGGATCGAGGAGGTCTTCGTACCCAAGGTGGGCCTCGCGGACGGGATCATCTACGATCTGTACATGAAGCAGTACGGCTTCAAGCGCTACCCGCAGGTGGAGCCGATGTCGGCGTAACGCCGCACTGTGCTCACTGCTTCACAAACCGCGCAACTTGTTGCCGGCCGCCCGCAACGCGCAGGTCGAGAGCATAGGCGCCGGGATCAAGGTCGGTGATGGACAGGAGGGTCTCTTCCCCTGAACCGTTGATGAAGCTCCCGGCACCTACCGTTCTGCCGCTGGTATCACCGATGGTCTATGATGCCAGGCTGGCGAGCAGTATGCCGCTCAGTGTGGTCTGGTTCTGCCCAGGGTTGGGCCGGATCTGGAGCGACCCTTGGCGCTGGGGAGTTGATGCCCGTTCATCGCGTACTCCTTGGATTGAAACCTTTTGTCAGGGCTTATCAGAGAGATACACGGCGATCTTGGTGACCTGCCCCGAGGTCTCGGGGAGCCCGTCCGGTGGCCCCATCCACCCCGCCCCCAGAGGATAAAGAATGAAAAATGATGCCCCGATGCCTCGGGGGAAGAATGTAAAATGGCCTGAACCTCAGCGGTAACTGCACAGTTAGCGCCCCTCCGGTAACTTCGCACCACTTCCGGGCACCAGCCCGTCCAGATACCCATGACCACCTTCGTTCAAGCTCCTCCCTACCAGCCGAAACACAAGATCCGTGTGGTGACGGCTGCTTCACTTTTCGATGGTCATGACGCCGCGATCAACATTATGCGGCGCATCATCCAGAGCACCGGCGCCGAGGTGATCCACTTGGGGCACGACCGTAGCGTGGAGGACGTGGTGAATACCGCCATCCAGGAGGACGCGCACGCCATCGCGATGACCAGCTACCAGGGCGGGCACACAGAGTACTTCAAGTACATGCACGACCTGCTGAAGGAGAAAGGCGCGGGTCACATCAAGATCTTCGGCGGCGGCGGCGGGACGATCCTTCCCGAGGAGATCAAGGAGCTGCACGCGTACGGCATCACGCGGCTGTACCACCCCGATGACGGTCGTGCGATGGGCCTGCAGGGCATGATCAACGACATGCTCGAGAAGGCTGACTTCGACCTGAGCGACCAAGAGAACGGCGAGGCGAAGAAGCTGAGCCCTCAGAACTGGCCGGCCATCGCCAAGCTGATCAGCACGGCGGAGAACCATCCGGAGGTGTTCGCCACCATCGCGGACGAGATCCACAAGAAAGCCGAAGCGAGCAAGGCCCCAGTACTGGGTATCACGGGCACGGGCGGCGCGGGGAAATCATCCATGGTGGATGAATTGATCCGTCGCTTTATTCTCGATCAGCCCACCAAGACCATCGGCGTGATCAGCGTGGACCCGAGCAAGCGCAAGACCGGTGGCGCGCTGCTGGGCGACCGCATCCGCATGAACAGCATCCGCGGTGAACGGGTGTACATGCGCAGCCTCGCCACGCGCCAGAGCAACCTCGCGCTGAGCAAGCATGTGAAGGAGGCCGTGGACGTGCTGAAGGCAGCAGGCTTCGACCTGATCATCCTGGAGACGAGCGGCATCGGCCAGAGCGATACGGAGATCCTGGACCACAGCGATGTCTCGCTCTACATCATGACGCCGGAGTTCGGCGCGGCCACGCAGCTGGAGAAGATCGACATGCTCGACTTTGCCGACGTGGTGGCCATCAACAAGTTCGACAAGCGCGGCGCCCTCGATGCCGTGCGCGATGTGAAGAAGCAGTACAAGCGCAACCACCAGCTGTGGGATGCCGACGATGACACGCTGCCCGTGGTGGGCACCATCGCCAGCCAGTTCAACGACCCCGGCACCAACAACCTGTATGTGCGGTTGATGGAGACGATCAAGAAGAAGACCGGTGTCGACTTCCACAGCACCTTCCACGCGCACGACGAGATGAGCGAGAAGGTGTGGATCATCCCGCCCGCGAAGAGCCGCTACCTGAGCGAGATCAGCGAGAACAACCGCCGCTACGATGCCCATGTGCGCAAGCAGGCGGAGATCGCGGACAAGCTATACGGCCTGTACAGTGCAGTGTTGACGTTCGGGGGACCGGATCTGCTGAATGCGCCGCTGGCCTCTGGCTCCTGGCCACTGGCTGCTTCCGGCGAGACCGATAAGCAGCCAGCAGCCAGCAGCCAAGAGCTAAAGGCCCTCGTTTCAAAATTCGAAGAGCTACGCAAGGACCTGGATCCGCACTTGTGGTCCATGCTCACGGGTTGGAAATCCGAAGAGGCGCGTTACTCCGGTGAATTCTACACCTACCTCGTCCGCGGCAAGGAGATCAAGGTGCCCAACCACACCGAGAGCCTCAGCCACCTGAAGATCCCGAAAGTGGCACTGCCGAAGTTCCGCAGCTGGGGCGACAAGGTGCGCTGGGCGATGCAGGAGAACACGCCCGGCTTCTTCCCGTACACCGCGGGCATCTACCCCTTCAAACGCACCGGCGAGGACCCCGCGCGGATGTTCGCCGGCGAGGGCGGTCCCGAGCGCACCAACAAGCGCTTCCACTACGTGAGCCAGGGCCTGCCCGCCAAGCGCCTCAGCACCGCCTTCGACAGCGTCACGCTCTACGGCCACGATCCCGGCCGTCGTCCGGATATCTACGGCAAGGTGGGCAACAGCGGTGTGAGCATCTGCTGTCTGGACGATGCCAAGAAGCTCTACAGCGGTTTCGACCTAAGCGCCCCCACCACCAGCGTGAGCATGACCATCAACGGTCCAGCGCCGATGTTGTTGGGGTTCTTCATGAACGCGGCCATCGATCAGAATTGCGAGAAGTATATTCGGGAGAACGGTCTCGAATCCCTCGTTGAAGAGAAGATCATGGAACGTTGGGGAGCTACTGGCCCTAAGCCACTGGCTACTGGCTCCAAACCGCAAGCGAGCCAGCAGCCAGCAGCCAAAGGCCAGCAGCCGCATTATCACGGTAACATCCCTGAGGGCAACAACGGCCTCGGATTGCTCTTGCTCGGCATCACCGGCGATCAAGTCCTCCCGCCCGACATCTACGCCAAGATCAAAGCCGACACACTCGCGCAGGTCCGCGGCACCGTGCAGGCCGACATCCTCAAGGAGGACCAGGCGCAGAACACCTGCATCTTCAGCACCGAGTTCGCGTTGCGCCTCATGGGCGATGTGCAGCAATACTTCATCGAGCAGAAGGTCCGCAACTTCTACAGCGTCAGCATCAGCGGCTACCACATCGCGGAAGCCGGCGCCAACCCCATCAGCCAGCTCGCCTTCACCCTGGCCAACGGCTTCACCTACGTGGAGTACTACCTCAGCCGGGGCATGGACATCAACGCCTTCGCGCCCAACCTGAGCTTCTTCTTCAGCAACGGCATGGACCCCGAGTACGCCGTGATGGGCCGCGTGGCGCGACGCCTCTGGGCCAAGGCGCTCAAGCACCGCTACGGCGCCGACGAGCGCAGCCAGATGCTCAAGTACCACATCCAGACCAGCGGCCGCAGCCTCCACGCGCAGGAGATCGATTTCAACGACATCCGCACCACGTTGCAGGCGCTCTACGCCATCTACGACAACTGCAACAGCCTCCACACGAACGCCTACGACGAAGCCATCACCACGCCCACCGAGGAGAGCGTGCGCCGCGCCATGGCCATCCAGCTCATCATCAACCGCGAGCTCGGCCTGGCCAAGAACGAGAACCCGCTGCAGGGCAGCTTCATCATCGAAGAGCTCACCGACCTGGTGGAGGAGGCCGTGCTCAGCGAGTTCGACCGCATCACCGAGCGCGGCGGCGTGCTGGGCGCCATGGAGACCATGTACCAGCGCAGCCGCATCCAGGAGGAAAGCCTCTACTACGAGACGCTGAAGCACACCGGCGAATACCCGATCATCGGGGTGAACACCTTCCTCAGCAGCAAGGGCTCACCGACGGTACTGCCCAAGGAGGTGATCCGCGCCACCGAGGAAGAGAAGGAAGCGCAGATCGCCACGGTGGAGAACCTGCGCGCGGCCTACAGCGCCGAAGCGGCGAAGGCGATCAAGGACCTGCAGCAAGCTGCTATCAGGAATGAGAATATGTTCGCTGTGCTCATGGAAGCAACCAAGTACTGTTCGCTTGGGCAGTTGACGGCGGCGATGTTCGAAGTTGGTGGACAGTACAGAAGGAATATGTAACCCTGAAAAGCACGCCACCACCATTCACTTCGCGACACGCGATCGCACTATGGGCCGAACTAGTCAGGTGTCATTTAGGATCATCGCGAGGTCGTCTGGCAGCGCCAACGAATCCAGCGCAGGCACATTGGCACCGCCGGTGTTTCCGATCGGCACCGTTCCTACGAAGCTCTTCACACCACCAAAGACCAGTCGAGGCAATTGCCCGATGATCTCGCGCGTGTTCTTGGTGCGGAGGCCGAACTTCAGCATGCGCCAGTGAACGGCATTGTGTTCGCGCGGCCAACGTTGGCCGAGAATATGCGCGCGTTCCAGGTGGTACCATTCAAGGCGCAGGTCGCCGATGACCCGCGCTTGCTCGCTCTTGTTCAGTTCGGCCAAGTAGTGGGGCCGGATCTTGGAGGGCATGGTCCAGTGCAACTTCATGGGGTCGTTGTGTGTTGTTCTATATGCGCTCACCGCATTCTGCTCGCGTTCAGGATCGCCAGCAGCGCTACGCCCACATCGGCGAAGACGGCTTCCCATAGCGTGGCCAAACCGCCCGCACCCAGCACCAGCACAATAGCCTTCACCCCGAAAGCGAGCACGATGTTCTGTGTGACCACCCGCTTGGTGGCCTTGCCGATGCGGATGGCCTCAGCGATGCTGCTCGGCTTGTCGTTCTGCAAGACCACATCGGCCGTCTCGATCGCCACATCGCTGCCAAGCCCGCCCATGGCGATGCCCACATCACTGAGGGCCAGCACCGGGGCGTCGTTGATGCCGTCGCCAACGAAGGCCACCACGGCAGTGGGGTCCTTTTTCGCTTCCTGCATTCGGGTCACCTTGTCCTCCGGGAGCAGATCACCGAAGGCCTTGGTGATGCCGAGCGTCGCGGCGACGCGTTGCGTGATGGCGGTCTTGTCGCCGCTGAGCATTACGATCTCGCGGATGCCTTGGGCCTTCAACAAGCTGATCGTCTCGTTCGCATCGTCCTTGATTTTGTCGGCAACGGTGAGGTAACCCGCGTACCCACCGCCGATGGCACACAACACGATGGTGTCTTCGATCGCATCCACTTCCGCAGGGTATGCTACATTGAACTTCTTCAGTAAGCGCGCGTTGCCCACCAGCACTTCCTGGCCAGCCACTGTGCCGCGCATACCGTGCGCGCTGATCTCTTCCACATTTGTGGCCTCGCCCACCGCATCGCCCTGTGGATGTTTCAGCACCGCTTGCGCGATCGGGTGCGTGCTGTGTGTCTCCATCGCTTTCACCACGCCGAGCAGGCGGCCCACGGCCATGCCCGCAGCGGGTTTCACCTCCTGCACGGCGAACACGCCTTCGGTGAGCGTGCCGGTCTTGTCCATCACGATGGTGTTCACCTTGGTGAGCACGTCGAGATAGTTGCCGCCCTTCAGCAGGATGCCTTTACGGCTTGCCGCGCCGATGCCGCCGAAGTAGCCCAACGGAATACTGATCACCAAGGCGCACGGGCACGAGATCACGAGGAAGATCAGCGCGCGGTACAGCCAGGTGTTGAACACGTACGGTTCTACGATGAGCAAGGGCACCAAAACGATGCCCACGGCCAACGCCACCACGATAGGTGTGTAGATCCGCGCGAAGCGGCGGATGAAGAGTTCCGTTGGCGATTTGCTCTTCGCGGCGTTCTGCACAAGATCGAGGATGCGCGCGAGGCTGCTTTCACCGAAGGGCTTGGTCACTTCCATGTCCACCACCTTGTCCGTGGCGATCATGCCGGCGAGCACCGGAGCTTCCTTCACGATGGTGCGCGGCACGCTCTCGCCGGTGAGGGCAGCAGTATCGAAGGAGGCCTGGTCGCTAAGGAGTTTGCCGTCCAGGGGCACACGATCGCCCACGCGGATGCGGATGATGTCACCGACTTTCACCTCGGCGGCGGGCGTTTCCACCGGGACACCATCACGCATCACGTTCGCGGTATCGGGCCGTACATCGAGCAGCGCTTGAATGTTGCGCTTGGCGCGGTCCACAGCGGCGTCCTGGAACAATTCGCCCACGGCGTAGAAGAGCATCACGGCCACGCCTTCGGGATATTCCTGGATGAAGAACGCGCCGATGGTGGCGAGGCTCATGAGGAAGAATTCGCTGAAGACATCACGCTTTGCGATCGCCTTGATCGCTTTCACCAGCACGGGAAGGCCCACGGGCAGGTACGCCGCGAGGTACCAGGCGAGCCGCTTCCATTCCGGTTGGAAGAACTTCGGTGCAAGCTGGTCGATGGCAATGCCGCCAAGGAGCAGGACGAAGGAGGCGATGGCGGGCAGGTAGGCGCGCCATGCACTGATGCTTGGTTCCTGGGCGGGTGTGCCAGCGTGATCGTGGTCGGAGCTCATGGTGTTTGGATCAGAAGGTTGGACCGTTACTGCGGGAAAGCCGGTACATGCCCCACCAGGCGCAGGGCGCAAGAACCACTACACTAACCATGCCGGGGAAGTAGTCGTACGGCTGATCCTCGAACAAGGGCAGTGCGAAGTGCGCGAGTTCCGTGATGCCCATGGCAGCGAAGAAGGTCCAGGCCAGGTAGTAGCCGAAGGCGTACCCACGCTTCACCAGAGCGGGAACGGCGAGCCAAGCACCAACGGACAGCAGGATCAGCAGGATGACAGGGACGGAATCGATCTCCGGCACTGGTGTGCCCGTAATGGACGCCAGTCGATCGAAGAAACCGTACACCTTCTCTTCGACGCGGTGGAGCAGGAAGAGCGCGAAGGCGATCCAGAAGGGGACACGAATGGCCTCAAAGGGTACGGTCGTGTGTACAAGCATCCAGAGCAGGAAACCACCCATGAAGCCAGAGGTGAAGACCAAGGCGGTCCAGATGCCGAACGCGGCATAGCCCAAGGCCAGGATCGCCACGGTGAAAAGGAACGCTGCCGGGACCGAGGACCTTCTATAGTTCATGGGTCTGTTGTTAAAGCTCTCCTTCGTGATGCCCTTCCAACTTCTCGTGATCGAGCAGTTCGGCTTTGTTCATGATCAGCGCCTGCATGATGAGCTTCCATTGGTCCTTGTGCTCTGCCAATTCGCTGATGGGCCGATCGCCAGCTTGCCTGCCCTCCTCAGCAAGGTCGGCGTGGATCCGTTCCAGCATGGCCGCACCCTGGCCCGCTTGGATCGCGGACCTGGTGGCTTCGGCAAGCAACACGAACTCTTCGTGGTGCGCGCTCTGATGGCCGCTGGTGTCCAACATGGTCTTGACCGCCTCATACTTCGCACGCCATTCGCTTGCCGAGGCTTGTTGCCTCGCATCCGTACCCGCCCCATCGTGGTGACCAAGATGATCGAACAGCAGCCACCCGGCCACACCCAAGCCGAGCACGGTTGGCACGAGCACCATCCAGCGCTTCTTGATCCAGTCCAGTGCGCCCGGACCTGTCTTTGCGCTGGCAGGCTTCGGAACGTCCACCGCCTTGCGACCCAACACGAACGCCGACCAAGCCTTCTCCAAACGCTGCCGCTCCGGCGATCCCGCTTTCAGCGAGAGCATCTTCCACTGGTACTGGCCGTCCGGGTCCTTCCCGTTCACGTCGATGCCGAATTCGGCGAGTACGGCTTTGGGGTCGATGGTCATGAGTGCGAGCGGGGATGAACCAACCGAGGGTCTTCAGTGCTGGTGTCCGTCCGTTGGACTGTGCTGCTCCACCGGCTGCGGAACTTCCCGCGGGCCGGAGGTGAACTGCACGCTTACGAAGCCGCTGGGCAGCTTGATGCTGGCAACAACGGTAAAGCCATACGGGCTGTTGAGCGCGGCACGCAGATAGCCTTTCTTGTCCGGTACCATTTCGGGGTTGGCCGTAGTGCGGTTGTTGAACTGGATGTAGGCCGTGCCGGTCAAGCCGTCCACTGGTAGCGTGTTGCCCAGTGTATCCAGCAGGTAGAAGCGTGCTTCGTCCCCGGCCGCGACCATTTCTATGTAGTGCGTACCTGCATCACCAAGGATGCCTCCGTGAGGAGCTTTAGGCATTTGGTCCTGGGCGGAAACCAAAGCGCTGAATGTAAGTGCGGTGCCCGCCAAAGCGATACGGAACTTGGTATGTATGCGCATGTTCATGGGGAGTTTCGCACTACTGCTCGGCAGAACAAGACCCGCCGGGCAGTGTGCGGGTTCATCAATGCTGATGTCCGTCTTCGTGGCTGTGACCGGCGGTGGTGTCGTGCGCGGCTTCATCATGCGCATGGCCATCGTCGTGGTTGTGGCCGTCCTTCTCATCGTGGGCTTTGGTAGCATCACGAACATCGCCATCGGTATGGGGGGTTCCGTCCTCATGTTTGGGCGTATCGGTACCGGCGGGTTGGCCGCAAGCGAAGAGCAAGGTGGCGAGGGCAAGAGGTGCGAGCAGGCGTTTCATTGGATCTTGGGGTTTGAGGTTTCAGTTTCGTTTGGATCAAGCGGATCAATGTTCGTGTCCACTGCTGGTGTTCATCATCGCGATCAGGTAGTAGGCGCCGCCAACCGCCACTTCGGCGTTGGGTGGTACGGCCTGCAGAAAGGTCACCGCCGTGTAGGGGCCGTCTGTGGTTCCACGCTTCACCTCGATGCGTTGGAAGGTCATGCTGCCCGCGGCCGCATCATGGTCGTGGCCTTCGCCTTCGGTGTGGCCCGTGCCCTTCTCCTTGCCATGGTCGTGGCCATCTCCTTCCTTGTGTTCGCCCTCTGCCTCTTCGCCGTGATCGTGGCCATGGTCCTCACCTTTGGCATGCGCGGCCTTGTTCTCCTTCGCGTGGTCGTGCGCTTCGCCTTCGGTGTGCTTGTGCGCCGGTTCTTCCTTATGCGCGGGCTCTTCCTCATGCCCGTGCTCTTCCTCACCTTCCGTCCTTATGAACACGAAGTCCTTGCCTTCCATGCTCACAATGGCCTCGGTGAGCACGGCCGTTGTAGTTGCGTTGCCGACATCGATGCGTGCGGTTACCCCCATGCCGTGGATGAGACCCATCTTTTCGCCCGTGATCTCGGCGTGCACAGGGATGGTCTTCGTTTCGCTCTCGAAGGAACTGCCGATCGCGAATACCTCGGCCGTGTAATTCTTGCCGGGCAGGTTGGTGAGGCTGATGTCGATCTGCTGACCGGCCTTCACTTTGGCGATATCCTGTTCGTACAGGAAGAGGTCCACATGGAGCTTGCTGTTGTTCACCACGCGGAACATGGTGGCATCACCACTCACCTTGCTGCCCACGTTCACGGCAATGTGCGCCACGGTACCATCGATGGGGCTCACGATGTTACCGGTGGAGCGTATGCCGTCGGCGTTGAGTTTCTCCGGGTCGATATTGATCAGGCGCAACTGTTCTGCATTGGCATTCATACTGGCACGTAGTGAGGCATGCTCGGCGGTGGCCTGTTGCAGGGTCTTTTGCGCGCTCACATTGGCACCGGCCAGTTCAGTCTGGCGGTCCAGGTCGTTCTTGGCAAAGACCAGTCGCGCCTTGGCATCAAGGTAATCGCGTTGGAGGTCGATGATCGATGGGTCCGTGATCGAAGCAAGGGCCTGCCCTTTCTTCACATGGTCTCCTTCTTGTACCAACACTTCGCGTACCGTACCGCCAAGTGCAGCCGTTACATCGGCGATGTTCTGCGGGGGCACTTTCAAAAAGCCGGTCGCTTTCAATGCGGTGGTAAGGTCCTTCATTTCCACCACGCCAAGCTTGCCTTCTATGGCGGCGAACTGTTGCGGTGTTACGGTAACGGTGCTGCCACCGCCATGCCCTTCCTCTTCTGCGTGGCCTTGACCTTCTTCTTCGGTGGCCGCGCCGCCACCACAGGCGACGAACAAAAGTGTGATAAGAAGGAGGCCCAAACTGTGGGTCAGATGTGCAATGGCACGATCGATCTGCTGTGATCTCATGTTCATGGAAGGTTAAAGCCCTTGCAGGGCGCGTAGATGAAGGACGGTAAGGGCGAGCTCGTAACGCACGCGCAGATGCTCGGCGTTGAGTTGAAAGGCCTGCTCTGTGCCTTGGGTGAATTGGAAGTAATCGGCTTGGCCCGCGCGGTAGGCACGGTCGGCATCATCGAACAGGTTAGCTGCCAAAGCGGCTACACTGCTTTCGAAGTAGTCCAGGCTTACGCGAAGTTGCGCGAGCTGTGCTTGGGTGTTGGCAAGTTCGCTGCTCCGCTGGCGGCGAAGGGCATCCAACTCCTCTGCAACGATCTCACTGCGCAAGCGTGCGGCCTTGGTGCGCCCACCTTGCCCACTGCCGGGGAGCGGTACGGATGCGCCGATCAAATAGCCGGTGAAGGGTGCTTTGCCATCGAAGGTCTGGTAGAAGCCACCGCCTTGCAGGTTGGGTGCCCACTGGCTGCGTTGGAGTTTCCAATCCGCTTCGGCCACCTGCGCACGTTGTTCCATGGCGCCCAAGAGCGGATCGTTGCCCCCCCCCGGATCGGGTGCCCGCGCGGTGTTCAGCAGTTCTTCCGGAAGCGGTATGGCACCGTTGAGCGGGCCTGCCCAGCGTTCCACTTCGGCCTGAAAGGCGCGCAGATCGGCTTGGGCCTGGCGTAAGCGCACCTTCACTTGTTCGGTTCGACTTTGCGCGCTGGTCTGTTCCAGCCGCCCCGTCTCTCCGAGTTCAAAGCGCATTGTTGCAAAGGCCACCATGGATGAATAAGCACTGTCCAGCTTTTGCAGCATACGGACCTGTTCGAGACCCATGGCCCATTGCAGGTACGCTCCCCCGGCGCTCTCTTTCACATAGGCGGTGGTACCCAACTTTTCGCTCTCGGCCAAATGCAAGCTTTCTTTCAGGTAGGCTGCACGCCTTGCAATGGTGGTAGGAAAGGCGAAACCGGTGGTGGCCTGCAGGGTAATATCCTTGCGAAAAGGCCCTTGGGTCTGGCCTTGTGAGAATTGCGCATTGAGCGGCTGTAAGTTGAGGGCCGTGCTGCGCAGGGCATCCTGCTCCTCTACACTTAGGTCAGCGGCCTTCATGCTCGGGTGCGAACGCAAGGTGCGTGCGATCACCGAATCCATGGTTATGCGGTCTTGCGCCATGGCACTGCTCGCAGCGAACAGGAGCAGGAAGGTGGTGAGCACAAGAGGCGCGTTCGATGTGCCGCCTCCAGCGTTGCTACGCTTCCGTCCCGCACCCATGAACAAGAGATAAAGGACCGGCAGTACCACGAGGGTGAGGGCCGTGGCGGTGATGAGCCCACCGATGACCACCGTGGCCAAGGGCCGCTGCACTTCCGCACCCGCGTTGCCGCTCAAGGCCATTGGCAAGAAACCGAGCGAGGCCACAGCGGCCGTCATCAACACCGGCCGCAGCCTGATCCGCGTTCCCTTCAACACGCGTTCTTTCAGGTCGGAGATACCTTCCTTTTCCAGTTGGTCGAAGGTGCCGATGAGCACGATGCCATTGAGCACAGCCACGCCGAAGAGGGCGATAAAGCCAACACCCGCACTTATGCTGAAGGGCATGTCACGGGCCATGAGCGCCAACACCCCACCGATCGCGGACATCGGTATGGCGGTGAAGATCAACAGGGCGCGTAGCACACTGTTGAACGTGAAGAACAGCAGTATGAAAATGAGACCGAGCGCGACGGGCACGGCCACCATTAAGCGCTTGCTGGCAGCTTGCAGGTTCTCAAAGGTTCCGCCGAAGGTGTAGAAGTATGCGGTGGGCATGCGCACTTCAGCATCGAGACGCCCTTTCAACTCCTCCACAAAGCTCTCTACATCACGACCGCGGATGTTGACACCTACAGCGATCCGGCGCTTGGCATCTTCCCGACTGATCTGTGCTGGGCCGGGTTCGAGTTCCACACGTGCCACCTGTTGCAACTGGATCTGTCCACCACCGGGCAGGGCCACGAAGAGGGCTCGCACATCATCGATGCTCTGCCGTTGCTCCTGTGCCAAGCGCACGACAAGATCGAAGCGGCGCTCGTTCTCGTAGATCACCCCCGTAGCCTCGCCAGCAAAAGCCGTACGCAGGGTGCGGTTCAGCTCGCGGATGTTGAGGCCGTATTGGGCCACACGGTTCCGGTCATAGGTGACGGTGATCTGTGGAAGACCCACTACCTTTTCCACCTGCGGTTCACCGGCGCCCTGCACTTCGCCTATGATGCCCGCGACCTGTTCCGCGATCACCGCCAAGGTGTCCATGTTCTCCCCGTAGATCTTCACGGCTACGTCCTGCCGAATGCCGGTCATCAGTTCATTGAACCTCATTTGAATGGGTTGCGTGGCTTCGTAGAACACGCCGGGTACTTGCCTCAATGCTTGTAGCATGGTGTCCTGCAAGCTCTCGCGATCGTGCGCCGTGGTCCACTCGTCCTTGTCCTTCAATACGATCATAAGGTCTGTGGCTTCGGGCGGCATCGGGTCGGTCGGTATTTCCGCACTACCGGTACGGCCCACCACTTGTTCCACTTCGGGGAACTGGAGCAGGATCTTTTCCACCTTGGCGTTGTTGGCGATGCTCTGGCTTAGCGACGCCCCCTGTGGCAGGATACTATGGAAGGCGAAATCGCCCTCTTCCAAGGTGGGGATGAACTCGCCACCCATGCGTGCAAATAGAAAGACCGATCCGACAAAGAGCGCCGCGGCCACACCCACGGTCTTAAGCCGGTTGCGCAACGCGAAGCCGATGATCGGATCGTACCACTTCTGGAAACGGTCCATCATGCGATCGCTGAAGTTGGGGGCGTGCGCCGTGTTGCGCGGCAGAAATAGCGCACTCATCATGGGCACATAGGTGAGCGATAACAGCAATGCGCCGAGGATGGCGAAGCTCACCGTGAGGGCCATGGGCCGGAACATCTTGCCCTCGATGCCCACCAACGTAAGGATGGGGATGTACACGATAAGGATGATGATCTCGCCAAAAGCCGCACTCCTCCGGATCTTGCTGGCGCTTACGAACACCTCCCGGTCCATCTCTTCCCGGGAGAGGATCCTGCCCTTGAAACGCGAATGGAGATGATGAAGAGTGGCCTCCACGATGATCACCGCCCCATCTACGATAAGTCCGAAGTCGATGGCACCAAGCGACATCAGGTTGCCGCTCACTCCAAAAGCGTTCATGAGAATGACAGCGAAGAGCATGCACAAGGGGATCACCGATGCGACAATGAGGCCCGCGCGCCAGTTTCCAAGAAAGAGCACCAGCACGAAGATCACGATCAGGGCACCCTCGATCAGGTTGGTCTTCACCGTACCGATCGCGCGCTTCACCAGGTCGCTACGCACGAGGTAGGGCTCTATCATCAGGCCTTCGGGCAATGCTTTCTGCACCGTAGGAATACGTGCTTCGATGTCCTCGACCACTTGTGCACTGTTGGCTCCCTTCAACATCAGCACAGTACCGCCCACCACCTCGCCTTCGCCATTGCGCGTAAGTGCGCCATAACGTGGTGCGGCACCATAGCCAACTTCGGCCACATCGCCTACCAATAAGGGCACGCCGCCAAGGGGCGTTTTCACCACCACGTTGCGGATGTCATCCAGGGTGCGCAACAACCCTTCGCCCCGGATACTGTAGCTGTTGGGTCGCTTCTCGATGTAAGCCCCTCCCGTGTTCTCGTTGTTGCTCTCCAGCGCCGCGAACAAGTCGCTAATGGTGACACCCATGCTCCACAAGCGCTTCGGATCCACACTTACTTCATACTGTTTCACCTCACCACCGTAACTGTTCACCTCGGCCACGCCGGGGGTGCCCAGCAATTGGCGCACGACGATCCATTCCTGGATCGTACGCAACTCGCTGGGACTGAACTTGCCCTCGAAACCGGGTTTGGGATGCAGTACATACTGGTACACTTCGCCCAAGCCAGTGCTCACCGGTGCCATGGTGGGTGTGCCAACTCCCGGAGGGATCAATGCGGTCGCTTCGCCCAAGCGTTGGTCCACCAGTGTACGAGCGAAGTAGATGTCCACATCCTCATCGAATACGATGGTCACTAGACTAAGCCCAAAGCGGCTGATGGAGCGGATCTCCACCAGATCCGGCAAGCTGGCCATGGCGCGTTCTATAGGGGCCGTTACGAACTGCTCCACCTCTTGCGCTGCCAACGTTGGGGTGGTGGTGATCACCTGCACCTGGTTGTTGGTGATGTCGGGCACGGCGTCTATCGGCAGTTGAGATAGCGAATACGCCCCGTAGAGCACCAGCACAAGCGTGAAGAGCCCGATGATGGCCTTGTTCTTTATGGAGAACTGGATGACCTTGTCGATCATGAGGAATTGACTTCGATGTGGAACGAAATGGAAAACGCCCGCGAAAGCGGACAGGCCCGTGCCGATGGCACAGGCGGATGTCGTCCACCTAAAGGCGGACTAGATCAAGCCTTAGGAGGGTTCCACTTGGAACCGGAGAAAGCGGCAAGTGCGCCTTCGTCAACGACGATCGCTGCGGGGCGATCGATCATAGGTACGCTCAAGACCACCGGGTGTGGATCCATTGCGAAGCCAATGAATGCGAAGGCCGTGCAGGTGCCATGCTCATCGCAGCCGAAGGGGTCGTGGTCGCCGTGTTCGTCGTGGTGGTGGCCGGTCTCTTCGTCGTGGTGGCCCAGATCGGTGTGGTGCTCCACCCAATGCACCACGGTGGCTGGCACATGCGCCCACTCGTGCAGGTCCAATACGCTGAAGGCGTAGAGGGCGAGGGTGAGGGCGAATAGGGGTCGCATCGGGACAAAAGTAGGCTTTAAACGTTGTACGATAGCGCTTGGGTTATGCGTGAGCGGGCGAAGCGGCAGCCCGGCGCAGGCATGGCCTTGCGGATGCGAGCAACGAGGAGGCACGACGAAGGAGTGACCCCGGAGTGCCGCAACCGCTGGCCCTGACAAGTCCGGCTACAGCGCAGCACGCGACCCGGCTGCATTTGAGCCGGGGCACGCCCAACCCTTCGACAAGCTCAGGGCGGGCATACCCACCAGGCGCAGAACAACGATCTTCAGCACCGAGTTCGCGCTGCGGTTGATGGGCGACGTGCAGCAGTACTTCATCGACAAAAAGGTCCGCAACTTCTACAGCGTCAGCATCAGCGGCTACCACATCGCAGAGGCCGGTGCCAACCCCATCTCGCAGCTCGCCTTCACGCTGGCCAACGGCTTCACCTACGTGGAGTACTACCTCAGCCGGGGCATGGACATCAACGCCTTCGCGCCCAACCTGAGCTTCTTCTTCAGCAACGGCATGGACCCCGAGTACGCTGTGATGGGCTGCGTGGCGCGCCGCCGGGGTGCCTCGGAGTTCGCCGGGCAGATGCCATGAGTGACGATCGTTCGGCCAGACGAGGCGCGACGAAGGGAGGCTACCCATAGGTAGCTGACCGAGGAAGCAACGAATTATGGGCGAGCGAGCGGCGCTCACCCGAAGGGCAGCGGCTTCGCCGCAGTGGCGCTAAACCGGCGGACTTCGTGGCACCCACAGGGCCAAGGCGCTCAAGCATCGCTACGGCGCCGACGAGCGCAGCCAGATGCTCAAGTACCACATCCAGACCAGCGGCCGTAGCCTGCATGCGCAGGAGATCGACTTCAACGACATCCGCACCACGCTGCAGGCGCTCTACGCCATCTACGACAACTGCAACAGCCTGCACACCAACGCCTACGACGAGGCCATCACCACGCCCACCGAGGAAAGCGTGCGCCGCGCCATGGCCATCCAGCTCATCATCAACAAGGAGCTTGGCCTGGCCAAGAACGAGAATCCGCTGCAAGGCTCCTTCATCATCGAAGAGCTCACCGACCTGGTGGAAGAAGCCGTGCTCACCGAGTTCGATCGCATCACCGAACGCGGCGGCGTGCTCGGCGCCATGGAGACCATGTACCAGCGGAGCCGCATCCAGGAGGAAAGCCTCTACTACGAAACGCTGAAGCACACCGGCGAATACCCGATCATCGGCGTCAACACCTTCCTCAGCAGCAAGGGTTCACCCACGGTATTGCCCAAGGAAGTGATCCGCGCCACCGAGGAGGAGAAGGAAGCGCAGATCCTCACCGTGGACAACGTGCAGCAGGCCTACGCCGAGGAAGGCAAGGCGGCGCTGCGGAAACTGCAGGAGGCGGCCATTAGAAATGAAAACATGTTTGCTGTCCTCATGGAAGCAACTAAGTACTGTAGCCTCGGTCAGTTGACGGCCGCCATGTTCGAGGTCGGAGGACAGTACAGAAGGAATATGTGATGAGGAGTATGCTGAGCGAAGCGAAGTCCCGCCGTAGAGACCGTAGTCGAGGAACGAGGCGTACGGACTCTAAAGCGGGATTCGCGGTCTTGATTGAAGCGACGAAGTATTGCTCGCTGGGGCAACTGACGGCCGGCGAGTCCTGAGCGGAGCCGAAGGACGAGGTGGGGGGGGAGTATCGAAGGAATATGTAGGCACGTGAGACACTGACCATCTTCGACGTGAGGGCCTCCTGCTTAAAAGCAGGCGGGGGAAGGCTCTCCAAGTGGTGGCGCACAGAGCGGGATTTGATGGTCCTCTGAACCTTTGCATCAGTAGCGTTTACGGAACAGTATGCGCCCCATCTCCATCTTCCTCGCCCTACTGCTTGTGCAAGTGCTGCACGCCCAGTTCCTCTACCCGCGGGCCCGTATACCGCGCATGCCACCGGGAAAGCCGAAACCACATGTGCAGTTCGCGCCCGCGGCTCCCGGGCTGCCGATATGCGATACACTGCACACCGACGACACCTTGCGCGTGATGGTCATCGGGGAGGTGATGGTGGTGCCCGCCTTCGACCCGCGGGTGCCGGTGCACGGGTTCCAACGCAAGGTGGATGGCGTGTGGCAGGACCTACAGCCGCTGCCGCATCCCATCCGTAAGCGCGACCGCTACTACCGCGACCGGGGTTGGCCCTCGGTGGGCCTGGTGCCGGCGGTGTGCTACCGGCCCGCAACGGGTGGCTTGTGGGCGCCGGGCGAATACCGCGTGGTGCTCTTGGAGGCCGGGAAGAAGCCCTTGTTCGTTCCACCGTTCCACGTGGTGGTACGTTGAGCGGTCTGCGACTGTCCATTGAACCGATGTGCTGCTGATGTGTACCGGTGGGCATGCGTTCGCTCCTACTCCTCATCGCGTTGGTGTCGGCTCCCTTGCTGCACGCTCAGCCAGTCGACGCAGCACCGTTCATCCGTCCCCCCGAACCCTCGATCGGCCATCTGTACTCGCGTTCCGGTCGGCCTTCAGCACCGCTCTACTACCTGACCGATACCATCGAGGTGAGGCTGATGGGCTACGTGAAACTGGACGGTAGTTGCGCCTCCAACCGACCCATTTATGGCTTCCAGCGCAAGGAGGGCAACAGGTGGACGGACTATCTGCCGCCCTGCAACGTGCAGCTATGCTGTGGCATGCCCGATCGGTGGTTCCAGGATACCGTTGCGCTGATCCCGGCGCATATGGCGCGACCGGCCTACGGCAAGCCCTGGAAGCCTGGCGAGTACCGCGCGGTGGTGCTGTTGGTGGGCGACAAGGAGCTGGTGGGACCGCCGTTCACGGTGGTGGCGGGGGAGTGACGGGGGCGGTGTTTCCGCCGTTATCTTGTCCGTTGCCGATCGACGCAAAAGGCGTCAGGTTGGAGCACAATGAAGAAGGAACAGATCCAGGAATTGTTCGCGCGTTTCGAGGCTGCGAGCGGTGAAGTGAACGGTGTGGAGTGCTGGAGTGCACGGGAGTTGCAGAGCGTGCTCGGCTACACGGAGTGGCGCAATTTCAACAAGGTGGTCGAGAAGGCACAGGAGGCCTGCCATGCAGTGGGTGAGGCGGTCTCCGACCATTTTGTTGGGATCAACAAAATGGTCACCATTGGTTCGGGCAGTGAGCGTACGATCGAGGACATCGCCCTCACGCGTTACGCCTGCTACCTGATCGCCCAGAACGGGGATCCGGCCAAGCCCGCCATCGCCTTCGCCCAAACCTACTTCGCCGTTCAGACCCGGAAACAGGAGGTCATAGAGCAACGGTTACTAGACTTGGCGCGCGTAACCGCCCGCGAAAAGTTGATGAAGAGCGAGAAGAAGCTCAGCGGCATCATCTACGAGAGGGGCGTGGATCATGCCGGCTTCGCAGAGATCCGCAGCAAGGGTGATCAGGCGCTGTTCGGCGGTGCAAGCACGAACGACATGAAGCGCAAGCTGGGCGCACCCGACAGCCGCCCACTCGCGGACTTCCTTTCCACCTTAGCCATCAAGGCCAAGGACTTCGCCACCGAAATGACGAGTCACAACGTGCTGGAGAAGGACCTATGCGGCACCCTGTCCATTGGTGATGAGCATGTGGCGAGCAACAAGGCCGTGCGCAGCAGCATGTTGCAACGCGGCATAAAGCCTGAGGAGCTTCCATCCGGCGAGGATGTGAAGAAGGTGGAACGCCGCTTGAAGACCGAGGTGAAGCAGGTGAAGCAGAGCGCGAAGCGCCTGAAGCCGAAACGATGAAGAGCGCGCGTACCCAAGCCATCAGCTGCCTCTCTTGGTTGATGGCGATCATACTGATGGGCACGGTGAACATCGCCCACGCCCAGACTCTCGTGGTGCTCGTCCACGACGAACAGGACAAGCCGCTGACCGGTGCCCACGTGAGCCTGCGCGACGCGCGCGATCGCGGCGTGAAGCCCACGGCGAAGCAGGACGGCGTCTTCACCTTCGAGGAGGTGCCGGAAGGCTACGATGCCCTGCAGGTGAAGGCCTCCGGCATGCAGATGAACGGCTGCCAGTGGTTCGTTGCGATGCCGGATACCGTGCGGGTGACGATGCACCCAAGACCGTATTACACGGTGCAAGAGGGCTATCGCCAGGCCCGGCTGGTCTTCGATGAACATCGCCTGGAGCTGGACTTCCGCGACGGCGTGAACGATGACAGCTTGCGTCCTTGGTTCAGTGATCAGGGACTCGTGTGTGAACCGCATACCTGCACCTACCTCCGGCGGAAGAACGGCGGCAAGTTCATGTTGCACCACAACACAGAGCTGGTAGCGGTGCGCACGCACCCGGATGTGAACAGCGCCGGCCTCTATGCCGAGCACCAGAAACGCGATCTGATGGAGGGCGTCGGCGTGATCCCGCACGTAGGTTTGAGCATGACCGAGCAGCACCAGTACACGGGCATCGTACGGATCACGTTCAACGGGTCCGCCATGAACGAGCAGGTCAACTTCGGTTACGCGCAGAAGATGAACAGGGTGCTGCGACAGTTCGGATTCCAATTGACCGAGACCTCCTCCGGCTATTTCGATGAATCCACTGTGCCGATCGCATTCAGCGGTCGCGGCATGGAAGTGAAGCCGGTCTCCGGCTTGGCAGGCCCCTTCCTGATGGGGCAATTGGAGCAGCTGGCGCGACATCCGTACGTGCGAAGCGTGGAGCTGGTGGTGCCGATGATGCTGGACTGAGCAGCAGGCCCTAGCCAGCCTTGATCGAAGTTCGACCCCGATACACTGCCCCCATGCGCATCCTCCTGAGCCTTCTTCTGGTGACACACGGGTCCCTTCTCCTTGCCCAAACGCCGAAAGCGCTGAACGGACTTCAGTACCGCGGCACGGCTTAGGCCGAACACCAGGACGGTTGTGAGGGCTGCGGCAATCCGGGGCACGTGGCATTCGGACCCGGGAATACGGTGAACTATTCCCTCCCGGGGGCGGACATTATTGCGTCAGAGGGCTATAAGTGGAAGCGGGACACGGTTCGCCTTACCGAAAGCAAGTTCACGATGGAATTAAGCGGCGACACGCTTTTCTTCACAGCCTACGACCACAGGCACGTGTACCTGCGGTCGCGCGAGTAGCCGCCCGGTGCCCCGCGCTGCCACCCCAACGCGTTCCACGCGCTCGGCGATCTCAGCCGGCGAGAGGGCACAGGAACCGAACAGGGCCGGAAGGTCTTCCATATCCCGAATATCGGTACGACCGCCCATCCCTGAGCTAAGGGGTGCGCGCTGCACAGGTGGCCATCGGAGCGGCGTTCCGCGAGCGCACCACCTTGGACCTCACCGATCTTGCGCCGGGCGTCTACTTCGTGGAACTGCGTGGGCAGGAAAGCGGCCAGCGACTGGTGCAGCGGATGGTGCGCTGGTGAGCGGTCGGCAGGTGCCTGCCCAATGCAGGTGGGCAACCGGGCCGGCAGGGTCTCCTCGTGCCTGGGGAGACCCTGCAACGGCCTCGGACAAGGTCATTATTTATCGGGAAGGGCGAACCCCAGCACCCTTACCAGCGCCTCGTTATAGCTGCAGCGCTCCAGCTGCGACACCTGCACCACGCGCTCCAGCGCCTGCTGAAGCTCCTGTGCGCTAGGCTGCCGTGCACGCTTCACGTTCGACATCCAGTCGATCACATCCCGCGTGGTGGGGTCGATGTCGAAGGTGAGGAGCGACATGTGCAGGTCCTTGAAGGGGATGAAGAACCAGTTGCCGTAGTAGGGTGGCCGTTTCTTCTCCTCCGGGCCCGTGGGCAGCTTCAGGCCCTTCCACATGTAGATGGTCCATCCGTCAAGGTCCGGCTCGGCGTCCATCAAGGCGGCCTGCTCCCCGATGGCGGCCATGCGGTTGATGCCCCACTCCCCGCAGAACACGGGACGATCGTGCTGCCTGGCGCTCTTCATGAAGCGCGGCAGGTGCTTGGTCATCTTCAGCCCGAACCAGGTGTAGAAGTGGAAGGAATAGGCCCCGTTCGCATCCAGCAGGTTGTCGTACCGTGCCAGCACGTCCAGGTCGTTGGCGTGGTTGTTCCCCTCGTACACGATCATGTGGTGCTTGTCCACCGCACGGATGGCCGCAGTGATGTCCCCGTAGACGTCCAGGAGCTCCAGCTCGCGCTTGTTCGGGAGGGACGGCTCGTTGAGCAGGTCGTAGCCAAGGATCATCTCCTCGTCCTTGAAATGTGCCGCGATGCGGGCCCAGATCTCGATGGTCCTGCGCTGACCGGCGGGGGAGTCCCACAGCATGGTATCGCCCTTCACGTAGCCGGTGCACCACAGCTTGTCCGGAGCCTTCGGCGGCACCATCATGACGGGCAGCACGGCGATGCCGGTCTCCTTGAACACGGGCATTAGGCGGTCCAGACCATTGAAGAACCATTGCTCGGTGCGCTCCGAATTGAACAGCACCGCATCGAACCCGATGCGCACGCAGTTGATGCCCATGCGCTTCATCAGCCGCACATCCTCTGCCACGAGGAAGGAGTCCGTCATGGTCTTCAGGTGCTGCTGGTAAGCCTCGGCACCGATCACGGAGGAGACCCTGGCGGCGGTCGTCTTCTGGGCCGTCTGCGCCCCGCCCAGCACGTAGTTCTCCTGGTAGAGCCAGCAGCTCACGTTCACGCCCTTGATCCGGAAAGGCTGTCCGTCCGGACCTACGATGGTGCCGCCCTCGCGGTGGAAGAAGCCATTGCCAGCCGCAGACCATGCCGTGAGCGCAGATGCGGTGAGTTGGAGGAGCAGGAGGAGCCTGGCCGGACGGTTCATGAGCATGGATGCAACGGAGTATTGATGCAGGGACGAAGCCGGGCTTTGCGGCGAACTGTGCGCCGGGCGCGGAAAGCTATCATGAGGCCCACTTCGCCTTCAAGCAAGTGGCCGACCGCTGTCAACGAAGCAGTGTTACGTGCCCGGTGGCCCGGCGCAGGCGACCTGCGGGCCCCTTGTACTCCACGATGTACGCATAGACCCCATCGGGGCTTGGCACACCGCCATACTGGCCATCCCAGTCCCTGGCGGGAACGGTGGACAGGAATATCTCCTGGCCCCATCGGTCGAACACCAGGAACCGGTATTCCGGGATCGCGCAGGACAGCACCGGCGTGCCTGGCACTGAGCCGACCCTGCGCGTGGACATGCCGGTCGATGGCACGACGAGCACGTTGGTGGACGTGACCGAGCTGCCCTACGGACGCTACACCGGCTATTTGCGGTGGGGTGATAGGGAGAGCGTGTTCCTGCTGACGTTCGGTTGGTGAGCTGGTTCCCATGCGCTGTTGCCTGTTCCTCCTTCTCGCGCCCTAGGGGCTCAGAGCCCCAGTGCCGGTATAAAAGGTCCGGCGCCCTTGATCCGCCAGCCGGCGGCGAGGCGCGCGCTGCCGTAGCCCGTGCCCATGGTCACCTCGGGTGATACGTTGCCGCTGCTCGCGAAACTGAAGGATGTAAGGCCCAGATACCAGCGGTCGCCCACGTAGCCCAGGCCCATGCGCAGCTCGCCGGTGGCGGCCAGGTCCCAGCCGCTGGTCAGGGTGCTGCCATCATTGCCGCGCACCTGCTGCTGCTGCGCCCCCAGGCCAGGCACCACCATCACGGTGAAGAAGCCGTGCTGCCAGAACGCGAAGGTGTGCGTGTAGCCGCCCGTGATGCTCATGGTCCAGCGTCGCACTTCGGACAGGACCACCGGCACCTCATATTGCTCGGCCTGTTGCACCGGGAAGAGCGGCGAAGCGGCGCGTGTGCGGGTGTACCAGAACGCGCCCCCGGCGGTGAAGCTGCCGGCACTGCGTTTCTGCCGTTCCATCTGCCACAGCGCCGCGGTCTGCGAGAAGCGGCGGGAGTTGAACCCGTGGTTGATGGAAGCCCCATAGCTCAGGTTCTCCAGGTCGCCGCGCACGGGATAGGGGTCGCCCTCCTCCCACTCGGGGTCCAGTACCGTGGGGTCCTCCACGTAGAAACCGGTGCTGGAGCGGATGAAATTGCGGAACCACCAGCTTCGCCCCGTGTAGCCGAAACCGAAGCCCTGGCCCGTGGTCGTACCCTTGGCCGTGTCCAGCGTGCTCACTCCGGCGATGCTGGTGGTGTATTCCACGCCCAGCCACTTGTAGTCCAAGGCCAGGCCGTACTGCACCGGCGTGTTGGTGGAAAAGTCCAGGCTGCGCCCGTCGCGTCGGTCCAGGCTCAGGGTGTTGCTCTGGTGGGCCATCACCGGGCTCAGCACCAGGTCGTCCCGGTAGCTCACCACGTAGGCCGTGTCGTAGTCCGGGCCCTGCGTGCTGTCGCCGTTCAGCAGCCGGTACACGGTGTCCCAGAACTGGGCCCGGGCAGGCGTCTGGCACAGCAGGCCGAGGAGCAGTAGGAGCATTCCCTTTGGCACGCCGAAAAATAGGCGGCGCATGCCAGTGTGCGCCCCGGAGCGGCAACTATTTGTCGCAGCGGGACCAACGGGTCGTATACCCACTGGTCCATCCGCCCCCATCAATGCACCACCACCAAGCGCCCATGGCCTGCGGGCCGGTCGTGCACGATCAGTGAGAGTACATAGGTGCCTGCGGGCAGTTGGTCCGTGGCGATACGGAGGTGGTCCGCGTGTCGCGTCACCAACGGGCTCATCAGCCGGCCGGTGGCGTCGTGGACCTGCAGGGTGGCATCAGGGTCCACTACCGGAACGCGGACCAGTTCGTCGGCCGGTTGCGGGTAGGGTGTGAGCACCGTGTTCGGCTTCGTGTCCGGAAGGCCCGTAAGGATGTCCACCAGCGCTTCGGCCGAACCGGCGCAGCCAAATTCCGTGGTGTAGGAATAGGTGATGAGGATGGGCCAGCCTGTCACCTGCTCCGTGAACAGGGAGTCGCCCACCACACCTTCACCGGACCAGCTGCCGCCCAAGGGGTTGCCGCCTTCCAACAGCGCATGAACTCCGAAGGGCAGGGTGGAGAAGGGCACTGTGAGCGACACATCGGGCACCGTGGCCAGGTTGTAATGAGCGTAGGTGGTGGCCTCCGGGAAGGGCAACTGCTTCATCAGCAGGTCCGGCGCGCCATCGGCGTTCAGGTCGGCCACGATGTGCAGCATGTAGCTGGTCAGGAAGGGGTCCACCTCCTCCCAATAGCGCATCACCAAACTGTCCTCCTCCATCTGCACCACATGGAACACGGCATTCCCCACGTTCAGGGCCTTTCCGAACAGCTCGGGCCGCTCATCGCAGTCCAGGTCCATGATGCGGCGGTAGTGATTGTAGTTGAGCTCCGTCTCCACATGGCGCAGGTGGAATACGGAGTCCGGGTCGGAGAGGAACATGTTCAAGGGGTTCAGCAGGTCGGGCACGCCATCGTTGTTCATGTCCGCCACATCCCAGAAACGCATGCCGAAGCTGGAT
>CAMCAZ010000037.1 GCA_945872795.1 Chryseobacterium gleum
ACCTGCTCATCGATCGTGATGATAACGTGATCAACCTCTGTGAGATGAAGTTCGCCGCAGGTCCCTTCACCGTTGATAAGAAGTACGCTCGGGAGTTGGCCACGAAGGTGGAGGTGTTCCGCTTTTCCACCCGAACGCGCAAGAGCATCTTCCTCATCTTCGTGACCACGCATGGTTTGGTGCAGAACGCCTACAGCCGACAGCTGGTGCAGAATGAAGTCGCCTTGGAGGCCCTCTTTGAAGGTGATCAACCGCAGCCAAATATGTCCTATTAGAACCATATTTGGCTGCGGTTGATCTGTTCCTTAGTGCGGCAGAACCGCTAATGCCGGACATCGATAGGCCGCACGCGATAGGGATCGCTGCCAACAGCGCTTAACAGCATTCATCCCATACGCGGTCTGGGTCGCATAGTGCTCCGACCGCCTTCCCTGAGGGCCGCTCACCTCACCTCCACAACCCGCACCCTGTATGGATTCGCCACCCACACACCACGCTCCCACTTCGGATGCGGCATCTGCCGGAACCGATAGCGGCCCGGCGGCAGCGGCTTCATGGTGAACCCGAACGACTGCTGTTCGATATCGCAGCACATCTCGCCGGGAAGCTGGCCGAAGTAAAGGAACACATCGCGTGGACCACCATCCTTCGGGGCTGGTTGTACTCTTGCGTAGGCCTCATATCGCCCGCAAGAACCGCCGATCCAGTGGAAGGTCACCGTGAGTTCATCATCGCTCGTCGGATCGGCCGGGACGATCCTCAGTGACATATCGGAGATCTCCGTCCATATCGAGTCCGGGTCCACAGTGAATTCGATCACCTTGCTTTGTTCGATGGATCGGAATGTGCGCGGATGGATCGTATTGCGGACATTCTCCACGGCGGCGGGCTCCCACCAACTGCTCAGCTGCAGTACCCGCTTGAACTCGCGGTCCAATTCGGGGTAGGCGCTACCGTTCAGGTCCACCCGGTGGATGCTCCCATCCGTCTCGATGGTCACCAACGCCGAGAGGTTTACCCGCGTATTAGTTCGTTCGATCAATGGCTTGCTGAAGTGCGCACGGATGAAGCGATCGAAGTTGGGCATACCTCCGGGGTAGCTGGCCTCGCGTGCGGCCGTCGGCGGCATACGTGGAACACGCTTCATGAACGGCATCAGGTCCAGGATGCGCACTTCAGCATGAATGCCGCCGCCACGCGTGTACACCAAACGACCGCCGCGGCAGGCCAGGGTATCCACCGCACCGAAAGGATGCTCCAAGTTCCAACCGGGGCGTTGGGTGTCGCGCCGTTGGAGATCATCGGCTTGGTCGCCAAGGCATTTCATGATCCGGCGGGTATCGAGTTCGAATTCCCCTTGAGTGAACGGCAGCCGCAGGGTAAGACCCATCGGTAGCGGGTCGTAGTTCAGGTAGACGTTCATCATGGCACCGCCGGGCAGGTACTTCACGCTCCATAGGCGATCGTCGTTCGAAGTGTTCACCATGAAGGAAAGCACGCTATCCCCGGTCGCGGGGCGCAGGTCGTCAACCGTCAACGTGTCGTTGCCCGGTGTGATGACCATGTACTGTGCCCTTCCATCCCGAACCAGCTCATGGTCCAGCGTCACCACTACGTGGAGGGGCCGCTCCATGGGGCCGGGTTGGGCGGCAGCCAACAAGGAGCCAAGCATCAGGAATGCGGTGATCGTGCTTCGCATGGCGGTTGGTACACGCGCAGAGCGCAAAGGTTCGATCACCGCACCACCCACAACCGATCCGCCTCCAACCGGAACAGGATGTCGTGCCCTACTTCCAAGGGTTCACCGTCCAGGTGGGCGGTCGTATCCCGTTGCCATACACTGGCCTTTGTGGCAGTGAGATTCAGGATGTACGCGCTCTTATCCGCCTTGTGCGTGTAGATCTGAACGAAGGCCTTGATCAAGGGAAAGAACCCCGGCTTGCGTACCACGCGCAATTCCGCCATGCCATCGTCGGGTTTGCTTCCCGGACTGATGTCCGCGCCATTCCCGAACTCGCGCGTATTGCAGAAGACGAGCATCAGCACCTGGTGTTCCGTGGTGGTGCCATCGATCGTCACCCTGACGGGCATGGGTGCCGCACCGAGGATCTCCTGCACGATGATCTTCGCATAGCCGAACATCCCGCGCCCCTTGCTCTTGTCGAAACGATGGGCCACCCGCGCATCGAAACCGATGCCTGCAGTGCCCAGGAACAGGTGGTCGTTAAGGTAACAGACGTCCATTGCCGCTGCCGGCGAGGTCAACGCATGCCGCAAAGCTGCAGTGGGGTCCAGGGGCAGGCCCAGTGACCGTGCATAGCCGTTGCCACTGCCCATGGCCACGACGCCCATTGGGATAGGGGATCCCAGAAGTCCTTGCGCAATGGCGTTGTTGGTGCCATCGCCGCCCACACTGATCACCCGGTCGAAGCCGTGCGCCACCGCCTCCCGGGCCAGTTCCGTGCCATGGCCCGGACCTTCGATCTCCCGCAGTTCAAGATCGGCACCGATCTCCTGTCGCACGGCCTTAGCGATGGCCTTGATCCGCGGCGCCTGTTTCTTGCCCGACCGTGGGTTGTAGATCACCATCGCCTTCATGGTCGCTGCTGTTCGGTGCTCAGGTCGGCGCGCACGATGTGACCGGTGAATTGCTGGATGGCAGCCTTCAGGTGAAGCTCCATCTCCGCCGCCAGGACGGCATCAGGCGCGGAGCCATCCTGGATCGGCACCACGCCCAACACCTGTTCACCATCGAACTGCACCTGCTGGGTAGCGCTGGTGATGGTATAAAGACCATTGTTGGACCAGATGGCATAGGGTGGGACGGTCGGGTCCAGCGCATTGTGGCCGAAGGCAAAGAAGGGCTTGTCCAGCCCTGCCAGTGCCAGGGCCGTGGGCAGGATATCGATGTGCTGTGTGATCCGGTCCATCGCCCCGGCCTTCACCCAAGGCGCATAGTACACCAAGGGCACCCAGTAGTCGATGGGCCGGTTTCCCTGTGAGCCCGAGCGTTCCAGGTCGGCTGTATGGTCGGAGGTGATGACGAAGAGCGTGTTCCCGAACCAAGGCATGGTGCGCGCTGTGGCGAAGAACTGGCGCAGGGCATCATCGGCATAGCGCAACGTGGGGTGGATGGGCTGTGTGCCCCCGGTAAAACGAGCAGCCTCCACTGTGGGTAGCGCATAGGGGTGATGGCTGCTGAGCGTGAAGACCGTGCTCATGAAGGGCTGTTGTTCTTGTGCGAGCTGGCGGGCATGGAACTGCAGGAAGGGCCGGTCACGCACCCCCCAGTGTCCATCAAAATCGTCCTCGCCGTTGTCGTATTCGTTCAGTCCCACGTAGCGCTGGAAACCGGCGCTGTTAGCGAATCCATCGAATCCCATCGTGCCATTGCGACCGCCGTGGTAGAAGCTGGTCCGATAGCCTTCCTCCTCCAGGATGCTGGCCAGCGATGTGAAGGGCAGGCTGGCGTAGGGCGAGGTGATGAAGGCCTCGTCCATCCACTGCGGCATGCTGGCCAGGATGGCCGGTACTCCATCGATGCTCCGCCGGCCATTGGCGTAGGCATTGTTGAAGGTCAGTCCCTGCTCCATCAGTGAATCAAGGAAGGGCATATAGCCATCACCCCCGGAAAGTCGGGCGCTGTAGAGTGCGGAAAAGCTTTCGAGGATGATGACCACCACGTTGGGTCGCTCAGGACGCATGGCCAGTGAGGCGCTGTCCGGAGTAACACGACCAGGGTGCTGGACCACCGGCCATAGGGCATCGGCCTCCTCCTGAGGCATGTAGGTGCGTTCCATCACGATGGGCTTTCCCAAGGTGGTGAGGATGGTGAAGGGCGTGTTCAATACCACCGGCAGATAGCTGGCTCCACCATATCGGGCGCCATCCAAGGCCTGAAGGGGTATCAATTGGAGACCTCCGCGCGAGGCCAGTACCCATAACGCGACAGCCAGCACACGCCAAGCCACCTGCCCTGGCCAGCGCATCGGGGTTTCCCGCTGAAAACGGCCCAGTCGGGGATAAGCCCATGCCAATACCGCCAGGCTGCCCACGTACACCAGGCCGATGTGCCAATAATCGCGCAGGAAAGCCGGAGCTAGGTTGGCCGTATCGCCGCCGGCGGTCAGGATCTGGAGGAAGTCGGCGGTGGAGCGTTTGAGGCTGAAGGCGAAGTAGCCGAGGTCCACACAATTGAAGAACAGTGCCAGTGCATTGATCGCCAGGAAGAACCCGAACTGGACGCGTCCGAACAACCGGCCGGGCTGCGGCGCGACCAGGACCAACAGCACCCAGGGGAGGTGGAGCCATGCAATGGCCGAAGCATCGAAGCGCAGGCCACCCGTGAAGGCCGAAAGCGGCGGGTCGGGGAAAAGCTCCCGGTTACAGAGCCAGAACAGTACCCGCAGCAGGGAATACACAAGGCCCACAGCCCCCAGACGGAGCAGCAGAACGGTCAAGGGGCCACGGAACATGGGTGCGAATTTCGGCAGGGGCGGACCATGAACGGCCCGCGACCGAAATATTCATGGCGCCTTCCGCATTCTTCGACCAACAATGTCCTGCCAACAACGCTGGGCCGGATGAACGGACAACGCCCCGCGCCCCGATACCTTTGCGACGCAGAACCGCTACCATGTCCCTACTGACCACCGAAGACCGCCAGCTCCGTTATGAGCGCGGCATGCATTCCGACGCCTTCCTGCTGAGCACCTACGAGATGCTGGTGTTCCCGCGCATCATCGAGGAGAAGATGCTGAGCCTGCTGCGGCAGGGCAAGATCAGCAAGTGGTTCAGCGGCATCGGTCAGGAGGCCATCAGTGTGGGTGCAGCCATGGTGCTGCATGAGGAGGAATACATCCTGCCGATGCACCGCAACCTGGGCGTGTTCACCACACGGGGCATGCCCTTCCAGAAGCTCTTCGCGCAGTGGCAGGGCAAGACCACGGGCTACAGCAAGGGCCGTGAGCGCAGTTTCCACTTCGGCAGCCAGGAGCACAAGGTGGTGGGCATGATCAGCCACCTCGGGCCGCAGATGGGCATCGCTGACGGCATAGCGCTGGCGCACAAACTGAAGAAGGAGAACCGCTGCACCATCGTCTTCACCGGTGATGGCGCGACGAGCGAAGGCGACTTCCACGAGAGCGTGAACGTGGCCGCCGTGTGGGACCTGCCGGTGCTCTTCATCATCGAGAACAACGGCTACGGACTGAGCACGCCCAGCAGCGAGCAGTTCCGCATGAAGAGCTTCACCGACAAGGCCATCGGCTACGGTATCGAGGCGGTGCAGATCGCGGGGAACAACATCCTGGAGGTCTACAACAACCTGGCGAAACTGGCCGACAGCGTGCGCGAGAACCCGCGTCCGATCCTGGTGGAGTGCATGACCTTTCGCATGCGAGGCCATGAGGAGGCCAGCGGAACGAAGTACGTGCCGAAGGAACTGTTCGAGACCTGGGGCAAGAAGGACCCCGTGATGAACTACGAGACCTGGTTGATCAGTCAGGGCATTTTGACCGTGGCCAAGCGCGACGAGATCCGTGCCCGCCTGAAGGACAGCATCGAGGACGACCTGAAACACGCGTTCGAGGAGCCGGAGCCGGTGCCGGTAGAAACGGCTGAATTGGCCGATGTGTACGCGAATGCCGCTTCTGACCTTTCGCCACTGGCTACTGGCCCGTTGGAGGATCGGGCCAGTAGCCAGCGGCCAGAAGCCAGTGGCGTATTCCCCGAAAAACGCATGATCGACGCCATCCAGGAAGGCCTGCGCCAGAGCATGGAGCGTCACCCGGAGTTGGTGTTGATGGGCCAAGACATTGCGGAGTACGGCGGTGCCTTCAAGATCACCGATGGCTTTGTGGAGCAGTTCGGGAAGGACCGGGTGCGCAACACGCCGTTGTGCGAGAGCGCGATCCTCGGTGCTTCGCTGGGCCTGAGCATCAAGGGCATGAAGGCCATGATGGAGATGCAGTTCGCTGATTTCGTGAGCGAGGGCATCACCCAGATCTGCAACAACTTCGCGAAGATGCACTACCGCTGGGGCCAGAACGCCGATGTGGTCGTGCGCATGCCCACCGGCGCGGGCGTAGGAGCGGGACCGTTCCACAGCCAGAGCAACGAGATGTGGTTCGTGAAGACGCCCGGGCTGAAGGTGGTGTACCCAAGCAACCCATACGACGCCAAGGGCCTGCTGATGACCGCCTTCGATGACCCCAACCCCGTGATGTTCTTCGAGCACAAGGCGATGTACCGCAGCGTGAGCGGACCTGTGCCCGAGCAGCCCTACAGCATTCCCTTCGGCAAGGCGAACGTTGTGCGGGAAGGCGCTGCGATGAGCATCATCACCTACGGAATGGGCGTTCACTGGGCGGTGGATGTGCAGAAGGAGACCGGCCTCGATATTGAGATCGTCGACCTCCGCACCTTGGTCCCGTTGGATGTGGACACCATCCTCGCCAGCGTGAAGAAGACCGGCAAAGTGCTGTTGCTGCACGAGGACACGCTGACCGCAGGTTTCGGTGGTGAGTTGGCCGCGATCATCGCCGAACATGCCTTCGAGCACCTGGATGCGCCGATCGTGCGTCTGGCCAGCTGGGATACGCCGGTGCCGTTCTCGGTTCCGCTGGAGCAGGGTTTCCTGCCGAAGGGGAGGTTGAGGGCGGCGGTGGAAAGGTTGGTGGGGTATTGAGCGGTGGTCGGCAACAGCCCGACAGTGTCCCATCAGGACTGATCCATTTCGACTGTCGATCAACGCAAGGCCACCCAGCCGATGCACGCCAGAGTGACCAGGAACATGGCCGCGAATCCCGGAGTCACCGCCTTGCGCAGCGCGGGGCCGCCCAGGGTGACGACGATGACGAACTTGACAAGCGTATTGGACAGCGCAGCCAATAGAATGGTGATCATGGCCGTATGCGTGACACACGTGTCATTGGACATGCGTGCCATGCCCAGGGTGATCGCGTCCATGTCGGTGGCGCCCGATAGCAGGCCGGCCACGTAGGTGCCGGTGTCGCCAAACCGCTCCTGTGCAAAGGAGGTGAGCCAGCGAACGGCCGCGTAGATGAGCGCGAACTGCAAGGCTACCCGTAGGTTCAGGGGGTTGGTGAGCGGTGCTTCGGTCCCTTCCTCGGAACTCTTCGTGCGGAGCATGGCGAAGGCGACCCCGAAACCCGCAAGGGCGATCAGGCCGATGGGCAGCCAAAGTTTACCGGCAAGGGCAGGTGCCACCACCACCACCTCCAACAGCACCCGGGGGAACATGATGGCCGACGAGGCGATGATGCTCAACGCCAGAAAGGGGAGTGGGCCACTGCCCTCCCGAGCCCGCCGGGCGAAGGTGAGCGCCACCGCCGTGCTGGACACCAGGCCGCCGAGGACCCCCGCCCACAACGTGCCCTTGCTGCCCCCCAGGACCTTGGAGAGCAGGTAACCCGTCAAACCGATGCCCGAGACCAGGATCACCATGGTCCAGATCTCCTTGGGGTTGAACGAACCATGGGGCCCATAACCGGTGTTGGGCAGGAAGGGTAGCACCAAGGCACTGATGATCACGAATTCGATGATGGCGCGGACGTCCTGCTCCGTCAGGGTCTTCACGAAGCGGTGCAGGGGGAGTTTGAACGAGAGCAGCAGCGCCATCAGTACCGCGAGCCCCACGGCGAGCAACAACTGGCCTTGGAACGCCAGGCCGCCCAAGAGAAAGGCGAGCATGGCGGTGATCTCCGAGGTGGCCCCTACATCGCCCCCGCGACCGCTGATCAGGTAGGATGTGATGACCAGGCCGAAGAAGCCGGCCAGCGACACGATGTAGAGCCACACGCCCCACTCCTCGGCCAGGAGCGCAGCGAGGAAGCCGAAAAGAGTGATCAGGGTATACGTGCGCAGTCCGGCGAACTGATGGCCCAGACGACCGTTCGACCCCATCCCTGGTTCGCGGACCTGCTTGGCGAACTCACGTTCCAGCCCGATCAGGAAGCCGGTCCCGGCAGCGACCAGCAATCGCACCCATACGGGTACATCCTGCTCCATCCACCATAGGGTGACCTCGTCCATCTGCCGCTCGTTGAACACCGATGCTCGCCGAAATCTACGACGGGCAGCGGGGACCGCCCCTGACGTTCGTCCGGTGCCAGATCTCCATCTTCCCTACCCTCAGGTCACCAAGGATGGTGGGTGAGCGGACCGGTCCGGTGGAGCCAATCGTGTATCTTGCCTTCAAATCGATCAACCCTGCATGCTGCGACAACTACTTCTTTCATCCCTCCTGGTGGGTGCCGCATCGGCGGTTTCAGCTCAGGCCACCTGCGCCACCGCTGTTCCCATTGGTTTGGGACAGTTTGCGGTAGCTCCTCTCTCGGGCACCGCTCCGGCACTCATCTGTGCAGGCAACCCTACGGTGGCCGACCTCGGTGCTTGGTACAGCTTCACGGCCACCTCGGATACCACGGTACGCCTCTCCAGCCACATCACCGGGCTTCCCGACGTGGACACGCGGGTACACGTCTATACCGGCCCCTGTGATGCACTGACCTGCTACTCCGGCGATGATGACTCCGGCCCCGGTTATTCATCGATCTGCACCTTCAACGTGACGGCCGGTGTCACCTACACCATTGCGTTTGACAACTATTGGACGGCCAGCGGCTTTTCCTTCGTTATGGAGGCCTTGTTCGTTCCTCAGCCACCCGAAGGGATCGTGGCCTTTGTGGGACAGACGGTGCCCGGTGCGGGCGGCGTGATGGGCGTGGTGGACATGAACGGTGATGGCCTGGATGACCTGGTCTCTCCCGGTTCGTCCAGCGTGATCATGAGCTATCAACTGGCCGCTGGGGGCTTCACCACCACCACCATCATCACCCCAGCAGCGGATCACACCGCATCATGGAGCTTCGCAGCCGGCGACATCGATGACAACGGCTACAACGACATGATGTACGGCGGTGGACAGGGCGTGACCTTCATGATCGCGAACGCCACCGGTACGGGCTATTCGGAGGTCTCCTTCCCCCAATACATCTTCAGCCAGCGCACCAACTTCGTGGACGTCAACGCGGACGGATTTCTGGATGCCTTTGTATGCCACGATGTGGACGCCAACGTGCACTTCATCAACGATGGCGAGAACAACCTCAGCTTCGTACAGGGCGGCTTGGGCCAGACCTGCGGGAACTACGGTTCCATTTGGACGGACTATGACAACGATGGTTCGGTCGACTGTTTCGTGGCCAAATGCGGTTGCGATCCCGTGGACCTGCTGCTGCGCAACAACGGTGACTACACCTTCTCCAGCATGGCCGCTTCCCTGGGCCTGGCCGACGGCCACCAGAGCTGGAGCGCTGCCTGGGGTGACTTTGAGAATGACGGTGACATGGATATGCTCATTGGCAGCAGTTCAGGTCCGGTGCACAAATTGATGGCCAATAACGGCGATGGCACCTTCACCAATATCACGACCAATTCCGGTTTCGATACGTTCGGTGGCCAGAGCATCGAGTGGACCACCCATGATTTCAACAACGACGGCTTCCTCGACATCCTCGGAGGTGGTGCGCTGCACTACAACAACGGCGATATGACCTTCTCCTCTGATGACAGCGCGCCAGGTAATGGCCCCATCGGTGACGTGAACAACGACGGGTTCCTCGATGTCATGAACGGAAATTCCGCCCGCATCAACCAGGGCAACGACAACAACTGGATCAAGATCTTCCCGATCGGCATCGTGAGCAACCGCAACGGCATCGGTGCACGCATCCAGGTGGTGACCGCACAGGGCAGCCAGATCCGCGACGTGAAGAGCGGGGACGGCTTTGCCTACATGAGCACCATCACCGCGCACTTCGGACTGGGTACCGCCACTGCGGTGGAGGAGATCCGCATCACCTGGCCCAGCGGCATCGTGGACGTGATCGAGAACCCCGCCATCAACGGTACGCTCACCGTGACCGAAGGCATCAGCACCTCGGTGGACGACCTGAAGGCCTCCTCCCTGCTGGCCTTCCCGAACCCTGCCGTGGATGTCATCACCATCCAGGGTGTTGATCTGAACAGCGAGGTGGAGGTGATCGATGTGACCGGCAAGCGTGTGCTGGAAGGACGTCTGGTGACGGGCGTGCTCAATGTGGCACAGCTCGTTCCGGGTGTCTACCACGTGGTGGTGCGCGATGCTTCCGGCGTGAAGCAGCTGCGCTTCACCAAACAGTGAGCCTTGGCCGGCTTTTCATCGCCAGCTTCAACGAATCTGATCGCCCTTCCGGTCCCATGTGGATCGGAGGGGCGATCGGGCGTTGTGCCCATGCGTTCCGTCCCTGTTCCTTGGCGGGTCATCCGCACTTCGATTATCTTGGACGGATAGAACCGAGCCCATGCGTTCCATACCCCTCGTCGCAGCCCTCATCCTACCTGCCCTGCTTAGCGCCCAGGTGGTGATCAACGAAGTGGATTATGATCAGCCCGGTACGGACGGTGCCGAGTTCATCGAGATCAAGAACGTGGGGACCACTTCCTTCCCCTTGCAGTACCTGGCGGTGGTGATGGTCAACGGTGCGTCGGGGACCGCCCAGACCTACCTCACGATCTCCTCGCCGTCCTGGCCCGCGCTGGAGCCGGGGGCCTACTTCGTGATCTGCGGGAACAATGCGGCCACCGCCAACTGCGACCATGTGGCCGCGCCCAGCACCAACCTGATCCAAAACGGGGTACCCGATGCCATCGCCCTTGTGAACTCCCTCACCGATGAGGTCCTGGATGCCGTGAGCTACGGAGGCAGCGTCATCGGCTACACCGAAGGCACCGGGACCACCGCTGTGGATGTCAATTCCATCGATGGCCGCAGCCTGAACCGTTGGCCTGACGGCACCGATACCAACGACAACGATGGCGACTTCCGCGTGGGTTGCAGCACGCCCGGTGCCCCCAACCTGGTGGACGCCGTGGAGTGTGATGTCCCCAGCACGGTCACGGAGATCAGCGTACCCACCACATTCTCCGTGGTGCTCGACGCCAACCGCGATGAGCTGGTGCTGAGCTGGGGTGGCGATGCGTCCTCGCCGGTCAGTTTCGAGGTGTTCAACATCGCGGGCACCCGGGTGGCCGAGCGCCAGGCAGGCACGGGCCGCTCCGTCAGCTGGAGCCTGCCACTGACCCACCTGTACGGCCAGCTCCTGCTGGTCAGGGCCTCCAGTGGCGGGCGCCAACAGGTGCGCCGCGTGGTGGTGCCCTGATCACCGCTCGTACTTCGCTGAGCTGCCGAGGCCCCCGCGTCCGGCAAGGAGCAGATCGCTCCCCCAAGACCGCGCCTCTTTCCATGGTCCCCGACCACCGTTGTTCGCCCCCCCCCGCAGTGTGGTCCAAAGGCTACATAGATATGGGTGGGGCAGTGTCAATAAGTCCCTGTTTGCGTGGTATTTCGCTGATAATCAAGTGAGTGTGAGCCTTGGATCCAAGCGTTCCGCTTCCGATCAAAACCGGGTTGTTGGTAATCCTAGACCAGCGGCCCAAGCAGGGGGGCGTCACCATCGGACCTTGGCACCATGACAGCGGCGGTGTTCGAAGCGCGATGGAACCGGATCCTGCGATCGCGTGAGCAGGGGTATGAAGAGCTCACCGATTTCATGGGTCGGTACGTCGACCTCGGGCCATTGGTCCGCACCGGCCTGCTGCGGCGTCGCGAGGAGGATGGCGAATACCAGCGTTACAACGGCTACGTGCCCACCGAGCTCGGACAGGACCTGCTGCTCTACATCCCCGAGAAGGAACTGATCCTGGTACGGCCCGAGAAAAGTGCCTCGCTCTACCTGGTGTTGCAGAACGACCGCTCGCCCAAGGTCCCCTTCAAAGGCACCTACGCCGAGCCCACCGCCAAGCAGTTCGAGGTGGTTCGGGAGATGCGCCAGAACGCCGGACGCGACGTGTGGCGCACGCAGCGTGCCGACCAGCTGGAGACCCGCCTGCTGGCCGGTTTCATGGACATCCGCCACTTCACCGTCCGCACCGGTATAGGCGAAGGCGCCCTGCTGCGCTCCGGGCTCTGCGCACCACGCACCGAACGCGCCCACGACCGTGCCCTGCACCTGGAAGTGACGGAGAAAGGCGCCCCCTACCTGGAAGTGGCCGACCCCTGGGAGCTGCTGCTCGTGAAGCCCGGCATGGAGCTGCCGCTCTTCGCGGTGCTCGATCCGGAACGCGCCGACTACTGGTGCAACCTGCCCTAGTGTGGCAACCCGTAAGTTCCTTAACCATCTCCGCCCCTCCTTCACCTTCCTGCCGCGTTGGAACATTTCGTCGTAGCGCCCGCTACGCCGTGCATGTTCCGCCTTGCATGAAGGCGAAATAGTGGCAGACCTTCAGTTAACCAACTTACGGGTTGCGACACTAGACAGCTCCCTGTCCTCTCCGGCGCCTCCCTACCTTGGCACCGTTCATGGCACCACTGGAGACGACCATCATCAGCACGGAGTATGTGACGCCGGACGTGAAGCGTTTCGTGCTCACGAAACCCAAAGGTTTCCGTTTCGTTCCCGGCCAGGGCTGTATGGTCTCCATCAATATCCCGGAGCTCCTCACCGAACGGCGTCCCTTCACCTTCACCAACCTGCCCGGTGCACGCACCCTGGAGCTGATCGTGAAGATCTACGCCTCGCACAAGGGGGTCACCGAACAGATGGCCCTGTTGCGCAAAGGCGATGGGCTGCTGCTGCACGAGGTCTTCGGCACCATCGCCTACAAGGGCCCCGGCTATTTCTTCGCCGGTGGCGCGGGGATCACGCCCTTCCTCTCCATCTTCCGCGACCTGCACAAGAAGAAGAAGCTGAAGGGCTGCACCCTGGTCTATTCCAACAAGTCCGCGCAGGATGTCATCCTGGACAAGGAACTGGAGACCATGCTGGGCCGTCATTTCCTGAAGACCTTCACCCGACAGGGCGTCATCGGCTTCCGCGAGCGCCGCATCGATCGCGACATCCTCATCACGCTGGTGCAGAACTTCGACCAGTACTTCTACCTCTGCGGGCCACAGGCCTTCGTGGCCGACCTGGAGCGCATGCTGCTGGAGCTGGGCGCGAGGCCGGACAGTCTCGTGGTCGAGGCCTGATCCCTCAGCCGTTCGGGCCTTTACCCACCTGGAAGTTCCCCTCCTCGAAACGGCGCAGGAGCTCGGCGATCCGCTTGGCACGCGTGGCCTGTGTCTTCGCACTTCCCACCCAGTACGCCATGCTGCGCTGCATGCCCGGGGTGAGCTTGTCCCACCCGGCTTTCAACTCGGGAATGAAGTCCAGCGTCTCGGCCAGTTCCTCCGGAAGCTCCACCTGCGTCGGATCCGGATGCACCCGGAACTCCACCTGCACCGGGTCGCCCACCTTTTTCAGCCTGGCCGCCCGGCGGATGTCGCCGCCCAGGATGATGATGTGAACCCCGCTCTTCTGCGGCATCAGCGCGCGGTCCACCGCCACGCCGTTCACGGTGCCCAACACGCGCACCCGGCTGCGGGTCCCGAACTCCTGCTCCACATCGATCGGCACCTCCACGTACATGAAGGCCATCTCCGCGTTCATCTTCTCCAGCGGGGCTGTGAAGCGATAGGTCCGGAGGCGTGACTTGCCGGCCATGGTCGCGAAGGCTCAGGAGCCTGATGCCGGACCGGATGGGACAGAGCGTTCCGGGCTGAGCCAGATGAGCATGCCGATGAGCAGCAGCACAATGAAGGACTTCACCTTATAGTGCGCGTAAATGGGGGCGAATTCACCCACGAGCAGTTCCGTGTTGAAGCCGAGGTAGGCCAGCGCGCAGCCGATCAGCCAGGCTTTGCCGATGCCCGCGCCACGGAACCGGAGCAGCGTGCCGCTGACCAACCAAAGCACCGCCGGGGCCGCCAGGAACATGGAATAGTTGCGCTGGTGCGGGAAGATGAGGATGGTGCAGAGCAGCAGGTAGCTGGTCTCCCAAAGGATGTGATCGCCGGAAGGTGCCGGGCGGAAGGGCGGCCAGCGCAGGAAATAGAGCGTTAACCCGGCCAGCAGCAGTCGGCCCAACAGGAGCAGCACGGCGATGGTGCCCACATCCAAGGCCGCCAGCGTGCGGGGCAGCGACAGGGTGTGGGTGTTGCCGCCCTCGGTGCTGAGGTAGGCCGAAAGCAGGGAGCCCAGCGCGATGAAGGAGGGCTCCTCCTCATCCAGCACATGGCGGACGTCGGTGGGGTCGATGAGGGCCTGTCGGGAGGCCAGCAGGTCCACGTGGCGCTCCCAGCCCAGGACCAGGGCCGGGGCGAAGGTGAGCAGCACGGCCGCAGCGAGCACGGCCAGGGCGTGGGGCCAGCGACCGCGGTACACCAGGTAGGGCAGCAGCACGATCGGGATCAGCTTCATGTCGATGGCCATGCCCAGGATGAGCGCGCCCCAGATCCATTGGCCCGTGCGCAGGCGGTGCAGCCCTTCCAAGCTGGCCCAGACCACCAGGAGGGTGACCTGCGCGGAGTTGAAATTGTCCCGGATGGGCTGGAAGAGCACCAGGAGGATGAAGAACCGCGTGCGGGCTTCGCCCAACATGGCCAGGCGCTCCGGACCTGCCAGCAGCTGCACCAAGCGAGCGGACCGCAACAACATGGTCATGCCCAGCAGCCCCCAGACCACCTTGGCGGCGGCAGCGCTCAGGGGCAGCAGGGGCGCGATCAGCAGGGCGAAGAAGGGGCTGTAGAAGTAGGAGTACCACTCGCTGTACTTCAGCACATAGGGGTCCTGGCCCTGCAATAGGGCCTGCGAGGCTTCGCGGAAGATGTCCAGGTCGTTCCGGCCTTCGGTGGTGATGAGGATGGTGACCAGCAGCCCGAGGAGCAGCGCCCCGATGCCGGCCGTGTACCAGCGCTCTGAGCGGCTCATGGAACGAAGGTCAAGGGTCATCGGCTCGGGCCTTGTGTGGTCGCGGCACGGCGGTTCGGAGGGGCCGTTCAGGTCCGACGAATGTAGCAGGATCGTCCCAAGGCTATTGCGGTTCAGCCGCCGGCCTTCTTGGCGCGGTAGCCCTTTTCAGCCAGATGGGCCAACACCTTATCCCGGTGGTCGCCTTGCAGCAGGATCACGCCGTCCTTGGTGTTGCCTCCCACGCCGCACTTGCTCTTCAGCGTGCGACCCAGGTCCTCCAGGTCGCCGGGCTTCCCGACGAAGCCCACGATGCGGGTCACCTCCTTGTTGCCCTTCAGCCGGTCCAGGTGGATGCGCAGGTCCTGCTGCTGCGGCGGAAGCGTGGCGGGCTCCCGGGCCGTGCTCATGTCCTTGTTGGTGCTGTACACCAGGCCGCCAAGGCCGCTGGGTGGGCGCTTCTTCATGCTTCTACCGCCGGAGCTTTAGGCGAAGGCGGAATGCGAATTAACCGCAGAGCGCGCAGAGTACGCAGAGGCCTTTCCCATTTTCTGATCTTCTGATCCTCTGATCTTCTGATCGCCCCTACTTCCACCATGTGATCAACGGCCGCGTCATTTCCAGCCCGAACCGCCGCGCCTCCTCCAGCTTGAACGGCCCGTGCATCTTCAGGTAGAGGTCGAAGGTGATGGGCCCTTCCTGGTCGGCCTTGAAGTTGGTGTGCCAGTAGTTGTTGAGGGCGTAGAGGTAGATGGTGCTGCTGCTCTTCGCCTCGGTCTTCCAGGCCTTGTACATCTCCGGGTTGGTGCCGCGACCGGGGTTCACCTTGCGCTCGTCCACCATCTCACCCACCTCCCAGATCGCGCCTTGCGGGCAGACGATGGTGACGCCCATGCTGTCGTTGCTCACATCGATCCAACGCTGGGCGCAGAAGAAATCGTTGTTGCTGCCAGGGATGCGGCCGCTCTCGGGCGTTACGCAGGTATCGCCGATGCCGATGCGGACGGTGGCGTTGGGGATGTTGAAGGGAAGGGCAAGGTGGAGGGATTCCTTCTCACGCGTGCCACATCCCGACACATCGAGCCTTACGGTATAGATATCGTCGGCGCGTTTTCCATAGACTACATGCGTCTCTTCGACTGGACGGGCCTGCACTGGTCCAAATTGGTAGACAAGAGGGGTAGCGATATCCATGATGGATGCGGGGATCACCGTTCGGTCGATAGGTTTAAAGTAGGGCGCTATTTGGATAAGGGCGCCATGGCCCAGCCACTCTTCTATTCTGTCCACATACCACCCCGCGCTATCCGCGAACGCCTTCTTCACCCGCCACTGGTCCGTGGTGAAGTGCGCATCCGGATCGCTGATGCTGCACCACGCGCCCCAAGTGTGTTCGTGCCACATCACGATGCTGCGCTTGGCGCGGTAGAGCAGGTGCGGGTCGATCGGGTTGGCGCGGGCCTTTGCCCCCTCGATCAGGTTGGAAAGACGCGCGCTGAGCACACGCACGCTTCCTTCTTCCGCCGCCGTGCTGTAGGCGCCATCCTCCCAATAGGGCGTGAAGTCACCACTCCAGGTGGGGATGTCCTTGCCGTACTTCGTTTCGAACTCCTGCATCATCGCACCCGCATTGGCGATGATCAAGCGTGGTGAGGCGTACTTCTCGTTCCAGTCGCGCACGAAGTCGCTGAGCGTGCTGTCCACCGGGCCGTTGTCGCTCACGATGTTGTAGCGCCACTGCAGCATGTCGTAGGGATAGCCCTTCGCGGCCAGATCGTTCATGTACGCGGCGATCTTCCGCGTGCCGCGCTCCTTGATCGCACCGGCCGTGTATCCGTGCCAGCCGCCATAGCCCTGGCCGGCCGTCCACACGAGGATGCTGTCCTTGCCCGTAGTGCTCTTCCACCAGTAAGGTTTGTCGCCCTGTTCGCGCAGGGTGCTGCCGATGCGGTCGCCGCCGTCGGGCATATCGGGGATGTAGTTCGGTCCCTGGCTCAGATGGCGAATGCCGTGCGCGGCGTAGGCGTCCACCATGCTCCAGCTCATGCCGGGGATGTCCGTCTGCATCGCCATGGTGATCGGCAGGGCGCCTTCGCCAAAGCGCTCCGGCGACCCGCCGTCGTACCACTTCCGCAGCGAATCGGCGTACTCCACGATCCAGTGCATCTCCTCGGGCGTGCAGAGGCCGGTGAGGATGTTCGCGTAGTTCGCGCTGAGGGCGATGCTGCCCGCCTTCACCGCCGCGATGAAGCGCTGCTTGTCCGCCTCGCTGGCGATGCCGAGGAAGTTCTCCACGGCCCAGAGGCTCTCCACGTTCCACACGAAGCGGCTGTCGGCGGGATAGTCTTTCGTGCGGTCGATCAGCTCCAGCGCCTTCCAGATGTTGTTGTTCTGGATCGTCTCCACTTCCGCCTGCAGGTGGCTGTAGCCGATGTCGGTGTGGCTGTGGTGGACGAGGTGGATGTCGCGGTGGATGATCGGGAGCACGTCGACTGTTCTGGTCTTGTCGAACTCTATGGAATACGGGTCTTCCTTTCTCCGAGCGATCACGGACCGGACCGCTATCACGGAGTGGTTGGTAACGGGTTCTATCGGGACTCTGAACTCATTAAGACCGTTCACGATCTTGAAGTTGCCTCTGATCGGTTCGTCATCAATAGAAACGGCGAGCACATTTGGCGCACCGAAGTGCATCATCGTGAGGAGCAGCTCCTGTTTGCCATCCATGCGTATGAACGGCAACACTTCCACCTCCACCTTCTCCTCGAAGCTGTACCGAAAGGTCATGAACCAATCGGGGCTGTCCTGCGCGTGGCCAACGATCTTCAACTTCAGCGGCTGTCCGGGCGTGATGTACTTCCCCGGCACTCGCAAATGCGCGAATCCATGCGCATCGCCGTGGCGGTCGGCCTTGCTGAACTCGAAGAGGAGCTTGGTACTGTCCGCTCCAATTGCCGACCAGGAGCCCGGCTTGGTCGTGTGGTGGGTGGTGAAGGTGAGCGCCTTCGTGTCGTTGATGTAGAGATCGAAGCTGCGATCTCCACCGCTGGTGGTGCTGTTGTGCGCAGCGATCCAGCTGAAGTAGAAGTACTGGGTCGATTCCCTTTCTGCGAAGGGGACTTCGGCGGTCTCCCAGGCAATCGCCTTCTTCCCATCGGTGCAACGCGTGAGCAAGGCCGTGGTGGCATGCTCCGGGTAGACGCTGAAGTAGGAGAGGACCTCGCCCTCCACATCCTTCGCGTAGCCGTTGATCACGTGCTGCTTGCCTAAGACGGGCAGGTCCACCTGGGCAAAAGCGCACAGGCCGATCGTGAAGGCGTACAGGGCTATCAGCAGTCGTTCCACCCGACCAAGGTAGAAGTGGGAGGCCACACTATTGTCTAAGCATTTTCGCGATTCCGGGTCGTCCTTCGACTCCGCTCAGGACTGGTCCCGGAATGACCACGCCAGTGACTCAGAACGCGTAGCGCAGCCCCACGTTCAGCACCTGGCTTCGGGTTAGGCCGTCCGGGCGTTCCTCCCGCACGATGAGCGGGGAACCGTAGGCCAGTTCGATCGCCCAACGATCGTTGAGGGTGTAGCGGGCATCCACGGTCAGGTTCAGCGTGAGACCCTCCGAGCCGACGATCTCCACCACCTCCGGCAAGCGGGGCATTCCGGCGGGATCCATCGGCACCTCCTGCCGCTTGTCCCTGGCCACGTGGTAGATCGCCAGCAGACCCGGCTGCACGACCAGCGAGCCGACGGGCACGGCGTACTGGATCCTGGCCACGGCATCGGCGGCGCGTTCGAGGTAGGCGCTCTCGAAGTAGCCCTGCGCCATGGGGTCGTCCATCCAGGCCGCGTGGGTGAAGGTGTTCTCGTTGGAGTTCGCCAGTACGGCCTGGTAGGCCAGTGCCGCGCTCCATCGTCCATGGCGGTAGTTCAGTCCCAGCAGCAGGTCCGTGGTGCCCAGGCTGGTCTGGTAGGGCATGGGCAAGGGTCGGCCATCGGGCGCGGTGGCATTCGCGTTACCCGCGTTCAGCTTCACCCCGATCATGGCATCAAGCCGCCTGTACGTCTTGGCCGAAATGGCATAGGACGCGGTGATCACCGGGTCGCCCACGCCGCTGTTGCTTCCCAGGTCGCCATCCACCGCGAGGTAGGGCACCCGCAGCTGGAATCCCCAGCGCTCTGTGGCCCGTAGCCCCAGTTCGGCGATCCCTTGCAGGATGGTGGTGTTCCGCTCGCCCACCGCATAACTGAAGGTCATGCGCGCGAAATGGGGGTGCTCGGTGGCCGCCACCGTGGTATCGTTCGGCGCGTGCAGTTCACCGATCGGGCCGGCCGTGCACACGCCCGCATCACTGCAGCCTTGGGCCTGTGCCGCACGCGGCAGGTATGGAAGTGACGCGACCAGGATCAGGGGTAGGACGCGGGACATTGGGCCAAGGTAACTCGGCCTTTTTGCCGCGTCTTATCCGGTGGTCGTTCCCACCCCGCCTTTCCTGACCGGGCCTGCTCAGCGCGCGAGATATCCGCCGTCCACCGCGTAGTAGCTGCCGGTAACGAAGCTGGCCTTGTCTGTGGCTAGCCAGAGGACCAGTTCGGCCACTTCCTCGGAGGTGCCCAGCCGGCCGATGGGGTGCATCGCCGCGATGCCCGTGAGCTGCTCCTCGGTGAGGTGCTTGGTGAGCAGTGGTGTGCGGATGAAGCCCGGCCCCACACTGTTCACGCGGATACCTTGGGTGGCATACTCCATGGCGGCGTTCTTGCTCAAGCCCACCACGCCGTGCTTGGCGGCGACGTAGGCGCTGGCCGTGGCAAAGCCCACCTGGCCTAGGATCGAGGCGATGTTGATGATGCTGCCTCCGCCGCTCTTCAGCATGGCCGGGATCTGGTAGCGCATGCCGTAGAACACGCCGTTCAGGTTCACGTTGATCACCTGGTGCCAGCCGTCCAGCGGATAGTCGCCGGTGAGGGCAGGAGGGCCGCCGATGCCTGCGTTGTTCACCGCGATATCGAGGCGGCCGAAGGTCTTCAGCGCAGCGGCAACGGCAGCTTCGCATTCCGGAGCGGAACTGACGTCGTTGCGCACCACCAAGGTCTCGCCACCGGCCTGCTTCACCAACGCGGCCACGCGTTCCGCACCGGGCAGGTCCACATCGGTCAGTACCACCTTGGCTCCTTCCCTGGCAAGGGCGATCACCACCGCCTCACCGATCCCCGATCCCGCACCTGTCACTAATGCCACTTTTCCCTCCAACTGTTTCATGTCCTTCTATGGTTTATCGGCCTTCCTGGCCGCAATCATTCCTGTTCACTAATGCTTCCGAACGAAGCTAGGTCAAGCAGTACTCCTCGCCGATGACGCCGGTCAGGGTTGGCGAAAAGGGACGGTTAACTTTGCGGTCCTTAACACGCAGTGATACCATGCCCGGCACAGAGCTTTTCGGCGAAGAAGAGAAGAAGGAAGTGATGGACGTCCTCAACAGCGGCGTCCTGTTCCGCTTCAACCACGATGCGCAACGCCAGGGCCACTGGAAGGCCAAGGATTTCGAGGCCGAGGTGGCCAAGTTCTGCGGCGCGAAGTACGGGCTGGCCGTCAGCAGCGGTAGCACCGCCGTGAACACCATGCTGGCCGCGTGCGGCGTGGGTTACGGCGATGAGGTCATCGTGCCGCCCTTCACCTACATCGCCACCATCGAGGCCGTGCTGCTCGCCGGTGCCCTGCCCGTCTTCGCCGAGATCGACGACACGCTTTGCATGAGCGCCGAAGGCATCCGTGCGGTCATCAGCCCGAAGACCAAGGCCGTGCTGCTCGTGCACATGTGCGGCGCCGCGGCCGACCTGGACGGGATCATGGCCGTGTGCCGTGAACACAACATTCAGCTGATCGAGGATAGCGCACAGGCCTTGGGCGGCAGTTACAAGGGCAAGATGCTCGGCACCTTCGGGCGCATGGGCAGCTTCAGCTACGACTTCTTCAAGATCAACACCTGCGGCGAAGGCGGCGTGGTGATCACCGACGACCACCAGTTGTGGGACACCGCCCAGCAGTTCGCCGATCACGGTCACGACCACATCGGCAACAACCGCGGCATGGAGCAGCACCCCATCATGGGCACCAACTTCCGCATCGGCGAGATCAACGCCGCCATCGGCCTGGCCCAGACGCGCAAGCTGCCCTACATCCTGGAACAGCAGCGCACCCACAAGGCCATCATCAAGGAGCGCCTCGGCAAGATCCCCGGCCTGCAGTTCCGCCGCCACACCGACGAGGCCGGCGACAGCGCCACCTTCTTCCACCTGCTGCTGCCCAGCGAGGCCGTGGCCCGCGCCACCGTGAAGGGCTTCGCCGAGGCCGGCATCCCGCACGGCTACTGGTATGACAACATGTTCCACTACATCAAGCAGTGGGACCATGTGAAGAACCTCAGCATGCCCTACAAGCTGGTGGCCCACGAGCTCGGTCTCCCGCAGGACCTCAAGACCATGACCTTCCCCAAGAGCGACGCCGTCATGAGCCGCCTCATCAGCTTCAACATCCGCGTTACGTGGACAGCGGAAGAGTTGGATGCGATGCTCACTAAGATGGAAGGGGCGATCCTCAGCGCGATGAAACCGGTGACCGCCTGATCGACATGCAACTGTTCCGCAACTTCAAGTCCGTCACCAAGACCTGCTATGGCCGCGGCAGCTTCGGCAAGCTGGGCGAGATCCTCGAACTGCACCGCAGCACGGGAAACGGGTTCATGGTCTTCCTGGTGGACCACTACTTCCAAGGCAACGAGGCTTTTCTGTCCCGCATCCCGAAGCAGGAAGGTGACGAGATCATCTTCTGCAGCACCGCCAAGGAACCCAGCACCGAACAGATCGACGGCCTGCGTGATGACATCCTCGCGCGTCGTGGCCTGCCTGCTGGGCTCGTCGGCATCGGTGGCGGCAACGTGATGGACGTGGCCAAGGCGCTCTCGCTGATGCTCACCAACGAAGGCAGTAGCGTGCAGTACCAAGGCCTAAACCTGATCAAGAAGCCCGGCATCTACCATTGCGGCGTGCCCACCATCAGCGGCACCGGCGCGGAGGTGAGCATGACCGCCGTGCTCACCGGTCCTGTGAAGAAGCTCGGCCTGAAGTGCGACTGGACCGTCTTCGACCAGATCGTGCTGGATCCGGACCTCATCGCTAGCGTGCCCAACGACCAGTGGTTCTACACCGGCATGGACACCTACATCCACAGCGTGGAGGCCATCACTGGCACCAAGAAGAACACCTTCGCCGAGGCCTATAGCGAGAAGAGCCTGGAGATGTGCCGTGAGGTCTACCTCCGCATGGACCGTAGCGACCCCAAGAGCGACGAGTTCCTGATGGTGGCCAGTTACATGGGTGGCCTCAGCCTGACGTACAGCGAGGTGGGCGTGTGCCATGCGCTGAGCTACGGTCTGGGCAAGATCCTGGAGATCCACCACTGCATAGCCAATTGCATCGCCTTCGACAAGCTGGAGGACGTCTACGGCGACTACGTCCAGGAGTTCAAGGGCATGGTGAAGCACAACAAGGTCCACATCCCGCAAGGCCTCGCGAAGGACTGGAGCGAAGAGACCATCAGCGCGATGGCCGAGGTGGCCTATAACCTGCCGCACATGTGGGACCACGCCTTCGGCCCCGATTGGCAGCAGGTGCTGGACCGCGAGCGGATCAAGGGGTGGTATAGGAGGATGTGAGGTCGATCAGATGATCAGAACATCAGATGATCAGATAATGGACCGCTGCGGCGATCATCATCTGATCTTCTGATCATCTCATTTTCTGATCAGCGCAAGAACGCCCCGTCCACGATCAGCAGCTTCACCGGCCCGTTCGTCCGCGACCGATGCGAGCTGAGCCCATCGCTCACGTGGTAGGACATGCCGGCCTTCAGCACGTTCACCGTTCCATCCTCGTGTTCGTTTATCAATTCACCCTCCAGCACGAAGACCAAGTGGCCGAGCTGGCACCAATGGTCGGCGAGGTAGCCTTCTGAGTACTCGATCATCCGGATGCGCAAGCCATCGTACTGCACGGTGCGCATGGTGGCCGTTCCGGTGCTACCGTTCACCACCGTGTTCGGTATCTGCGACCAATCAGTCGTTTGGAAAGGGATCTTCATGGGTTCTCTTCGGTGAATGTGTGGCGCAACAAAAGACTGATCGCGCGTAGCTAAAGATCCCTCGCTTCGACCCGCTCGCTCTGAGGTGGTCTACCCGATCAGGACAGGTCCAGATCAAATGTAGGTGTGGTTGTTGGTGTTGAAATGAGGGGTCCAGGGGAGACCTGCCTACCGCAGGAAGGCTCATAACTCGTTGTTCTGTTGATATCTCAGGCCGCCATTCGGTGGCAGGCTGCTGGTGTGCGGTAGCCCAGCGAAGAGTGCCTACCGTGTGCAAACGTCGTTCCGGATCGGCCCACGGGTGTCCGTAAATTCGCCGACATGCGAAACCGAGGCTTGGGGCCTGTACTGCTGCTGCTGGCCCTGTGCGTCGCGCTCTTCCTCATCCATCTCTTGGTGGGAAGCGTGGAAATTCCGGCATCGACCGTGTGGTCCGGGCTGGTCGGTGGATCGTCCGGCACCTTCGATCGGATCATCCGTGATGTGCGCCTGCCGGGTGCCATCACCTCCCTCGTCGCGGGCGGTGGCCTGGCGGCGAGCGGGCTGCTGATGCAGACGCTGTTCCGCAATCCGCTCGCCGGACCATCGGTCATGGGCCTGAGCTCGGGTGCCAGCCTGGGCGTGGCACTGCTGATGCTGGCCCAGCCGCTCTGGAAAGGGCTGCCGGTGCCGCATGACCTGGCTCTGGTGATCGCATCCATGGCGGGCTCGGTGCTGGTGCTCCTGCTCATCCTGCTGGCCGATCGTCGGCTTGGCGATGCGGTGACCCTGCTGATCGTGGGGCTCATGGTGGGCTATCTCTGTTCAGCCTTGATCAGTGTGCTGCAGGTGGCCAGTCCGGCCGCTGCGCTGAAGGGCTTCGTGCTCTGGGGCATGGGTTCCTTCTCGGGCGTGGGGCTCGACCGGCTGCCCTGGCTGGTGGTGCCTGTGCTGCTGGGGCTGCTGGGTGCGCTGCTGCTGGTGAAACCGCTGAACGCCCTGTTGCTGGGGACCGAGCAGGCCGCATCCTTGGGTGTGGATGTGCCTGCCACACGCCAACGGGTGATGTGGATCACGGGCATCCTGGCCGGCACGGTCACGGCGTTCTGCGGCCCCATCGCGTTCCTGGGACTGGCCACTCCGCATGTGGCGCGCGGCCTTCTTCGCACCAGCGACCATGCACCCCTGATGCCCGTGACCATGCTGCTGGGCGCATGCCTGGCGCTGTTCTGCGATATCCTTTGCCGGCTCCCCTCCGTGGGTGGCGCATTGCCGCTCAACGCGGTGACATCGCTCCTGGGCGCACCGGTGGTGGTCTGGGTGCTGCTCCATGGTAAACGCTGGTCCCGCGCAGCATGAGCATCCTATTGAACACCCAGGACCTGGTGGTCGGTCATGGCGAACGCGCTGTGCTGCCCGCTGTCTCCCTGCAGCTGTCCTCCGGTTCGCTGGTTGCCATGGTCGGTGCCAATGGTATCGGGAAATCCACGCTGCTGCGCACCATGGCCGGCCTGCAACCTTCCTTGCGGGGCTCGGTGCTCGTGGATGGACGCTCGGTCCACACACTATCGGCGATGGAACGTGCGCGGTCCATCGGTGTGGTGCTGCCCGGTCGACCGGACATGGGCATGTTGGACGTGCGTACGCTGGTCTCTTTCGGCCGCCAACCGTGGACCGGCTATTTCGGTCGCTTGACGGAGGAGGACGAACGAAGTGTGGACGATGCCATGGCACGTGCCGGAGTGACTGCACTGGCGAAGAGAGGTCTGCGGACCTTGAGCGATGGCGAGCTCCAGCAGGTGCTCATCGCCCGTGTGTTGGCGCAGGGAACACCCATCACATTCCTGGATGAGCCCACGGCCTTCCTGGATGTGGTGAACCGCTTACGCGTCATGCACCTTTTGCAGCAGGTGGCGCATGGCCTGGACAAGCTGGTGCTGCTGACCACCCATGACCTTCAGGCGGCCCTCGACCTGGCCGACATGATCATCCTGGTGACGGCCGATGCAGTGTGGTGCGGCACTCCCGCTGAGGTGGTGGGACAGGGCCGATTGCAACAGGCCTTCGCGGTCCCGGGCATGCGCTTCGATGTGGCATCTTCGTCTTTCAGGCCGGTCGGGAAATGAAAAGCCCCCCGGCGATGCGGAGGGCTATTCAAGAGGGATGACGTGGCTTATTTCCGGAGCGCGTCACGGATCTCCATCAGCAGTTTCTCTTCGTTGGTAGGACCAGCTGGAGCCGGAGCGGGTTCGGCCTTTTTCGCCTTGTTCACCGCCTTCACCACGAGGAAGATCACGAAGGCTACAACGAGGAAGTTGATGATGGTGGTGATGAACGCACCGTAGGCGATCGCCACCTCCGGCTGGGTGACCACACCCGCAGCGTCCTTCACCTGGTCCTGCATCACATGCTTCATGTCATTGAAATTCACACCGCTCGTGACCTTGCCGATGAGCGGCATGACCATGCCATCAATGAATCCGGACACCACCTTGCCGAAGGCAGCACCCATGACAAAACCGACGGCGATGTCGATGAGGTTGCCTTTGATCGCGAACTCCTTGAATTCTTTCATCATGCCCATGGGTACTGCGGATTTGGTTGGTTGGTCGACGAAAGTAACTATTGGTCACTGACGGACCTGTGCATCCAAGGTGCTCCGCCTGCGGATGGCTTGCGCCCGGGCCTGTTGTGTTCCTTCCACACGCAGCAGGGCATGCGTTGCGGCACGGAGATCACCGTCGGGCAAGGGGACATCCCAGTAGTCCAAGGGTCGCTCGGCGAAGCGCGCGGGAAGAAGCAAGGGTGTGGCGAGCGGGATCGTATCACCATCGATCAGGATGGCCTCCACCTCCAGCGGCAGGACGTGGATGTTGGCGATGCGGATGGTATAGCCTTCGGGACCGTCCTGTGCAATGGCGATCGCCATGTCCTTCGGGTACAGGGTCCTCCGGATGACGGTCCGGTCATGCGCCAGCACACGCTTGTCGAAGGGACGGTCCGGGTATTCCACCTGCAGCGTGCGGTCCAGCCGGATCACGGTGCTGTCCGAGCCCATCTGCAGATCTTCCATCCAGCCCGGTGCGCTCAGCGTGTCGAGCCAACTGTGATAGCGCGGTCGGAAGTAACGGTCCGAGTGGATGCGTTGGATCAAGACATCCGGGTCGGCTTTGTTATCCAGTGAGCCGATGGCAGCGATGGGCTTTCCGGCCAGCGGATGAAGGACGAAAGGGATGAGCCGGTTACCGGCACTGTCCAGCAGGAAGGCCATGTTCGTCCAGGTCAGTGCCGCCTGTGCTCCGAACAGATCATGCAGGGCGAAGAGTGCCGCAGTACGGTCCAGATCGAGCACTTCGCGGATCGGCTTGGAACCTTGTTGCAGGGCGATCAACAGGTTCACCGCCCGGCGTGCCCGCTCCGTGGTCGGGACCGTTCCGGTCGGCATCATCATCACCGCCGCCGTGGCCATCTGTTCCTGTGGCAGGGGGAGGGCGGTGAAGTGCAGACCGGCGAGGCCCACGGTGGCCCGGTCGTGCATGGTCCTGTCGAAGCTCACTACCGGTCCATCGCCCAAGGCCCAACGTTGCAGCGTGCTACTGTCCGGCATTTCGATGGCCGTATGCAGTCCACGTGATCGTTCGTTCAACTGAACCTCCGTGAGTCCGATGGACAGCGAGGGAAGTGCACAGCGCTCCGCCGCGCGGTGGAGCAGCCAGCTGTGCAGATGCCCGGTGCGCGTGGGGTCGTCCAACTGGAAGCGGGTGAAGTTCATCGGACCTGTCGGTCCTTCCCCCTGGATGAGCAGCTGCCATTTGTTCGAGCGCAGATGGTCCACCCGCCCGGCCACCAGTTCGACCTGCCCGTTCACGCTGTCATTGCCAGTGATCAGCTGAACAGCGTAGGACGGGTTCCGCTCGGGTTCCAGGTAGCCCGCGGTGAGGGCGGAATCGCGCATCACCATCAGGCTGTCCAGCCCTTCCGCCGAAAGCAGGACGGTCAACCGATCAACCTCCGGAGGGGAGCCCCGGAACACGTTCAGCACTGGTCGGGTGATCCGTTTGATCCCTGGGTCGAGCACATCCCGCACAAAGCCTGTGCGTTCCGTGCGGATGCCGAGAAAGAAGACCAGGCCGATGAGCAGCAGCGCGATCAAGGGCACGCTGGCCGTGGTCAGCTGCCTGATGCCCGACAGGATCCGGGTGCGCAGGTCCTTCATGACGGGCAGGCCATGTGGGTGGCAGGCTGGATGAGGCCCACAGGCCGTGATAGCGGTGTGGTGCACGCACAGTGGGCCATCCGTGCGGAGGCGATCACGTCCCGGAAATGGACCATGTCCGCAAGTTAACGCAGCATCGTTGAGGCAAGGGCCTCACGGATCGTCGCAGGGACCTCCACCTTGTGCGCAGCGACGTAGTCATACATCACCAGCACGCTGATGCCCGTGGCGCATTCCTCACCGGTCTCGTTCGTGATGCTGTAGGTCAGCCGGAAGCTGGTGCGGCCGATGTGGTCACAGGCGGTGGACACCGTCAGTTGCTGCGGCCAATGCACCGGTCGAAGGAAGTTGCACGTGGTGCTGGCCAGGATCACACCGATCTGGTGGTCACGGTGGGAGCGGAGGATCCCCACCCGGTCCAGCAGGTGCATGCGGACGTTCTCGAAATAGCGCAGGTAGGCCACGTTGTTCAGGTGCCCGAAAGCGTCCTGTTCTCCCCAGGCGATGGGGAAGGTGATGGAGACCTGGTAGCCCGCGCTCAACGCAGTTCCTTCAGGAGATCACGGTGCTGCACCTTCAGGCGCTCCACATCGCGTCCAAGGCGCTCTATCTTCTTCTCCATGTCCTTGCGCATGGCCTCGCCGCTGGCGCTCTTGAAGTTGAACATGCCCATGTTCTGCTCCATCTGCCGCATCTCGATCTGCAGTTCCTCGATCTTGCGCTTCACGAAGCGGCTCTCGCGTTCGATGCGGTCCTTGCCATCGGGACCCGTCTTGAGGGTCTCCACATGGTCCTGGAACTGCATGCGTCGGCGTTCATCGCCCTCCATCTTCAGCTGGCCGTATTGTTTGTCCAGCGCTGCGCGGTACCGTTCGCTGAAGGCATCGTACTGCTTGGGTGACACACGCCCGGAGTTCATCCAGCGCTGCGAGAAGTTCTTCAGGGCATCGAGGTCTTTGCCCCGCTCGCCGGTGAGCTGGTAGGCTTCGATCTCCGCCAGCAAGGCTTCCTTTTCCTGTGCATGGACGGCCTGCTCGGCATCCATCTGGGCGAAAGTGTCCTTGCGGGCCTGGAAGAACGCATCGCAGGCCTCACGGAAGCGGGTCCACAGGCGGTTCTCATCGCGTGGCCCGGCACTTCCGGCTTCCTTCCACTGTTGCTGCAGGGCCTTCAACCGTTCGGCCGTGCGCTTCCATTCCTGGCTGTCCTTCAGGGTAAGCGCCTCTTCCAGCAGGGCCTGTTTGCGCTCGCGGGCTTCGCGGAACTGGTCCTTCAGGGCATCGAAGTAGGCCTTCTTGGCATCGAAGAAGGTGTTGCAGGTGTTGCGGAACTCCTTCCAGATGCGCTCGTTCTCCTTCTTGGTGGCAAAGCCGATGCTCTTCCACGCGTTCTGCAGTTCAAGTACCTCCTCGGTGAGCTGCTTCCATTCCTTGGCACCGGCGTTCGTGGTCCGCTCGATCACGGCGCTCACCTTGTCCACGAGGTTCTGCTTGGCCTGCAGGTTCACCTCATGTTCGGTGCGGCGGGCGCGGTAATGCTCGTGGACCTTTTCGTAGACCGCACGGGTGGCGTTCCAGAAGCCGTCGCGGATGGCCTCCCATTCCTCGCGTACCACGGGACCCACCTGCTGCCATTTCTCCTGGTACTCGCGCACCATCTGCTCCAGCTCGCGGATGTTGTCCTTGGCTGCCAGGCTCTGCATGTCGCTGATCAGCGCCTGCTTCAGCGCCGTGTTCTTGCGCAGGTCATGATCGCGCAGCTCCTGGTAGATGCGGATGTGGTAGAAGAACTCGTCCCGCAGGTGCGAGTAGTCGCTCTGCAGTTCGCGGTAGTTCTGGCCGGGGACCGTCCCGACGGCCTTCCACTGTTCGTGAAGCTCGTTGAAGCGCTGGAAGGCACTGGCGATGTTCTCCTCGCTGGCGATGAGGGCCTTGAGCTCCTCCATGATCGCCTTCTTGGCGGCCAGGTTGTCGGCTTCGGCCTTCGCTTTTTTGCGACGGATGTCGTTCACCCGCTGGTTGTACGTGTCCAGCAGTTGCTTGAAGCGCTTGTCCTCCTCGTCATGCAGCGGTGCGGATTCGATCGCCATGGGCACCGTCTCGGCGGGCAGGGTGGCCTCGTTCGCTTCCTCGGTGCTCACTTCAGGTGTGTCCGCAGGATGCTCCTGAAGCATCGCTGCAACAAGTGCTTCGTACGATTCCTTCACACCTTCCACCGCTTCGGATGCCTGTTCGACATCCTCCTGAGCGATGAGTTCCTCGAGCCGATGGATCAGCTCTGCTTTCGTTGCCATGCGAGATACGATGGACACTAACGTTCCGTCCATCCGTTCCAAAGATAGGAGGATGCCCCGGTACCACTGTAAAGGGAACGTTATACGGCCAGCCCGATCATGCACACATCGTCCACCTGCTCCTCGCCGCCCTTCCATTCCAGGAAGGCGTGTTCCAGGAGTTCGGCCTGCTCGGGCATCGACAGATGGGGGTGTGCGGAAAGCAGGGTGTGCAGCCGCGCGGCCATGAAACGCTTGCGTTCCGGGCCACCGAACTGGTCCACGTAACCGTCGCTGAAGAGGTAGATCCGGTCACCCTCGGCGAAGGCCAGACGATGGCAGGTGAAACGGCGGTCCAGCTCATGCTGCGAACCGCCGATGGGCCTTCGGTCACCATTGATGACGGTCAATTGCCCCCGGTGCAACCAGTAGAGCGGGCGCATGGCACCGGCGAAGAGGATCTCGCGCCCCTGGCGGTCGATGCGGCATAGGGCGATGTCCATGCCATCGCCGGCACCGCGCTTCACACCCTGCTGATGAAGGGTGGTGGTGAGGCGGGTGTTGAGGATGCCGAGGATCTCCGCCGGGTCCTTGTCGGCGTGATGGATGGCGATCTCGTTCAACAGGGAACAGCCGATGGCGGCGAGCATGGCACCCGGCAGCCCGTGACCCGTGCAGTCGGCCGTGGCCACCAAGCTCACGTCCTCGCTGATGCGATGGCACCAGTGGAAATCGCCGCTCACCACATGCTTGGGCCGGTCGATGATGAAGGCATCCCTGTACAAGGCCGTGTACACGGTGGCCGAGGGTACCAACGCGCGTTGGATCTTGCCGGCGTAGGCGATGCTGTCGGTGATGCCCGTGTGCTCGGCGTACAGGCGTTCGCGTTCCCGTTCGTCGCTGCGCAACCAGCGGCCCACCGAGCGGAACAGCACAACACCCGCGGCCCCGAACAGGACCACCGCGATGAGGATGTTGCGCCACAGGCTGTCCATGGACCCGGCCTCGATCGTGGCGTTTGAAAGACAGGCGACCACCACAGCGGTTTGGCGTCCATCCGGCGAACGGAGCGGGGCCACGTGGGTGAGCACCGTGCCTTCGGGTTGAATGAGCTCCACGATCCCGCCTTCCGCATACCGCTCCAGGATCGGCCCTGCGGTCCCTTGAAAGGGCATGCGGTAGCTGGGCTGCTGGTCCGAGGTGACGACCACCTGCAGCTCCTGCTTCTGTTCATCATATACCAGGACCTGCACGGGCAGCGTCAGCCCCTGGCCCTTCGATGCGCGACGCAGGTGGTCGTGCATCACGTAGTACCAGGCATCCTGGGTGCTCCTGATGATGGTGCCGCGACCATCATACTTCTCCAACAGCAGGTCCACATGGTCGGCGTTCAACTGCTCCGTGAGTGCGGAAGTGACGCTGTTCAGCACCACCTGTGCCTCCTTGTGCCGCGCCCGTTGCTCCATGCGATGGAACACCACGATCACCGCCACGCACAGCACCAACAGGGTGGCGTACACGGCCAGCAGGACCTTCTGGGTGGTGGTTCGGATGGGGAGGGTCACAACGGGAACACGCCGAAGTGTTGGCTTCGGCGTGCGTTCCTACGTGGGGAAGGGCATCATGGTTGCCCTGTCGGGCAGGTTCAGCTCATGAACGGATACCGGTGGTCCGTCGGCGGCACGAAGGTCTCCTTGATGGTGCGTGCATTCACCCAGCGGATGAGGTTCAGATAGCTGCCGGCCTTGTCGTTGGTGCCACTGCCGCGCGCTCCCCCGAAGGGCTGCTGTCCCACTACCGCGCCCGTGGGCTTGTCATTGATGTAAAAGTTGCCGGCCGCGTTGCGCAGGGCATCCGTGGCCTCCACGATCGCTCCACGGTCCTGGCTGAAGACGGCGCCGGTAAGGGCATAGGCGCTGGTGCTGTCCACCAGCTTCAAGGTCTTGCTCCACTCGTTCTCCGGGTACACGTAGATGGTGAGCACCGGACCGAAGATCTCCTCGCACATGGTGGTGCTCCTGGGGTCCTTGGTCACTGCGATGGTGGGCTCAATGAACCAGCCCACGCTCTTGTCATACTTGCCACCGGCGATGATGGTGACGTTCTTCCTGTCCTTCTTCAGGCCATCGATGTACGCGGCGATCTTGTCGAAGGCCTTCTCATCGATCACCGCATTGATGAAGTTGCGCATGTCGCGTGGGTCGCCCATGCGGAAGCTCTTGAGGTCGTCGAGCAGTTCCTTCTTCACTGCCGGCCAGATGTTGCTGGGTATGTAGGCGCGGCTTGCAGCGCTGCACTTCTGCCCTTGGAACTCGAATGCGCCCCGGCTCAGCGCGGTGGCCACCTGCTGCGGGTCGGAGCTGGGGTGAGCGATCACGAAGTCCTTTCCGCCGGTCTCGCCCACGATGCGCGGGTAGCTGCGGTAGTTGCTGATGTTGTTGCCGATCTGTTTCCACAGCGTCTGGAACACCCCGGTACTTCCGGTGAAGTGCAGGCCCGCAAAATCGGGATGGGCGAAGATGACCTCGCCTGCGTCCTTTCCGCTCACATGGATGAGGTTGATCACACCACCGGGAAGACCCGCCAGGCGGAAGATGTCCATGATCACCTGCGCGCTGAAGACCTGACTGTCGGCGGGTTTCCACACCACCACGTTGCCCATCAAGGCCGCCGAGGAAGGCAGGTTGCCGGCGATGGCCGTGAAGTTGAAGGGCGTGAGAGCGAAGACGAAACCTTCCAGCGGCCTGTACTCCACGCGGTTCCAGATGCCTGCGGCGCTCACTGGTTGGTCGCGGTAGATCTGCTGCATGAACTGCACGTTGAAGCGCAGGAAATCCGCGAATTCACAGGCGGCATCGATCTCGGCCTGGTAGATGTTCTTGCTTTGCGCCAGCATGGTGGCGGCATTGATCGTGGCGCGGTAGGGACCGCTGATCAGGTCGGCGGCCTTCAGGAAAATGGCGGCGCGGTCCTCCCAGCGCATGCTCTCCCACTCCTTGCGGGCCTTCAGCGCCGCGTTGATCGCCTGCTTCACATGTCCCTTGTCGCCATGGTGACTGTAGCCCAGGATGTGTTTGTGCTGGTGGGGCGGGCGCGCTGCGCGGCGGTCCTTGGTCTCCACGGCCTTGCCACCGATCCACATCGGCAGTTCGCGCTTCTGCTTCATCATCCGGTCGTACTCCGCCAACACCTGCTCCCGCTCCTTGGTGCCAGGGGCGTAGGACTGAACGGTCTCGTTGATGGCTGCAGGGCTGTGGAAGATGGCGTCGGTCATGATGGGAACGATGGATAATGGCCTTCAAAGATACCTGCCTTGGCGGAGTGCTCAATGAATAAAGGCCGCTGCTCGATGAAGCAACGGCCTTTGTTGAAATGGAAAAGTGCGATCAGGAGATCACCACGGAGCCTGGTTCGGCTTCGTAATGTGAACGGGTCACGTTCAGGTCCTTGATCACCCCATCATTGAGGCTGTATACCCAACCGTGCACTTGGATGGGACGACCTGCCCTCCAGGCATCGCGAAGGATCACGGTGCGGCTAAGGTCGTAGACCTGTTCGGCCACGTTCAACTCCACCAAACGGTCAAAGCGAGTGTCCGTATCCGCGATCCCGTCCAGCTCTTCATGGTGCAACCGGGCCACGTCGCGGATGTGGCGCACCCAGTTGGCCGCCAGCCCGCCGAACTCTTCGCCCATGGCCGCTTTCACACCGCCGCAGCCGTAGTGGCCGCAAACGATGATGTGGTTGATGCCCAGCGCATTCACACCGTAATCCACCACGCTCAATAGGTTCATGTCCGTGTGTACCACCATGTTGGCGATGTTTCGGTGAATGAACATGTCACCTGGTTGCGTGCCCGTGATCTGGTTGGGAGGTACACGGCTGTCCGAGCAACCGATCCACAGGAAGAAGGGGGTTTGGTGCTTGGCGAGCTCTGTGAACAATCCGGGGTTTTCCGAACGCATACGAGTGCTCCATTCCTTGTTGTTGGCCAACAAGGTGTGGTGTAGGTCCTGGTCGTTCTGCATGGTGCGAAGTTGGCTCAAGCGAAGACCGGGTGGACGAGTTCGACCTGACCATTCTCCACATCGTACATGGCACCAGCGATCATGATCTCACCGTTTTCAACCATCTCCTTTAGAATAGGGCTATGTTGCGTGATGTGTTCCATGGCCAATTGCACGTTCCGCAAGGCCACATCTTCAACGAATGCAGCGTTTCCGCTGTTGCGTGTTCCAGAAGTAGCGGTATCGTCCACCGCAGGGCGGAGTTTGGTGAGCAGTGCGGTAAGGTTACCCATGCGCACATCGTCGCATGCACCTTTGATAGCGCCGCATTTGGAGTGGCCCAGGACCAGTATCAGTTTAGATCCGGCCACTTTGCAGGCGAACTCCATGCTTCCCAGAATATCCTCGTTCACGCAGTTGCCTGCGATGCGTATGCTGAAGATGTCGCCCAGGCCTTGGTCGAAAACGAGTTCGGCGCTGGTTCGGCTATCGATGCAACTGAGCACAGCAGCGAACGGGAATTGTCCCGTGCTGGTCTCGTTCACTTGTTTCAACAGGTCGCGGTTGGCCTTCAGGTTGTTCACGAAGCGCTTGTTGCCTTCCAAGAGAATGTCCAACGCCCGCTGGGGTGTAAGGTGTCCTTGGGTTTCTTTGGTCTGTGTTCTCATGTTGTATGGCGTCTTTATGAGTGCGCTGTAAGTGGCACTACTTTTTTCTTCCCAATCGTTTTGCAACAGCTCTTACTTGGCGTTCCAGCTCTGCAGGCTTCAGTTTTTTCGATCCATCGGTCTCGAAACCGATCAATTCGCACCGAATGGCGCGTTCGGACGCATTGTGCATGAAGTCATCCAGGATCTCCTGCACATCGGGGTCCAGGTCTACGGTGCGGCGCGCATCGATCACCACGTGCGCCCCATCGGGTAGTTCGCCCAAGGTGCGCTTGATCCCTGCTTTGTTCAGGAAGGTGACATCCTCACTGAGCTCGATGCGTATGGGCATCCCTTCTTGGTGCTTGGTCGGATCGAAGTGGAAGGGTATGCTGTAGTTCTTCCACAGGATATGGATGATTGCCACGGTGAGACCCATGAACACGCCGCTGAGCAGATCGATGGCAGCAACGCCGATCACCGTGATGATGAAGGGCAGGAACTGCATAGGGCCAGCTTCCCACATCTCCTTGAACTGCGATGGCTTCGCCAGTTTATAGCCCACCATGAGCAGCACTGCGGCCAAACTGGCCATGGGGATGAGCATGAGGACGCCGGGAATGACCAGTACGCAGATCAGCAACAAGGCACCATGTAGGATGGTACTGAGCTTGGAGCGTCCCCCACTGTGGATGTTTGCGGAACTACGTACGATGACCTGGGTGATGGGCAGACCACCAATGAGCCCGCTCAGGCTGTTGCCGATGCCTTGTGCATGCAGCTCGCGATTGGCAGGGGTGACACGTTTCCAGGGATCGAGCTTATCGGTCGCCTCAACACATAACAAGGTTTCCAAGCTGGCCACAATGGCCAGTGTGAAGGCCACTACCCAGAATTTGGTGCTCCACATCCCACTGAAGTCAGGTACCGTAATCAGGGTACTGAAGTCGAACTGGTTCAAGTTGCCCAAAGTGGGCAGTTCGGGAAGGCTCACGAAGTGGGTAGGGTCCACGTGAAGCAGTGCATGCCCATTGAACAACTTGGCCAAGAAGATCCCGGCCACCACGGCCATCAATGATCCCGGTATGTAGGTCAACGCCTTGATACGTTTGATGAAGGGGCGGTCCCACAGCAGCAGTAACGCAAGGCCCACCAATGTGATTACCACGGCTCCCGGTGTGATGTGCGTCATCATCTGGGTGAATTCCGTCGCTTGGTCATAGTGGTCGGCCTCCTCGAAGGTGAGGTGCTCCGCGGCATGTTCATCGTAGCCCATCGCCGGGAAGATCTGCTTGCGCAAAATCAGGATGCCAATACCCGCCAGCATGCCTTTGATGACAGAGTTCGGGAAGTAATATGCAATGATGCCCCCTTTCACGATCCCCAGAATGATCTGAATCACACCGGACATGACCACAGCAGCCGTGAACAGTTCAAAGGAGCCCAGGTCCGCCACGGCGGATAGAACGATTGCGATTAGGCCGGCCGCAGGTCCACTGACACCAAGCGGTGAGCCGCTGATGGAACCCACGACGAGGCCCCCTACAATGCCAGCGATAAGGCCGGCGATGGGGGGGGCTCCGGATGCTGCGGCGATGCCGAGACACAAGGGCAAGGCAATGAGAAAAACGACGATGGACGAAGGCAGGTCCTGCTTCCAAAAACTGAAGATATTCGAACGTTCCATAAGTACGGACGGAGGATAAAGGGATCCAGTGAAATGGGGGGCGCGGACCAGGTCCACTGCCCAAGTGACCCCGGTCAGGGCCATGGCATGGAGGGGCCGCTCAGGCCGTGGCGCGGTCACACCAAGGCGGAGGCACCGGGACCTCGCCATGCAGCACGCTGAACGGAAGAACGGTGATCTCCCCCCGTACACGACCCGGGACCTGTAGTTCCGGATGGGAGGATGCACTGGTGGGGCGGTTCACGTTGATGTCGTGCTTCACCTCCTCCTCTTCAATGATCGGCAGCGGACAGGTCCCCTGTTCCATGAACAGGTCGATGATCACCTTGGAATACATCACCTGTGGCAGGGCCAAGAGCCACACGCTCAGCACCAGAGCAAAAACACGGAGTGCTCTGCTGGACCGAAGGGAACGGTACGGACCTGTCATGGGTACGCGAAGGTAGGATCTGCACCGAACGCGACCGTGACGTTGGGATGTTTTAACGGTTCGGCCCAGTGTCGCAACCCGTAAGTTCCTTCACCATCTCCGCCCCTCTTTCACCTTCCTGCCGCGTTGGAACATTTCG
>CAMCAZ010000038.1 GCA_945872795.1 Chryseobacterium gleum
GGGTATCGGCCACGCGTTGAACGCCAGGACCTCCTTCCGCCGCCCCCGACCACTCCTCCCCGCCTCTCGCCGTTCGTGTATCCCTCCCTGCCACGATCGGGCATCCCGGTACATTCGTAGCGTTCCCCACGCGGCCACTTGGCATTCCCTGGGGAACCGTCACGCATGATCCGACTCACCGGAATCCGCAAGAGCTACCGCACCGGAGCCAACATCCTGCAGGTGCTCAAGGGCATCGACCTGCACATCGGCTCGGGCGAACTGGTGAGCATCATGGGCAGCAGCGGCTCCGGAAAAAGCACTCTGCTGAACATCATTGGCATCCTCGACAATTTCGACAGTGGGGAATACCTGCTGGACAGCATGCCGATCCTCAACCAGAGCGAGACCGAGAACGCCCACTTGAGGAGCAAGTACATCGGCTTCGTGTTCCAGAGCTTCAACCTCATCAGCTTCAAGAACGCCATGGAGAACGTGGCCTTGCCACTGTACTATCAAGGTGTGGCACGGCGCAAGCGGAACGAACTGGCCTTGGAGATGTTGGGACGTGTAGGCCTGCGCGAGTGGGCTCACCACATGCCCAACGAGATGAGCGGTGGACAGAAGCAGCGTGTGGCCATCGCCCGGGCGCTCATCAGTGAACCCAAGATCATCCTGGCCGACGAACCCACGGGCGCCCTGGACAGCAAGACCAGCGAGGAAGTGATGGCATTGTTGACCCAGGTGAACCGCGACCTTGGCAAGACCGTGGTCATCGTGACCCATGAACGCGAAGTGGCCGCGGCCACCGAACGCGTCATCTACCTGCGCGATGGACTGATCGAGAACGCGCACCTGGACCCCAAGAGCCTGAGCACCCGGATGGATGGCGTTTTGGATGTGAAAAAGCCCGCTGGCGATGTTCGATAAGGAGAAGTGGGGCGAGGTGTTCCAGAGCATCGGCAAGAACAAGCTGAGGGCCCTGCTCACCGGCTTCGCTGTGTTCTGGGGGATCTTCATGCTCATCATCCTCCTCGGTGCCGGGGCCGGGTTGCGCAACGGCTTCAGTTACAACTTCCGCAACACCGCCACCAACAGCATCCGCATCTGGGGAAACGAGACCAGCAAACCATGGAAGGGCCTGCCACCCAATCGCAAGATCGAACTGGAGGATAGCGATATCGACGCCCTGCGGAACGCCATACCGGGGATCGAGTTCATCAGTGGCCAGTACAGCGTGTGGCGCGGCCAGAGCAAGCTGCAGTACGGCATGAACACGGGCAACTACACCATCCGGGGCATCGAACCGGAGTTCCGCGAACTGCAGCACCAGCGGATCATCGAAGGCCGCTTCATCAATGAGGTGGACCAGGTGCAGCAGCGCAAGGTCATCGTCATCGCCCAGGATTGCCGCGAGGAGCTCTTCAAGAAGGAGGACCCCTTGCACAAGTGGGTGAACGTGAACGGCATCCCCTTCGAGGTGGTGGGCCTATACGAGTACGAGACCGGCGGCCCAGAGCGCGGCGAGCGCAGCCCCGTGTTCATCCCCCTTGCCGCCGCGCAGAAGGTCTTCAACGCGAAGGGCATCGTGGACGACATCATGTTCAGTTTCGCGGATGCCAGCATCGCCGGTGCCAAACAAGCCCAGGAACGTGCGGTACACACCCTGGCACGGCGTCATGATTTCGACCCCACCGACGAACGCGCGCTGTGGGTGAACAACAACGTGGAGAACGTGGGCACCATGAGCAACATCTTCAACGGGATCACGGCCTTTCTCTGGTTCGTGGGCATCGGTTCGCTCATCGCCGGCATCGTGGGTGTCAGCAACATCATGCTCATCGTGGTGAAGGAGCGCACGCGGGAGATCGGCATCCGCAAGGCCTTGGGGGCCACGCCTGCCAACGTCGTCGGCCAGGTCATCCTGGAGGCCGTCTTCATCACGGCACTGGCCGGATGGATGGGGCTGGTGCTCGGGGTGTTCCTCATGGAGGGCATCGCAAGCGTGGTGCCCGGCAGCGAGTTCTTCCGCGACCCCACCATCCAGGTCGATGTGGCCATCTATGCCTTGATCGCGCTCATCGTCTCCGGTGCTCTGGCCGGTTTCATCCCCGCACGCCGTGCCGCCGCCATCCGTCCCATTGAAGCCTTACGCGACGAATAACGCCATGTTCGACAGCGACCGCTGGGGAGAGATCTGGAACACGCTGAGCCGCAACAAGCTCCGCAGCTTCCTCACCATGTTCGGTGTGGGCTGGGGCATCTTCATGCTGGTGGTGATGCTGGGCATGGGCAATGGCCTGAAGAACGCGGTGTTGGGCGGCTTCGAAGGTTTCGCCACCAACAGTGCCTTCCTGTGGACCATGCCCACCACCAAGCCTTATGCCGGCTTCCAGAAGGGGCGCAACTTCAACTTCGACAACGAGGATGTGGATATCATCCGGCGCAATGTACCCGGCCTCGAACTCTGTTCACCCCAATTGCAACTGGGCGGCTGGCAGGGTGGTAACAACGTAAGCTACAATGGCAAGATCGGTGCTTTCTCCGTGTACGGCAGCGAGCCCGAGGTCATCAAAGTGGAAGCCATCCGCCTTCCCGAGGGCCGCTTCCTGAACCATGCCGACCTGGCGGAAGAACGCAAGGTTGCCGTCATCGGCATGGAGGTGGTCAAGTTGCTCTTCGGTGGCAAGTCACCGTTGGGCGAGTACATCAAGATCAACGGTGTGTATTTCCAGGTGGTGGGCGTGAGCAAGAAGAAGAGCAGCGCCGAGATGGGCGACAACCCCGACGCCAAGATCTACGTGCCCTTCACCACCTTCCAGAAGTCCTTCAACGCCCTGAACGAGGTCCACTGGTTCACCATCATCGCCAAGCCCGGTGTGAGCGTGGCCGATGTGGAGAAACAGATCCGTGCGCTCATGGCCCGCAAGCACCGCGTGGACCCAACGGACGAAAGCGCTTTCGGCAGTTGGAACATGCAGGAGTTCTACGGCATGATGAACGGTCTCTTCATCGGCATCGGCGGCCTCAGCTGGTTCGTGGGCATCTGCACCTTGCTTGCGGGTGCCATCGGCATCGGCAACATCATGCTCGTGAGCATCCAGGAGCGCACCAAGGAGATCGGTATCCGCCGCAGCCTGGGCGCCACACCGCGCAACATCACCGGCCAGATCGTGCAGGAGGCCCTCACGCTCACCTTCATCGCCGGCTACTTCGGGCTGTTGGTCGGTGTGGGTGTCCTGGAGGTCATCCGATCCGTGGCCGGCGATGCGGACTTCTTCAAGAACCCCGGGGTTGACCTCTTTGTGGCCCTGGTGGCCTTCGCCGTTCTCATTGCCAGTGGGTTATTGGCCGGTCTGCTGCCCGCGCGAAGAGCCCTTGCCATCAAAGCCGTGGACGCACTAAGAGCAGAATAGATCCCATACGCGATGCCGGCCGGGCCGGTCCGACAACAACACACCATGAAACGCATCCTCAAATACCTCCTCTTCCTCGGACTTGGCGTCCTCTTCATCTGGACCATGTACTTCCTCTACCAGAAGAGCGCCAGCAAGCCGGACGAGTTCGCCATCGAAACGCTGAAGCGCAACAACGTGGTGAAGAAGACCGTGGCCAACGGCAAGATCGTGCCGCGCAAGGAGATCCTCATCAAGCCCGTGGTCAGCGGCATCATCGCCGAGCTCTATGTGGAGGCCGGTGACATCGTGAAGAAGGACCAGCCCCTGGCCAAGATCAAGATCGTGCCCGACATGCTTTCGCTCAGCAATGCCGAGAACCGCCTGCGCAACTCGGAGATCGCGGAGCAGAACGCCAAGCTGAACTACGACCGGAACAAGCCCCTGGCCGAGAAGGGCGTGATCAGTGCGGCGGAGATGCAGACCTTTGACATCGCATTGAAGAACGCCAAACAGGAGGTGAGCGCCGCCCAGGAAGCCTTGCAAGTGGTACGGGACGGCATCAGCCGCAGCAGTGCTGGCAACACCATCGTGCGCAGCACCATCGACGGCATGATCCTCGACGTGCCGGTGAAAGAGGGCAACAGCGTGATCGAGCGCAACAACTTCAACGAGGGCACCACCGTGGCCGCCATTGCCGATATGACGGACCTCATCTTCCAAGGGAAAGTGGATGAGAGCGAGGTGGGCAAGGTGAAGTTGGGCATGCCGGTGGTGCTCACCGTGGGCGCCATCGAGAACACGAAGTGGGATGCCGAGTTGGAGTACATCGCACCAAAAGGTGTGGAGGAGAACGGGGCCATCCAGTTCGAGATCCGCGCCGCAGTGAAGGTGAGCGAAGGCCAGGACCTGCGAAGTGGGTACAGTGCCAATGCCGATATCGTGCTCGAAAAGCGCGACAGTGTCCTCACGGTACCGGAAAGCATCGTCGAGTTCAACGTCACCGGTGACAGCGCCTTCGTACAAGTGAAGAACGGTGAGGATTGGAAGCGCACCTACATCCGCACAGGGCTCAGTGATGGCATCAACCTGGAAGTGCTGGAAGGAGTGAGCGCCGATACCGAACTGAAGGGTGCGAAAAAGGAGAAGACCGAGGTTGAAGTGAGCGTGGGCGGCGAATAACCGTTCGTGTTGCGGATATTCGCAGCATGAGCCTTCGCAAGAACCTACTTCTGCCTGCCTTTGGTCTGGCCCTTCTGAGCCATGCACAACAACCGGACCTGAACGCCCTTGATGCCTACGTCGCGGACGCTGTGGTGAAGTTCGACCAGCCCGGTCTGGCCGTGGGCATCGTGAAGGATGGCCAGTTGGTCTGGAGCAAGGGCTATGGCAAACTGGACCTGGCCAAGGCTGAAGCGGTGACGCCCAATTCCATCTTCTTCATCGCCAGCATCAGCAAGGCCTTCACCGCCTGTGCCGTCGGCCTGCTGGTGGACGAAGGCAAGCTTGCTTGGAACGACCCGGTGGTGAAGCACATGCCCTGGTTCAGCACACCGAACCCCTATGTGACCCAGAACATGATGGTGAAGGACCTGCTGTGCCACCGCAGCGGATGGATCACCTTCGACGGCGACCTGCTGTGGTACGGCACGGGGCTCACCCAACGCGAGATCCTGGAGCGGCACGCGCAGGAGCCGTTCACGCACGCCTTCCGCGATGAGTTCGGGTACAGCAACCTGATGTTCATCGCCGCCGCACAGTTGATCGAAGCCGTGAGCGGCAGGACATGGGACGCCTTCGTCACCGAGCGCATCCTGCAACCACTGCAGATGACGCGCACCACCGTGGAGACCGCCGACCTCGCCCGTTTCACGGACGTTGCGCTGCCGCACGTGCGCAAAGGACAAGATCCCGCCGCACCGCAGATGAGCATGCCCTATCAGGCCCTGCAGGGTGCTGATGGCGCCACGGGCATCAACAGCTGCATCACCGACCTGGCCAAGTGGGACGCCATGTGGGCGAACGAAGGAAAGGTGGGCGAGAAGGCCTTCCTCAGCCCGGCCACCTATGGCACCATTACCAGCAACCACCTGGCCATGGGCGGTCGGCGCGATGGTGCGGCGCTCGGCTGGTTCCTGGAGGACTTCAATGGCAATGCCGTGATCACCCATAGTGGGGGCATGCCGGGCTTCATCCTCAACCATGCCGTAGTGCCGGACAAGGACCTCGCGGTCATCTGCCTGGGCAACGGCGAGAGCTACAGCGTGTTCGCCATCACCAACAAGATCATGGACCTGTACCTCGGCGACGGCACCGCCGACCCGGTGGGCGACATGTTGCCCCGTCTGGCCAAACGGGCTGAACGGGAGGCCAAGCGCCGCGCCGACCGGGTGGCGGCCCGGATCCCCAAGACCAAGCCCACAGCACCGCTGGCCAGCATCGCGGGAACCTACGCGGACAAGATCTACGGCGAGGCCACCATCGTCGATGACCTGGGCAGCCCCATCCTGTCCTTCCGGCCCGCCAAGGAGCTCCTCACCGGCAAGCTGGTCCACTGGCACTACGACACCTGGATGTGGGAGCATGCCGACCCTTTCCTGGAGCCCGGCTACATCACCTTCCAGTTCGATGGCAACCACCAGGTCACCGGCTTCAAGGTGGAGCTGCACAGCCCGGACTTCCACTTCTACAAGCTGGACTTTCGGCGGCAGTAGTTCAATGCTCCCACATCCAAGCTCCTTTGTTGGCCGATCCGGAGCCGGATGCCGCCGTGAGCTCGACACCATTGGCCGACCTGCGGTCGCATTACCCAGCATGCCGATGCATCGATGGTCTGCCTGTTGAACGCCATCATGAACCTGATGGTCTCGATCGTTCGGCTGCCCACTGCCAGCATCGTGCAACGGCACTCGAGCCCCGCCAGAGCGCTTTCCGGGTGACCTTGGCCACATCCCTCAGTTGCCACGCGTGGGAGCTGAGTTGGATCGGCCATGAACGCCTGAGGACCGGCCCCGTTCATTGTGCATCTTTGGGGCATGTCCCGCGTGTTGCCCGTCCTTGGCTTCTTCCTGCTGGTGCTCGCGCTCAGCAGCTGGCACCTGGACCGCGGGCACAACGCCAACACCCTGAGCCGCGCCGCCATGGTGGCCGCACTGGTGGAACGCCACAGCCTGAAGATCGACGCCTACCACGAGCTGACGGACGACAAGGCGCTGGTGGATGGCCACTACTACTCGGAGAAAGCCCCGCTGCCCGCCTTGGTGGTGGTGCCCTTCTGGTGGCTTGCCGACCGGCTCCACCTCATCGAACGGGGTGATCACGGCCTGCTCACCGACGACCTGCTGGCCCTCGGAGGATTCCTCTGTGGCAGCGTGCCCTTCGCGCTCATCATCACCCTCACCTGGCTGCGGGTGCGCGAACGGCCCACCGCCCTGCCTGGCACATGGATGGTGCTGCTCCCCTTCTTCGGCTCCTTCCTGTTCGTGTACAGCGGCAGTTTTCACGGTCACCTGCTCGCCGCGCTCTGCCTACTGATCGCCTGGCGGGCCCGCAGCGGTGGACAGCACCTGTGGAGCGGTGCCTTCGCCGCGGGGGCGGTGCTCAGCGAATACAGCCTCTTCGTGTTCCCGTTGATCTGGGTGCTGCAGGACCTGGCCCAAGGGCGCTGGCGTTCGCTGCTCCGCATGGCGCTCGGTGGTGCACCCGGCCTCGCGCTGCTGCTGGTGGCCAACTACAAGGTCACCGGTTCACCCTTCACGCTGCCTTACACTCATGTGGCCAGTCACGTGGACACCACGGGCTTCTTCGGCATGTCCGTTCCTTCGCTGGAAGCCCTGTGGGGCCTGCTCTTCTCCTTCTACCGGGGCCTCTTCACCCACGCACCGGTGGCCATCCTGGGCGTGGTGGTCCTGCTGGTGCTTCGGCCACGGACGGCCTGGCGCGAATGGCTCTTCCACCCCTTGTTGCTGCCTTCCGTCGCGCTCCTGCTGATGATGGCATCGCACAGCATGTGGTGGGGCGGCTGGGCCTTCGGTCCGCGGCACCTGACGGCCATCGCCGTGCTGCTGATCGCCGGGGGACTACCCCTCCTGCCCGACCGGGGTTGGGTGCGCTGGTCACTGCTGTTGCTGGGGTCGTGGGGACTGTTGCTCGCCTTCGCGGCCAAAAGCACCACCGGCTACAGCCTGCCCACGGAGGTCATGCATCCCTTCCGCGACCTGATGTGGCCCGCCATCAGCGGCAAACGGTTCAGCCACATGCAGTGGGCCGTGGATGTGGGCTTCTCCGCCACCATGGGCACCACGCTCTTCGTGCTCGCCTTCCTTGCCGCGCTCCGCTGGACCAGGCGTGCCGCGGAAACCATCAACCCCGCCCAGACCTGATGCAACAGTTCCATTGCCCCGAGTTGGACGACGACGTGGTGGAGCTTCCCGAAGAGGAGGCCCACCATGCGGGATCCGTGCTGCGCCTGAAGGTCGGCGACCGGATCGCACTGCTCAACGGACGCGGCCTGCGGGTGGAGGCCATGCTCATCGAGGTGGGCCGGTCGCGGGTCGTGTCGCAGGTGATCTCACGCGCTTCCCTGCCCTTGGAACGTGCCCACCGCATCCACCTGGCGGTGGCGCCCACCAAGCAGATGGACCGCTTCGAATGGTTCGTGGAGAAGGCCGTGGAGATCGGTGTGGACCGCATCACACCGCTGGTCACGTCACGCACCGAACGCGCCCGCCTGCGCATCGACCGCCTGGACCGCGTGGCCATCAGTGCTATGAAGCAGAGCCAGCGGACCTGGCTTCCCGTGATCGACGAGCTGACGGAACTGAAGGACCTGCTCACCGAGGAACTGCCCGCGCAACGGTTCTTCGGCTGGTGCGAAGGGGAGCATGCCCCCTTGATGGAGCGTTATTCCCCGCGCGCGGATGCCTTGGTGTTCATCGGCCCCGAGGGCGACTTCACCCCTGCCGAGGCCGAACTGTTGCGCAAGCACCACGTGCAGGCCATCGCACTGGGCAGCGCCCGCCTTCGCACCGAGACCGCCGCCCTCGCCGCCTGCACCTGGATGAGCCTGGCCCAGCAGCGGTAACTTCGTCCCATGATCCTTCGACCGGCCCTGCTCCTTGCCCTGTGCATCTGGGGCCCTATCCATTTGAACGCCTGGGCCCAGGGTTCCTATCAACTGGCCGTGCTGAAGTACAATGGTGGTGGCGACTGGTACTCCAATCCCACGGCCGTGCCCAACCTGGTGAAGTACTGCAACCAGCAGCTGGGCATGACCATCAGCACCGAGGTGCCCGTGGTGGAAGTGGGCAGCCCTGACCTTTTCACCTATCCCTTCGTTCACATGACCGGCCATGGCAACGTGGTCTTCAGTCCGCAGGAGGCCGAGAACCTGCGCACCTACCTGATCGGCGGCGGCTTCCTGCACATCAGCGACAACTACGGCATGGATGAATTCCTGCGCCCCATGCTCGCCCGTGTGTTCCCCGAACTGGAGCTGGTGGAGCTGCCCTTCGCACATCCCATCTACCACCAGCAGTTCAACTTCGCGCAGGGCCTGCCCAAGGTGCATGAGCACGACAACAAGCCCCCGCGCGGCTATGGCCTCATCTGGGAAGGACGCCTGGTGTTGTTCTACGACTTCGAGTGCGACCTTGGCGATGGCTGGGAGGATCCCGACGTGCACGGTGACAGTGAGGCCGCCCGGACCAAGGCGCTGCAGATGGGCGCCAACATCGTGCGCTTTGCCTTCAGCGGGGAGGAGAATTGAGGCTGAGCTACCGGTTGATGCCACGTCGCATACGGGCCGTGATCATATTGCCCAGTGGTCAATCTTCACCGTAGCGATGAACCCTTGAGGTGAACGTTCCCTGGGATAAGCCTTTTCCGTCCTTGTCGTTAAGCCCCATGCAGGTCGAACAACCTGCGCCGTTCTCCAGTTTCACGAAGTACCATAGTACCTTCGACCTCCCAAGAGCGACCCATGAAAGCACCCTACACGCTGCGCGCCCTGTCACTGGCCTCACTTCTGGTGCTGGCGACCACCCCCCTTCTCGCGCAGAACGCCTACCTGGCCAATTTCAGCCTGCCCCGCTTCGTGAAGGCCGGGGTGAACATGCCGATCGTGGTACGCGTGCGCAACCTGAGCAGCACGCCGTTCTTCACCTTCTCGGTGAGCTGGCGTGTGGATGGCGGCACGACGAACACGATGCCCAACTTCACCGTGGGCGGCGGAGGCATCGTGACGAACACCTTCTGGGAGGTGAACCACCCCGTGCAATTGAACGTGCCACAAGGAGCACACACCCTGGAGATATGGGTCAATACCACGGTGGATACGGACATGAGCAACAACATGCTCACCATCGACTTCACCGCCCTGAGCAGCTGGGTGGACAAGGTGGTGCTGTTGGAGGCCCGCACAGAGACCTGGTGCCCGCAATGCCCGCCGAGCAACAACGTGACCAACCTGCTGATGGCGAACCCGGACTTCGCGGTGGCCAAGTTCCACCTCAGCGATGCACTGGACGATTGCACCGAGTGCATCACCTATTACAACCAGCACGGCATCAACTATACCCCTGCAGGTATCGTGGAAATGGGCGATTACGGCACCTCGGCCATCACCTCCAACTACAACCTCTGGGACGCCGACATGACGGCGCGTGCACAGGGCGTTTCCCCGGTGGGGCTGACCATGACGTCCTCCTTGAACAACACCACGCGGGTGCTTTCGGTGAGTGTACAGGCCACCTACACATACGCCCTCGCCGGTCCGCATAAGCTGAACGTGTACGTGATGGAGGACAACGTGGAAGGGCCTCAGCAGAACGCACCGGCCAACTACATCCACCACAAGGTGGTGCGCGCCATGTTGGGCGGGGTGAACGGCAGCACGGGCGTGATCCCCAACACCCCGGTGGTGGGTACTCCCTACACCCAGACCTACACCTACACGGTGCCTGCGGGCTACGACCTGGGCAGCCTGAACCTGCTGGCCGTGGTGGAGCACAGCCCCGGTGGCTTCAATGATCGGTATGCCCTGAATAGCCTCACCAGTGGGGCTGCGGGCGTGGGCATCGGCGAGCTGGCCCTGGGCAACAGCAGCCTGCAGGCCTACCCCAACCCCTTCGTGAACGACCTCTACGTGGATGTGGAGGACATCGCAGGACCAGCACGGATGGAGCTCTTTTCCTTGGACGGTCGCGCTGTACTGCAGCGGAACATGATGCTGAACGGCACCGCCGCCACGCACCTGGACCTGAACGGTGCGGGCCTGCTTCCCGGCGCCTACCTGCTGCGCATCACCACGGCCCAAGGCACCGCAGAGCAGCGGGTGGTGAAGATGGACTGAGCGAACCGATCTTGGAACAGCAACGGGAGGGCCATCAGGTCCTCCCGTTCTTCGTTCGTGTCAGCGGCGGTAGCGGGCGAGGTTGATCAACAGCACACCGGCGAGGATGATCAACAGGCCGGTGAGCTCCCGCCAGCCCAACACCTCGCTGCCCACGAACACGCCGAGCAGCACGGCCACCACGGGATTCACATAGGCATAGGTGCTCACCTGCGCCGCAGGCCTTACCTGCAACAGCCACACATAGGCGCTGAATCCGATGACGGAGCCGAACACGATGAGGTAGGCCAGCGAAGCCCATGCGGTCAGCGGCACGGCAGACCATTCCATGTGCGTGAACTCGCCACGGAAAAGGCTGGTGAGCAGGAAGAACACTGCTCCGGTGAGCATCTGCCAGCCACTGTTCACCAGGTTGGGGATGCGTGACGGGTGGTACTTCGCGTAGATCGAACCCGCCGGCCAACCGATGATACCGAGCATCAGGATGAACATCGCAGAAAACTCGGCCGTGACCTCCGACGCTCCCAGTTGCGCGGCGATCTTCTCGCTGAACAGCAGCAGCACCCCGGCCATGCCCGCCGCCACACCCAGCAGCGTGGACCAACTGCGGAAGTTCACGCGCCACTGTGGGCGGTCCATGACGATGAAGGACAGCGGCGCCACGGCGATGACGATGGCCACGATGCTGCTGGCGAGGGTCTGCTGCACCCACACCACCGCTCCATTGCCCACGTAACACAGCAGGAAGCCCGTGATGGCGGCCACCCGCAGGTCGCCTCCCGGCCTGATCGAAATGCCCCTGAGCACTGCCCAGGCGAACATCAGGGTGGCGGCCACGAGGAAGCGAAGTCCACCGAGCATGAAGGGCGGAAAGCCGTCCAATGCCTCGCGGATAAAGAAGTAGGTGCTGCCCCAGATGAGGTAGATCGCGGCGAAGGCCAGGATCACGTTCAGTGGGGACGGGGCTGTTGAGGTGGACATCGCCGCGAAGGTCGGGTTCCGGAAGCGGTCGGAAGTGCGTTCGTCCTTCCTCACTTCGTTCACCGGTCCTACCTTCGCACTGCACACCTGTTCAGCCATGTCGACGACGAAAAGCCATACCGCCGAGGAGAAGATGACGTTGGAGGAGGTCCGCGAGGAGATCCTGCGGGACTACGCCCTGGTGACCCAGAGCCGTGAGGCCAGCCTGCTGGGCCGCAAGGAAGTGCTCACGGGCAAGGCCAAGTTCGGCATCTTCGGCGATGGCAAGGAACTGGCCCAGGTGGCCATGGCCAAGCAGTTCCGCAACGGCGACTGGCGCAGCGGCTACTACCGGGACATGACCTTCATGTTCGCCATCGGCGAGCTCACCGTGCAGCAGTGGTTCGCGCAGCTCTACGCCCATGCCGACGTGAACGCCGACCCCAGCAGCGCGGGTCGCAGCATGAACGGCCACTTCGCCACCCGCAGCCTCGATGCCAACGGCCACTGGAAGGACCTGATGGCCCAGCCCAACAGCAGTCCCGACATCAGCCCCACGGCCGGTCAGATGCCACGCCTGCTGGGCCTTGCGCAAGCCAGCAAGGTGTTCCGCAACAACCCCGCCCTGCACGGCCACACCCACCTGAGCGACCTGGGCAACGAGGTGGCCTTCGGCACCATCGGCGATGCCAGCACCAGCGAAGGTCACTTCTGGGAGACCATGAACGCCGCGGGAGTGCTCCAAGTGCCCATGGCCATGAGCGTATGGGACGACGGCTGGGGCATCAGTGTCAGCAAGGCCTTCCAGACCACCAAGGGCAGCATCAGTACGCTGTTGCAGGGCTTCCAGAAGGAGGAGGGCACCAACGGGATCCGGATATACACCACCAAGGCCTGGGACTATGCCGGCCTGAACCGGACCTACGAGGAGGCCATCGCCACCTGCCGCGAGGAACATGTACCCTGCCTGATCCACGTGGAGGAAGTGACCCAACCCCAGGGCCACAGCACCAGCGGCAGCCACGAGCGCTACAAGAGCACGGTGAGCGATTGGATCCGTGACAAGGACGGCAAGCCCGTGGAGGAAGTGCCTCTCCTGGAGTGGTACAAGGTGTACGACTGCAATGTGAAGTTCCGCGAGTGGATCCTCAGCTTCCGGCCGGGTGGGGAGGCCATCGCCACCGCCGAGGAACTGGACGCCATCGAGAAGCAGGCCAAGGCCGATGTGCGCAGTGCCCAGAAGGCTGCCTGGGCCGCTTTCCTGGAGCCCTTGAAGGCCGAACTGTTGGAAGTTGTTGGATCGTTGGAACAGTTGGGGGTTGAAAGCCCGCAAAGCCAGAAGATCGCCGACCTGGTCAATGAGCTGCGCAGCGCTATGGACCCCGCCCGCAAGGACATCATTGGGTCGGCACGTAAGGCCCTGACCGCCACGATGGGTGAGAACGGCAACGCCCGGCAGGCCTTGGAAAGTTGGCTGAGCCAGCAGCAGGCCCTGAACGCCGACCGCTACGGCAGCCACCTCTACAGCGAAAGCACCAAGAACTGCCTGAACGTCAGTGAGGTCCCCGTGCGCTATGACAGTGATGAGCAGGTGGACGGTCGCATCATCATCCGCGACAACTTCGCCGCGCTCTTCGAGCAGGAACCCCTGCTGCTGATGTTCGGCGAGGACACCGGTAAGATCGGTGACGTGAACCAGGGCATGGAAGGCATGCAGGCCCGCTTCGGTGAACTGCGCGTAAGCGACACCGGCATCCGCGAGGCCACCATCCTGGGCCAGGGCATCGGCATGGCGCTGCGTGGTCTGCGTCCCATCGCGGAGATCCAGTACCTGGACTACCTTTTGTACTGCCTCCAAGGCATCAGTGATGATCTGGCCACCGTGCAATGGCGCACCAAGGGCGGGCAGAAAGCCCCGCTCATCATCCGTACCCGCGGGCATCGCCTGGAAGGCGTGTGGCACAGTGGCAGCCCCATGGGCATGATCATCCATGCCGCACGCGGCGTGGTGGTGTGTGTGCCCCGCAACATGCAGCAGGCCGCAGGCATGTACAACACCCTGCTCCAGAGCGATGATCCCGCCCTGGTCATCGAGTGCCTCAACGGCTACCGCAGCAAGGAACGCCTTCCCAGCAACCTCGGCGCGTTCACCGTGCCCATCGGCAAGGCCGAGGTGGTCCGTGAGGGCAGCGACCTCACCCTGGTGAGCTACGGCAGCACCTTCAACCTCTGCGCCACCGCCGCAGACCGATTAGCGGACCTGGGCATCAGCGTGGAACTGATCGACGCACGCAGCCTCCTCCCCTTCGACCGCGAGCAACTCTGTGTGGAGAGTCTGAAGAAGACCAATCGCCTGCTGGTGGTGGACGAAGATGTGCCCGGTGGCGCCAGCGCGTACCTCCTGCAGCAGATCCTCGAAGTACAGGGTGGCTACCGCTACCTGGATGCCACACCCAGCACCCTCACCGCCAAGGCCCACCGCCCCGCCTACGGTAGCGATGGCGACTACTTCAGCAAGCCCAGCGTGGAGGATGTGGTGGAGAAAGTGTTGGGGATGGTGAATGAGTGAAGGCCATGGGTCCGCGTGCGATCCAAGACAAGCCCATCGCCCCGGACCCTATCGAAGCGATGATCCTGAAGGAAGGGTTGCGCATCAAGGATGTGTTGCCCTGCGGAGACATTGATCTGCTAGCGATCGTCTTGAATAGCGGTGACGTGTTGCAAGCCTGCCTATCCGACTTCGAACGCCTGAAGAAAGCCAGCGATGCGCAACTGAAGAAGTGGCGGCTCATCGGAGGTGGTATGGGGGGCCATTGGGAAGGTATGGATGAGGACCTTTCACTTCGTGGGTTCATTCGTGATAGGGTGCAGCAGGAGACGCTTTGGCGAATGACGGGCCGGATGTTTGGAATGACGATCAAAAGCCGATGAGTGTGAGCGGCCTGGAAGCGGGGCCTTACCTGGTGGAGCGCTGGTCCGGTATGCAGCGCCAAGCCATTGTGTGTGTGTGTGTGTTGATCCAGTGAGCGACATCGCCGGGGCTTCACCAGGGACCCATGGGTGGCGATGAGCTGTGCTGACAGGACATCACCGGACACACATTTCCAAAGTGCGTTCCCGAGGCATGTAGCACCGTTCAGAGCTTCAGCATCACACAGACGAATGTTTCCGGCTCCTTGAACCCGCCCGTTGTCAAGGTCGCAGTGGCCCAGGTGAGCACATCAGGCTTGCCCTGCCAGCCTTACAACTGGTCCAGCCAGGCGCTCGCCTCTTCCTCCGTCATGAAAAAGGCGCTGGGCACAGGGCTGGGGAAGTAGCGGAAATAGAGTTGGGCGATCTTCTCGTTGAGCGTGTTCCGAACGGCCCAAGCCTCGGCCCGGCAGTGCTCCTTCATGGTCGCGGGGTCGTAGTGCATGGCGGCCAGCGTCAGCGTATCGAAGTGAATGTCCTCGGGCAGGACCACCAGTACCTTCATGGGCGCACCTGCGGCCAGGGTCGCACGGGCCTGGATCAACTCGGCGATGGAGCGTTCGGACCAATATACTCCCTCATGGCAGCGCACTTTGAGCCGGTCCGGAGCCGAACGCGTGACGGTGGCAAGGGACGTTGATATCGACTCGGTCATGGAGGCTTGTTCCTGGATGCGATAGCGATACTACGAAAACGCATCACGTTCGCCAAGGACCAACATCACGTACATCGTCGGCGCTCGCTCAGCGCGGTGATCGCACAATGTCCCCGTGTCCCTCCTGTAGGAAGAACGGAAGGGCCCCGAAGATCGCTCCCCGGGGCGGTTCGCTATCTCGCGGTGTCTCAGGCCTTGTGACCATCCTTGCCGGCGAGCGATGCCAGGATGCCGCTGACCTCGTCCTTGGTCTTGCCCAGTTTCTGCTGAAGTCGGTCCTGCAGTTCATACTCCCTGCCTTCCACGTAGAACAGGTCGTTGTCCGTCAGCTCTGCGAACTGCTGCTTCAACTTGCCCTTCAGTTCGTTCCAATTGCCTCTGATCTTGTCCTTCGTGCTGTTCCTGGTGTTGGAATTGGGCGGCGGTCACGCATGCTCTGTGCCGACACGACGGACCGGTCCGGAAACACTGGCCCCACGCGACCTTCCGGCCAACAGCGCCGGGCGTCCTGCTGTGGCGCATCTGCCCCAGTGCGTGGCGCGGATCGGACAGCATTCGGGCCACGAATACCAACGGGCCCCGCATTTCAGCAAGGCCCGTTGGTGAGCATGGTGTGAGCAGCGCTCAGAATACCATGGGTGTATGGCGGCGTGCGGGCACCAACTGTCGGTCATGGGTCACGGCCACATAGCCACCCGCCGGATCGAAGCCGATGACCCCCACCGGCCCGGCGTAGGTCAGACCACCCATCCGGCGCTCCGCTTCCAGGATCACAGCAAAGCTGATCTTGCGCTTGCGCTGATCGGACCCGCCGCGGTGCACATGGCGTGTATCCACCGTGACCTCCTTGGATACATAGCCGGGCTTCTCGAAGCGAAGCACGGCTTCGGCATCCAGTGGCAGCGAGACGGTGACGCGGCCGTTCTCCGCAACGGCTGCGAGATGCACAGTTCCGTTCACCTCCACCTCCACCACCACATCGGTCATGGACAGGTCGTCCACATGGAGCCATGCGGTGAGGACCACGGTTTCCTTAACCGGCGGAGCAGCCGCATGGGAAGAACATACACTGAGGAACAGGGTGGCGCAGAGGCCAAGGGCGGTGGTGCGGGTGATCTCCATGACAGGGGTGTTGGGAATGATTCTGCCAGTGGATACGACCCTGACGACCAGGAGTTCCCGATCCGTGGTGCCATTTCGACGAACCGGGTCGGAAGATCGCGCAGCGAGAAGGGAAGCAAGGCGAATCCGACCCCGAGGGGCAACGGAAGGCATGTACGACCGGTGGCACACGGCCTAAGAACCTGTTCAAGATCTCTTCACACGCGTCCCTCGGCCTCCTTTGAGCCCATGCTTCACCGAATGAATTCCCTGTTGGCACCGCTACACAGAGTTTTTTCGGTCTCGCCTGACCTCAACGTAGTCTCGAGGTCCATCGCACAAGAGAACTTGAACAGGCTCCAAGCTGACCGAACGGTGAAAAGAGAGGGGGCGATCCCGCCTGCGGCCTTTTGATGATGTACCTTTGGTGACCCATGTCCCTCACCACCGCCGAGATCCAACAGGCCCTGCGCATCAGCAAGGCCATTGAAAGCCACCTGGAAAGCACGCGTTCCGTGAACGTTCGGAGTGAGGAACTGTACGGGGTGCTGGCGGACATGAAGCTGGTGGAGCGCGACCTGCAGCAGGGTCTGCACTTCCGCAACTTCCTGAAGAAGCTGGTGAAGGCGAACATGCTGAACCTGATCCCCCAGTGCCACGCCATGCCGCGCAGCGGAGGCAAGTATGATTGGACCTTCAACCGCGCCTCAGACCGTATGCCGGTGCGAAAGGCAGCAGCCCCCGCAGCCGATGTCGCCGTTCCGTCCAAGGAAGAGACCGCAGAGGTCGAGGAGGCCAAGACCGCCTGAGCAGACCGCTCTGTCCGTTCCCCAGTTTTCGCGTCGCGATAGGACACAATGGTGGACTTCATGTCGTGCGAGTCGTATAGAGCGCTCCGCGGTGGTCCCGATACCATCCGTGATCGGCGACCAACCTCCTTGTTAAGTTCCTCTGCGCCACAACCCCATGGACCATCCGAACACCCTGATCGCTCAGCGCTGGTTCGCCGCCTTCAACACCCATGAACTGGAAGCCTTGCTGGCACTTTACAGCGACGAGGCGGAGCACTACAGTCCCAAACTGAAACTACGGCATCCCGAGACCCAGGGCCGGGTGCGGGGCAAGGATGCCTTGCGTGCATGGTGGAGCGAGGCCTTCGAACGACTGCCCAGCCTTCACTATGAAGTGACCGCCCTCACGGCCGATGACCGGCAGGTGTTCATGGAATACATCCGCCAGGTGGCCGGCGAGGAGGACCTGAGCGTGGGCGAGGTGTTGGTGATCTCCGACGGTGTGATCGTGGCAAGTCGGGTTTATCACGGCTAAGGGCAATTTCCTGAACATCCTTGGAGAACGTGTCCTCGACGAATGATCAGCAAGCATGCACCGTAACTCTTGATGGACACGGATACTCCTCAAGGGAGGAGGTGAGCGAATGATCGGGAGATCTCCCAGGTATGCCCCGAAAGGGAGCACCCGATCACGGTACCATCGACAGAGTGGGCCTTTGCCTGCATCACCACCGAACAAGGCACATGAGCAGGGGATTCGTCAAGGAGGATGACCAGGAGGAGGCGCCCTTCATTCCTCGGTGTGCAGCACTGCCGAAAGGCACCACCAACTGCGTGACGCTGCGGGACCTGGCCCTGTTGCATGCGGAGCGCAGTGCGTTGGAGAAGGAACGGGCGGCGGTCATCGGCAGCGACCACGACCGGGGCCACGCGCAGGGCGAACTCGATGTTCGCCTAGCACTGCTGAACGAACGGATCGTCACGGCCGGGTGGTGGAACCCGGTGTCGGACCCGTCCGCAGTGCGATTCGGAGCCACGGTCACCTTCCAGCACCTAGTGGGTCGTCTGGAGGGCACGCTGTTCACCTTCACCATCGTGGGGGTGGATAAGGCGAACGTAAAGGAAGCGCGCATCGCCTTCACCTCACCGATCGCCCGCGCGCTCATCGGCAGGCGCAAGAGCGGAGTGTCGGAAGTGGCCTTGGACAGCGAGGTGTTGCGACACTAGCGCCTGCGCTCAGTTCCCTCCTCCATTGTCGTCACCGGGAGGATCGTCATGGCCATTCCCGCCATGGTCATCCACCTGACCGGTGGAAGAAGTGGACGGGGCGACCGTGTCATCGCGCTGGCAGGATACCAGGGCCATGGCCAACGACAGGATGAAGAAGATCATGGGCAGCAGATGAAAGGTGGGGGCGCGGTGTGTGGTGTTCATGATGCGGAGGATGTGATCCGGAGGTAAAACTGCGCTGGCGGTCGAGCATTATCCTGCTCCTTCCCGATGGAACGGGCAGGCAAGGTGATGGAGCGGTCGGAGGACCTGCCCGGGGACGAAGGGCTGCGGCTGTTCTACCTTTCACCCATCATGGCCCAGATCCCTTTCGTGCTGCTCGGTGAATACGTGGAACTGAACCAACTGCTGAAACTGGTGGGGGCCTGCAACAGCGGCGGCGAAGGCAAGATGCTGGTGGCCCAGGGCCTGGTGCGCGTGGACGGGCAGGTGGAACTGCGCAAGACCTGCAAGATCCGCGTGGGCCAGGTGGTGACCATGGATGGATTGAACGTCCTGGTCGAGGCCGGAAAGGCTTCCGACGGCCCGGTGTAACTTCGCGCCGCCAACAGGCTGCCCCCCCCTCGCGCCGGTCGCTCCTGACCGGCATTCGGATGCTCCCTGCCCGGCAAAAAGCAGCATGCGCATCCCCACTTACCGTACGGATTCCGTGGACGAGAAGGCCTTCGCCCGCGATGTGCGAAAGAACGTCCACGCCTATTTCACGGAACGCGGCCTGTCCACCAAGGGTGACCTAGGACTTGCGATCAAGGTAGTGGTGATGCTCACGCTCTACGTGGCGCCACTGGTCCTGCTGATCGCCTTGCAGCTCACCGGTTGGTGGGCAGTGCTCAGCGCGGTGGTGATGGGTGTGGGCATGGCCGGCCTGGGCATGTCGGTGATGCACGACGGTGTGCACGGTTCGGCTTCGCGCCATCAATGGGTGAACAGCCTGCTGGGCAGTAGCATGAACCTGATGGGCAGCAGCGTGCTCACCTGGCGGATCCAGCACAACGGGATGCACCATACGCACACCAACATCGACCAGGTGGACGGTGACCTCGATTCGCGCGGCCTGCTGCGTTTCAGCGAACATGCTCCCTTGAAGGACATCCATCGCTTCCAACACCTGCACGCCTTCTTCTTCTACGGCCTGCTCACCATAACCAAATTGGTGGTGGACTTCCAGACCCTGTCGGCCTTCAACCGCAGCGGGATGACGCAGGCCCAGAAAGTGGATCCCCGTGCGGCCATGTGGCGTCTGGTGGGTGTGAAGATCATCTACATCACGCTCTTCCTGGGCCTACCGCTGGCCTTCAGCGCGCTACCCTGGTGGGGTGTGCTGGGCTGCTTCATGCTCACGCACTTCGTGGCCAGTGTGATCCTGGGCACCGTGTTCCAACTGGCGCACATCGTGGAGGAGGCAACGCAACCCCTGCCCAATGTCGCCGGCGTGATCCCCATGGACTGGACGGTGCACGAACTGCACACCACGGCCAACTTCACCCGCAACAACCGAGTGCTGGGCTGGTACATCGGCGGGCTCAACTTCCAGGTGGAGCACCACCTGTTCCCGCATATTTGCCACATCCATTATCACCGCATCGCCCCCATCGTGGAACGCACGGCGCGTGAGCACGGCATTCCCTACCATCACAACCCCACACTCTGGGGTGCGTTGGGCTCGCACGTCCGGCGTATGAAGGCACTGGGACGTCCGGCGATGGCATAAGAACCTGTTTGCATAAGCAGGTGATCTTGCGAAGCAGCAGGTGGATCATCGAGATCTTGACAAAGGCTTCTGAGCGTTATGTGGTGATCTCAACGTCTTTGGATAGCCTGCGGACCAGGCGAGCCATGCGAAGGTGCGCTCCACGATCCAACGCTTGGGCAACACAACGAACTTGTGCTGCTCCGTACGCTTGACCACCTGCATATCCCACGCGAACATGTCCTTGGTCCGATCTGTCAACTTGCCCGAATAGCCACCATCCACGAACGCGGTCTTGATCGTTCTCAAGCGGGTATAGAGACGGGTAAGCACTGCCCGTGCTCCGGCGCGATTTTGGATACCGGCCGAATGCACCACTACCGTCAGCAGGTTACCCAAGGTATCTAACGCTATGTGTCGCTTGCGGCCTTTGATCTTCTTGCCCGCATCGAACCCGCGTTGCCCCCTTTTAGCGCCGATGCCCGCAATGATCAACGTGAGGCCAGGGCCGAAAAGGACAGGGTGCGTTCGTCGGTTGACATACCCGACAAGAAACCGGAACGCAGGTCGATCAGCGGGCAGGATAGATCACCCGCACATGGTCCACGCTCAGTTGGGCATTACCGGGCAGCGGCTCCACCAAGCGGAGCACACCGACCTGCGTGGGTGCGATGTTCTTGGCACCCACGATGTACAGGGCGCTGTGGCTGCGCTCCACATGGATGCGCGGGTCCGATACGCGGGTGGCGATGTGGAAGCCAGCATCCCACCACCCGATGTCACTGAGGTACACTTGCCCGCCCAGGTAGCGCAGCACGGGGGCCGTCTGTTTGCCGTTCCAGTAGATGTTCTGCAGGTCCACCGCAGCCTTCACGGGCATGTTCACATGGAAGGATGCCTTCGTCGCCTTGTGCTCCACATGGAAATTCGAGCAATGGAAGGACTTCACCACGGGATTGGTGGCCGGCCGCTCCTCGTTCCCGTCCATCGCCGCGCTGAGGAACACATCGTAGTGCGGTGCCAGGCCTTCACTGATACAGTCCGTCATGCGCACGCCGCCGCTGTTCAGCACCATGAACGCGGTGGTCGTGGTGCTGCTGCAATACACGCGGCACTGGTCGAGCACGCTGCTGTTGCTCTGGCTGTTGGTGGCCGTGGCGCCGGGCCAGTCGCCCTGCCGCAGCACGATGCCAAGCTTGCCGGGTTTGGTCACCAGCACGTTCTGCACGCGGGTCATCAGGCAGAAGCGCAGGTCGATGGCCACTTCGCTCTGTCCGGAGAAGTGGCAGTTGGTGATCGTGCTGCTCAACGTCGCCTTCAGGTCGATGGCCTTTCGTCCACCTTCAATGGCCCCAAAATCGCGGATCGTATAGCGGAATAATGTCCGGGACATGGCCTCCTTCTGGTCCTTGACGACCATGGTGAATCCGTTGGAGTTCGGACCCAGGACCAGCTTCGCTCCGCGACCGTCGACCACCAGCAACGGGCGCGGTGGAAGGACGATGTCCGTATTGCACCGATAGACATCCGACGCGGAGAACAGCACGGTGGTCGCATCGGCCGGGAGCTTCGCGAAAAAGCCGGCCACGTCGTTCACCGGGACCACATAGTCCTTGGCGGATGTGACGAGCGCAGTGGAAAAGGAGAGCAGGAACAGGGTGGAACGGATCATGGCGACCGGTGATGGATGCTCCGAAGGTATCAGGCAGACGGGATGATCACGCTTTGCAGCGTACCGGAAAGAGTACCGAAATACGATGAGCAGCTCGGACGTCGTTGTCCGAACAGTGCAAGGCCTGCTCCGTTCGTCCTTCGCCCGGTGAACGATCTTTGTCCCATGGAACAACGTACCACCCTACTCCTCATCCACGGTTTTCCCTTGGATTCCACCCTGTGGGAACCACAGTTGGAAGCCTTATCAAGGGTGGCCACGGTGATCGCCCCCGACCTGCGCGGGTTCGGTCGGGATGAGCGCGAGATCGCGGCCATCATGCCCATGCGGCAGTATGCGCACGACCTGAAGCAACTGTTGGACGAGAAGGGCCTCGATAAGGTGGTGATCTGTGGGCTGAGCATGGGTGGATACATCGCCATGGCCTTCGCCGAGCGCTGGCCCGAGCGCCTTGCAGGCCTTATCTTGTGCAATACGAAGTCCAACGCGGACACGGAGGAAGGAGTCGAAGCCCGGCACACCACGGCAAAGAACGCCCGCGAAAAAGGCATGGACGTGATCGCGCGGGGCATGGCCCCATCACTGCTGACGGAACGCACTCGGAACGAACGGCCTGAGCTGGTGGAACGGGTGGTGGCCATGATCGCCAGGCAGGACCCCGAAGTGGTGGCCGCCACCTCACTGGGCATGGCCCAACGTCCGGACCGACTTGAGGTATTGCGTCGGTTCCAGGGACCGGCCATGGTGATCACCGGCGATGCGGACATGCTGATGCCACTGGCCACGAGCACCGTGATGGCCGAAGCACTGCCCAAGGGCGAGCTCGTGGTCCTGCCCGGAGCCGCCCACTTGTCGAACCTCGAAGTGCCCGAGCTTTTCAACGCCGCGGTGATCGGGTTCCTGGAGCGCCTGCCGAATGCTTGAACCGGACCTTTCCGTTCATCCGGCCTTGAGCACGGAACGCCTGGCCCTTCGCCCGTTCCATGCGGGAGACGTGGAGGCGCTCCATCGCCTGCGATCCGATGAACGGACGATGGCCTTCGTGGGTCGCCCCCGATCCGCCACCCTCGCCGATGCCGAGGCCCTGATCCATCGCATGGAACTGGACCGTCGGCAGGGCGATGGCATCGGCTGGGCCATACAGTTGAGGGATGACCCTGTGCTGATCGGCACCATCGGTTTCTACCGCTTGAAAAAGGAACATCACCGGGCGGAGATCGGCTACCTGCTGGACCCGGGCCAATGGGGCAAAGGCTTGATGCATGAGGCCATGGGTGCTGTGCTGGAATGTGGCTTCGAGCGCTACCACTTTCACAGCATCGAAGCGGTCACCGATCCGCGGAACACCGCCTCGCGCCGCGTGCTGGAACGCCGCGGCTTCGTGCTGGAAGGACTCTTCAAGGAGAACTATTTCGCGCATGGCGAGTTCCTGGATTCGGCGGTCTATTCGCTGCTCTGCTCCGCCTACAAGCCGCGTTGACCTTCACCGCACGGGAGCCCGTTCAAGGATGTTCGTCCGGGCCAAGGTGCGCTTCGTCGGCGATCGCCTGAATGACCGACGGATCATGTAGTCCGGACGGCCTGCTTGGGATCCCCATGCCAAGCCCTTCTTATGTCCTCCTTCGGACCACCTCGCACTATCTTCAGCCCCCCTACAGAAGACCCATGACCTACGATCTACGCTCCTTTGCCGCGCTCCTTTCCATCGCCACGTTCACGCTGAACGTCCAGGCCCAGTGCCCTGCCGGTGAGGTGCAGGTGTTCATCCACGTGCTTTCGGATGACTATGGCAACGAGACCTACTGGCAGTTGGTACCCGGCGGGAACGTTTGCGGCCAGGCGCCGATCTTCACCGGTGGCAATCCCGCATTGAACTGTGGCAGTGGTGCCGGCGAGACCTCCCCCGCAGGCGGCTATGCCAACAACAGCACCATCATCGAGGGCCCATGGTGCCTCACCGAGGGCGGGAGCTACACCATCCACTCCATCGACAGCTGGGGTGATGGCCATGCCAGTTTCCAGGTCTTTGTCGACGGAGGCTCCATCGGCACCTTCAGTGCGCAGGGGGTGAACGCTGCGCACACCTTCATCGCCTCTGCTCCTCAGGAGCTGGACATGAGCGTGACCAAGCTGATCACCTCGCTGTACAGCGAAGAAGGACAGAGCGTGATCATCCGCGGATCACTGACGAACACGGGCTTGAGCGTGGTACAGAGCTACACGCTGAACTACCAGATCAACGGCGGTGCCATCGTCTCGGAGAGCGTGAGCGGCGCCGACCTCAGCTCCGGCGAAGTGGTCGAGTTCGAGCATGCCACCACCTGGGTACCTGGTGCGGTCGGAACATACACGCTCGATGTCTGGGCCACGGAGATCAACGGCGAGGCCGACCAGTTCCCGGTGAACGATGTGCGCAGTGCCACCCTCACGGTGAACCCCGCCACCCCGGACCTGATGGACGCCTATCTGCTCGCTGCCCCCACCTTCACCATGATCGCCGATGATGACGACGACCTGCTGGTGCCGCGCGACCTGGACTTCCACCCCGATCGCAACCGCAACGAACTGTGGGTGCTGAACAAGGATGTGGCCAGCACCGGTGGCAGCACCGTGCGCTTCTTCAACCCCGGTGAGGAGGACATGACCTTCCTGTGGCAGCGGGACCCCGCCTCGCGCCACTTCCTTAGCCTGCCCACGGCCATCGCCATGGCGGACAACGGCAACTTCGCCACCTGTCCCGGCATCTTCGATGCGAACCAGAACGGCGGCGACCCCTTCACGGGCCCCACGCTCTGGAGCGCCGACCCCGCCATCTACGCCCAAGGGCTGTTCGGTCCGCTGGGCAGCCACCTGGACATGCTGCACGTGAACCCCGAGAGCCAGGGCATCGCGCATGACTTCTGGAACCGCTTCTGGCTGGTGGATGGCTACAACGGCGATATCGTGATGAACGACTTCCGCGAGGACCACACCCCCGGCCAGGACTACCATGGTGACGCCCTGATCCGCCGGTATGACGCCTTCACGGTGACGCGCGACCCCAACAACCACATCGTGAGCCACTGCACCATGGACAAGGCCACGGGCTGGCTGTACGTGGTGGACCACGGCGGACAGCGTGTCCTGCGCATGAACACCCGCACCGGCACCAATGCAGGGGCGGCCAGCTACGGCCCCTGGGAGAGCTATGTGGAATACAGCCGCTACATCAACTATGAGTGGGAGGTGATCGTGGACAGCGGTCTGGAGGCCCCGGCCGGCATCGACATCATCGGCGATCACCTGCTGGTGAGCGACCATGCCACGGGCGACATCGTGATCTACGACAAGAGCGGAGCCACCGTGACCGAACTGGGCCGGATCGCCACGGGCGCTGCAGGCATCATGGGCATCAAGGTGGGACCTGACGGCCGCATCTGGTACGTGAACGCCACCACCCACCAACTGGTGCGCGTGGAGCCTGCGCTGAACGTGGGGCTGAGCGAGCGTGCTGCACCGACCATCGCGCTCTTCCCGAACCCGACGAACGACCTGCTGCATGTACAGGGCAACGTTGACCCGACCAGCCGCGTGGAAGTGCGCGATCTGCTGGGTCGCTCCTGCGCCGTGGTCTCTACCGGCGACCTGCGCCAGGGTATCGATGTCTCGGCCCTGGCCAATGGCTCCTACCTGTTGACGCTTGAAGGCCATCCCGCGATGCCCTTCACCGTGAACCGCTAAGGGTCGGCACTACCGTCGATCGTTGTTCTTTCGTGGCATGATCGACCTACATCGGGACCGTGCGCTCATTTCCGGGCAATGGGTGAACGCTGACGACGGCAGCACTTTTCCTGTGAGCGACCCGGCCTCGGGCAGCACCATCGCCACGGTGGCCGAGCTCGGTGCCGTGGAGACCCTTCGGGCCGTGAGCGCTGCCTCGGACGCGCTGCCCGGATGGAGCGCCTTGCTGGCCACGGACCGGGCGGACCTCCTGCTGCGGTGGCACCAACTGGTACAGGAACACGGCTGCGAACTGGCCGCCCTGATGACGGCTGAATGCGGCAAACCGCTGGCGGAGAGCATCGGCGAGGTGCGCTACGGTGCCGGTTTCATCCGCTGGAACGCCGAGGAGGCGCGGCGCGTTTATGGGACCATCATTCCCGCAGAGCAGCACGACCGCAGACTGTTGGTGCTGCGCCGGCCCATCGGCGTGGTGGCGGCCATCACGCCGTGGAACTTCCCCTTCAGCATGATCACCCGCAAGGTGGCCCCCGCCCTCGCGGCAGGCTGCACGGTGGTGCTGAAGCCCAGTGAGGAAACACCGCTCACCGCGCTGGCCATGGCCGCCCTGGCGATGGAGGCCGGCCTTCCGCCGGGCGTGCTCAACCTCATCACCACCAGCCACGCCGCAGCGGTGGGCCAGGTGCTGAGCACCGATCCGCGCGTTCGCAAGATCACCTTCACCGGCAGCACGGTTGTGGGCAAACAGCTGATGGCCCAGGCGGCGGGGACCGTGAAGAACATCGCACTGGAACTGGGGGGCAATGCACCCTTCATCGTGTTCGATGATGCCGACCTCGATGCTGCTGTGGAGGGCGCCATGGCCAGCAAATTCCGCAACAGCGGACAGACCTGCGTATGCGCCAACCGCATCCTGGTGCAGGAGGGCATCCATGACCGCTTCGTGGAAGCGCTGCGCCTGAGGATGCAAGAGCTGAAGGTGGGTCCTGGGCTGGAGCCGGGCGTCCAAGTAGGGCCATTGATCAACGAACGGGCGGTGCAAAAGGTGGAGCGCCTGCTTGCCGATGCCGTGGATCAGGGTGCGCGGATGATGCTGGGTGGGCAACGGGATCGTGCCGGTGATCTCTTTCTGCAACCCACCCTGCTCGTCGACGTCACCAATACCATGGCCTGCGCGCAGGAAGAGCTCTTCGGACCGGTGGCAGCGGTGCAGCGCTTCACGGACGAGGCGGAGGCCGTGCGCATCGCCAACGACACACCCTACGGTCTGGCGGCCTACGCCTACACCCGCGACCTGGCGCGTTGTTGGCGCCTGAGCGAAGCTTTGGAATACGGCATGGTGGGCTTGAACACCGGCCTGATCAGCACCCCCGTGGCACCCTTCGGCGGTGTGAAGGAAAGCGGCTTCGGACGCGAAGGCGGACCGGGTGCCTTGGACGAATTCACCGAACGGCGCTATGTGGCGATGGCCGGACTTTGACCGCTGCGATCAAACCATGGCATGATGCATGCATCCAAGTTGATGAAAGCGGCCGGCAAGGGTCGCAGGGAACACGAGAAGCAACGAACGAAACCAGGAACGATGAAGAAGCTACCGATCATGCTCGCTGCAGCAGCGCTGTTCACCACCATGGGACTGAGCGCACAGGACAAGAAGACAGACAGGGATCCCGCGGAGATGGAACAACGGGGCCAGGAACGCGCCCAGGAACGAAGTGCATACTTGACGAAGGAGCTCGGGTTGAACGACGAGCAGTCGCGCAAAGTGGAGATCATCAACAGCGACTTCGCCAAAGCAGTGACCGACCTGAAAGCTTCGGGTACGGATGAGACCACCCGCAAGACCAAGGCGAAAGCACTGCGCGACCAGCGTGAGACCGACCTGAGGTCCGTGCTGACCGAAGCGCAGTATGCACAGCTGAAGGAACTGCGCAAGGCCAAGCGGGCCGAGCACATGGAGAAACGCGGCCAGTTGAAGGCGGCACCACAGGCCCCTTAGCCTGTGTGACGATCCTGCGCGAAGCGCGTTCCGGAAGGGGCGCGCTTCCTGCGTTGGGGGACCGGACCTCCGCTATCTTGTCCGGCACATGATCTTCTTCATTGCCCTGGTCGTCCTTGTCGCCATCCAACTGCGCCGGGACATCCGCATCGTGGACCGCCTGCACCCCACGGATGCATGGCATTCCCCGGTGAAACGTGCCGCGGTGGTGTTCGTCCTGCTCTTCACCGTTCCCTTCCTGTTCGTGACCTACAGCGGTCTGGGCGGCGCGTTGAAGCTCACCGGCACCACTGGCCTGATGGTGCATGTGCTCCTCTCCTTCCTGATCTCCTATACCTGGTACCGCTACCTCACCTGGCTGGACCGTTTCGAGCGCGAAAAGGTGGGATGGGAAGTGGCCGTCTTTGTCGTGGCCTGCGGCACCACCTTCCTCACCTTTCCCTTGAGCGGGTTCATCATACCGCGGTTGGAACTGGTACTGGACGGCTCCCCGTGGAACGACTGGTGGTACGCGGTGATCGGCATCGGGATGGTGGAGGAGACGGTGAAACTGCTGCCGCTGCTGCTGCTGATCACCCTGACCCGACAGGCCGACGAGCCCTTCGATCTGATCCTGTACGGAAGCATCAGTGCCCTGGGCTTTGCGTTCGTGGAGAACACCCTGTATCTGGCGCAGAGCGAGCTCTATGCCGTGGGAGGTCGGGTGCTCTACGCCAGTGTGGCGCACATGTTCTTCACCTCCATCATCGCCTATTGCATGGCCATGGCCCGGCGCCGGGGGAGGCACTGGCTCTGGGGCGCCCTGTTGGGTCTGGTGCTGGCCGCCTTCGCCCATGGCTTCTACGATCACTGGCTGCTCGCGCCCGACCGGCCTCACGTGCTCACCATGATCTTCTTCCTGGCCAACATCCATCTGTGGGTGGCCATGAAGACCAACCTCATCAACCTCTCGCCGCACTACCAGGAGCAGATGCGGCCGCAACCGGTGATGTTCCGCTACCGGATGATCAATGCGCTCTCGGCCATCTTCCTCTTCACCTACGCGCTGAAATTCCTGCTGCAGGGAGCGGATGGGGCGAACGACCTGCTGCGTACCCAAGGCGGTACCATGGGGGCCACCCTGCTCTTCCTCGCCGTCAGTTTCAGCAGTTTCCGCTTCGTGCCCGGCTACGTGTCACCGCTGCATCCCACGGGCGGCATCTGGCGCATGTTGCTGCCCCGCGTGGACTGGGGCGAGGACCTCACAGAGCGCCGGCTGTTATTGCGCATCCCCGAGAAACGCTCGGACACCTCGCATTACATGACGCTGCACCGCATGCTCCCGCTGGAAGGGCGGCTCACCCAGCGGGTGATCCTGGAGGGCGACAAGGATTGGTACCTCTTCCGGCCGGACCGGCCCATTCCCTTTGAGGGAGCCTTCGGCGAAGCACTGCTGATCCAACCGCACCGGGACAACGACACCATTCCCGTGGACCGCTACGTATTGGTGGCCGCCCTGACCTTCGGAGGCCCCCCGCAACTGGCGGACGGCACCGTGGACAAACGCCAGGTGGCCTTCACCGGATTCGTGCACGGCAAGTTGCTGTAATGCCGCTGCGCCTGGCGGGTCCGATCATTCGGCCGAGTAGGAGAAGCCCATCTCCAAGCGGACACGTACGGGTGCGCCCTTCAAGATGCCTGGGCTGAAGCGTTGAAGCCCATTCACGCGGCAAAGCATGGACGCGGAGAGCACCGGACACGTGGCGGCACCCAGAACCTCCGCCTCGCTCACCGTACCATCGGTCTCCACCACGAAGCGCACCCGATAATGGAGGTCCTCGTTGCAGTCCGCTCCGGTGCTGGCCAGGTTGGTATCGCAACCCTTCATCATGGCCTTGTTCAAGGCATTGGCACCACCGGGATAGGTGGGGGCCACATCCACCTGCCCTGGAGCATACACCGTTCGGACAGAAGCCCTGGTGGGTGCGACGCGCTTGTCGTAGGCCCGTTGTCCGGCATCGGAACCTCCCTTCAGCATATCCAGGCTGCCTTGGGCCATCGAATGGGATCCCGCCCACAGCATGCAACCGATCAGGAACATCCGCATGGCACGAAGCTACCATCGTGGACACCGTCATGAACGCATGACCTTCATCACACGTGCTGGCGGCCCTGCACCTACATTTGGCCGAGACCACGGCGGGCGCCAGTGCACCGGAGCACTGGAGGGACCGCGTTCAGGGCCATGAGCAACGTATACTACCCCGACTACCTGCAGCTGGACAAGATCCTTGGTGCGCAGGCCCCCGAGAGCGACAAGCATGGCGTGAAGGCGCATGATGAAATGCTCTTCATCGTCATCCACCAGGCCTACGAGCTCTGGTTCAAGCAGGTCCTGCACGAGGTGGGCAGTGTGATCGAGATGTTCTCCGACCACCACGTGGATGACAACGGCGGCGAACTGAACATCGCCGTGCACCGCTTGGAGCGGGTGAAGACCATCCTGGATGTGCTCGTGCACCAGATGGACATCATGGAGACCATGACGCCCTTGGATTTCCTGGATTTCCGGGACCTGCTGCGTCCAGCAAGCGGTTTCCAGAGCATGCAGTTCAAGGTCCTCGAGGCCCGGCTGGGACTGCGGATGGAGAAACGCTTCGGCAAGCAGTACTACACCAGCCAGTTGAAGCCCGAGCACAAGGCGGAGATCGAGGCGCTGGAGAACCTGCCCACGCTGCTGGAACTGGTGAACCGTTGGTTGGAACGCATGCCCTTCCTTCAACCTGAGTACTGGCCGGCCGGTGAGGCCACCTTCTTCCAGCGATTGGAGGACCTGTACACGAGCACCTTAGTGAAGGGCGAGGAGGGCAATGCGGACCTGTGGCGCAAGCTCTTCGTGGACGGCGATCCCGAACGGCGCCTCTCCCCTGCCGCCTGTCGCAGTGCCCTGTTCATCATGCTCTACCGCGATGAGCCCATCTTCCAACAGGCCTTCCGCTTCATGCAGTCCCTGCTGGACATCGACGAGGGATTGGCGGCCTGGCGCAACCGCCACATCAACATGGTGCACCGCATGATCGGACTGCGCGTGGGCACAGGAGGCAGCACGGGCAAGGCCTACCTGAAGGGTGCCATGGACAGCCACTACATCTTCAGCGAGATCGCCGACCTGAGCAGTTTCCTCTTCGAGCGTCGGAAGCTTCCGGCGCTCCCCGAAGCGGTGAAGCGGGCCGTGGGATTCGGGCGGTAAGGACAGCGGAGCCACAGCCCGCGCGCTTACTATGGGTTGAACGCCTTGTGCAGCCGATCGCCGAGCGCGGCACCCTGGCCCGCCAAAAGACCGCCCATGGCGGCCGTGATGAGGACCATGCCCATGCCCGTGGTGCCGAACAATGCGCCCACCCGAGCGGAGAGGATGCCCGTGTTGGCCGCATCCGCCCCGTAGGCGAGACCGCCCCAGAGCAGCACTCCGGCCAGCAGACCGGCGAGGAACGCGGACCAGGCACCAGGGTGTACCACGAAGCCCACCAGCAGCGCCGAGAGGGCCAGGCTCCAGAACGGCAACCACAGGCCCGTTATCCCGGCAAGGACAAGGGTGGCGATGAGCGTGACGAACATCCTCATGGAACAAGTGTGGTCCGGGTGAAGCCCTTGGCATCGGCCTCAGCGGCGGTGGTGAGAAAGTGGACCGGACGATAGGTCGCGGAGTGCCACTCGGGCAGAAGATCATCGTAGTGGGCACTGCCGGGGTTGCCGCTGATGCCGCCCGGCAACTGGTACCAGGCCTGGGGTGGAGAGGTGAGCTCCACCACGATGCGTTGCGAAGGACCGTGGTTACCGCGCTGTGCATTGACCGCGGTGCCCGCACCGTTCACCGGCAGCCCTTCACGCCCGAAGGCCGGGATCCGCGCCAGGTGCATGACCCGGGCATTGTTCATCGCTCCCCACAATAAGGGGCCCTCGCTCCTCCGGGTGTCGACCACGGAACGAAAGGCTTGCAGCACGACCGCTCGCGCGTCCACGTCCAGCGCTTGTTCAACCGTGGTCCGCAATGCACTGTCCGCCAGGATGCGGATGGTGTTGTAGGGCGTGGGGTCACCCAAGGGCAGCGGGTGTTCCTGCAGTGGCGCCCACAGGGCAGTACGCGTGCTGTCGAACCACATCTGGAACAGGGCCTCCTGCTCCCGCGCGTGATCGGCGATATGATCCCATCGTCGCAGGGTGTTCAAGGTGGCCAGGGCCTCCGCGTCCAGTTGGGTGGTATCGAGCAGGGGCACCAGCGCGGCGAGACCCTCCTTCGCCCGCAGATCGTGGCCACTGTGCTGCAGCGCCATCATGTCCTTCACGGAGAAGCGCTGCGTGCGTTCCAGGGTGCTGTTCACACTGCGGTTCCGGTAGTACTCCAGGTGGGCGTTGAAGAACCAGTAGGGATAGCCTTCATCCACACTGTGCTGGTTGGCGCTGCTCACGAAACCGCGGGCCGGGTTCAGCTGGGTGGCGGTGTGCTCAAAGGGGATGAAGCGTTGCCAGCGATGCGCGGGATCGGCGCCGTCGAGGACGAAGCGCCCCTGATCACGCCACTTGTTGGGAAAGGTGCCCTGCACCCGCATGGCGATATCACCGGCCGTGCTGGCGAACACCCAGTTCTGCGCCGGTGCGCCGAAGAAGCGCAGCGCCTCCACATAGTCGGCGTGCCCCTTCACCCGGTTCATCAGGTAGAGGGCCTTCTGGGTCATGCTGGGTTCGTGGCCCATCCATCGCAGGGCCAGGTGGGCACGCTCGGGCACATCACCGAAGTGCTCGTCGTACATCACCGGTCCATGCAGGGTGATGCGGATGCTGTCGGTGAGCACCTCACCATCGCGCACGGCATAGTCCTCCACGCGGTAGGTCACCGGCAGCCATTCGCCATCATGGAGGTAGGCCTTGCGTCGTTCATCCTGCCAGGTGATGCGGTACCAATCGCGGGTATCCCGGGGTGCATTGGTCACGCCGAAGGCCGCATGTTCGTTGTGCCCGATGATCAGGCCACAGGCCCCGGGAATGGTGAACCCGAAGACACGATGATCGGGTGTGGCCAGTTGGATGGGGATCCAGATGGACGGGAAGTTGAGCCCCAGGTGCGTGTCGTTGGCCAGGAGGGCATGGCCGTTGACCGTGCGGCTGCCGTGCACCGCCCAGTTGTTGCTGCCGTTGGTGGGATCGCTGCGGTGCGCATCGGACTTTAGACCAATGCCGAGATCGTAGCCCGGTGGCACGGTAAGAGTGTCCGGGGTGAAGGGCCAGATGCTGTCCGTAGGGACCGTGGGCACCACCCCGGGCGGGCGTGCCGGGAAGATGAGCTCGTGCAGGGCCGGGCCGAGGATGGCGCGTGCATGGCTGTCCTCCACGTCGCGGTCCCAGCCGCTGAGGTTCTCCACCATGTACTGCTGGATCAGCGCGGAGCGCAGGGGGCTCCATGGCTCGGGAGCGTAGCTGAGCAACTTGTACTCGATAGGCAGGTCGCGGTGGCGGAGCGTGGCGATGTATTGGTTCACCCCATCGGCGTATGCGTTCAGCAGTGGCGCCATCAGCGGATCCTGCATCAGCGCGTCGCTGGCCGCCTCGGCACCGATTCCCATGCCCTTGCGCCGTTGTGCCCGGTCGAACTCCAGGGCCTGAGCACCCACCACCTCACTGATCCGACCGGCCGCCGCACGGGCGATGAAATCCAGCTGCCACAGGCGCAGGCTGGCCACCACATAGCCCTGGGCCCGGTACAGGTCACTGTCATTGGCCGCGAACAGGTGCGGCACTCCACTGTCATCCCAGACCACCTCCACCGGAGCGGACAGACCCGTCAACTTCAACTCCTGCACGTGCTTTTCATCCACGTCCTCCGCATTGCACCAGAAGCCTTCCTGCGGGCTCAGGAAGCGCCCCAACGGCGGTAGCGGTGTACCGCCCAACACCTGCCTGTTGGCCAGGAACCAGTGCAGCACAAGGGTCAGAACGGCGAGGAGGAAGAGCGGAAGCTTGCGCATGTTCGAGCGTTGGTCGGTCAACCTCGCAAGGTCCATTTACAGGTTGAAGCGTTCGCCCCTGCGCGGGATCAGCACCTCCTTGAAGCCCTGTTCCATCACCAGTCCCTTCAGCGCCAGCAGGGAACGTTCCACGCCGTGGACCAGGAACAGCTTCTTCACCTGACCGGCCTTCTGGCAGCCCAGGTAGCGCAGCAGTTCATTGCGGTCGGCGTGGGCGCTGTAGAACTCCATGCGCAGGATCTCGGCGTTCACCTTCACGGGATCTCCGAAGATGCGGACCTCCTTGTCGCCGGCGAGCAGGTCGGCACCGAGCGTTCCCGGAGCGCAGAAACCCACGGCCAGCACGGCGTTGGCGGGATCGGAAAGCGTGTTGCGCAGGTGGTGGCGCACACGACCGGCTTCCATCATGCCGCTCGCCGCGATGATGATGCAGGGCCCCTGCTGGTCGTTCAGCTGCTTGCTGCGATCGGGTGAACGCACGAACTCCACGCCCTTGAAGGAAAAAAGATCGGGATCCTCGGCCAGCTCGGCCCGCACCTCCTCGCGGAACAGGGTGCTGAAATGGCGAGCGATATCGGTGGCACTGATCGCCAAGGGACTGTCCACGAAGACCGGCAGACGGGGCAGGCGCCCGGCGTTGCTCAGCGAGTTCAACGTATACAGGATCTCCTGGGTCTTGCCGATGCTGAAGGCGGGAATGATCAACTTGCCCCGGCGTTCCACGCACACCTCGGTCACGTGCCTGAGCAGTTCCTCCTCGGCCTCCTGGATGGGCTGGTGATCGCGGTCGCCGTAGGTGCTTTCGCATAGGATCACATCGGCCTGCTCGAAGGGCACGGGCTCGGGCAGCAGACGGTCCACATAACGCCCCACATCACCGGTGAAGGTCAGGCGCAGCACGCTGTCGCCGTCGTCCAGGCGCAGGTGAACGGCCGCGCTGCCCAGGATGTGGCCGGTGTCCGTGAACGTGAGCTGGATCCCAGGGGCGATCTCCGTGGGCTCGGCATAGCCGATGGCATCGAACAGTTCAAGTGTGGGCGGCACATCTTCCTTGGTATACAGCGGTTCATCGAACTCCACTTCACGACCGCGCTTGCGGGCGCGTCGTACATCGTAGGCATGGTCGTATTCCTGGATATGCGCACTGTCCGCGAGCATGATGGCGCAGAGCTCACGGGTGGCCGGCGTGCTCCAGATCGGTCCCGAAAAGCCTTCGGCCACCAGACGGGGCAGCAGCCCGCTATGGTCGATGTGCGCATGGCTGAGCACCACGATGTCGACAGAGGACGGCTCGAAGCCGAACTCCCGGTTGGGGTCTTTCTTCGCATCGCGCACCGCCTCGCCCTGGAACATGCCGCAATCCAGCAGCACGCGCGTGGAGGTCCCGTCCCTGCGGGTCAGTTCGAGCAGGTGTTTGGAACCGGTGACCGTTCCTGCGGCTCCGTGGCTGGTCAAGGTGATGGGCATGTCACAAAGTTGCACCACATCGGTGAAGCGGAAGGCATCAAAGCGCAGGGATCAGGTCCTACTTTCGTCCACCATGGGCCTCTCCTATCTCCTCGCCACCCTTCACCTGCTGCTCCTCGCCATCGGCATTGCGGCCGTGTATGCGCGCTGGAGGGCCTTGCGCGACCTGAAAATCGCAGCCGATCTGCCAGCTGTGTTCCTGGCCGACAACTGGTACGGCGTGGCGGCCGTGGGCTGGGTCGTCTCCGGTCTGTGGCGGGCCTTCGGCGGACTGGAAAAGGGCAGCGAATTCTACCTCGAAAGCCACTGGTTCATCGGGAAGATGGTACTGTTCGCGCTGGTGTTCCTGCTCGAGCTGTTGCCGATGATCACGCTCATCCGTTGGCGCATCGATGGGCGCAATGGGCGCAGCAGCACACTGGACCGTGCCCCGCTCCTGGCCCGGCTCACCCTGGCCCAGATCCCGCTGTTGGTACTGATGGTGGGCATGGCCACCGCCATGGCGCGGGGACTTTGAGCGAACGCACCGCCCGCGGGAACGAAGACGGGATGGTCGTGGGCTGTCATTCCTCCAGCTATATTGGTGGCCATTCCCTGCACATTCCCTCCGGCATGATGTCACTCCCGAACCTTGCACCACGCACCGTGGCCCTGCTTTCCGTGCTCTGGCTCACCCTGGGCATGGCCTTCGCCCAG
>CAMCAZ010000039.1 GCA_945872795.1 Chryseobacterium gleum
GCACCGTGCATTGCGATCACTTGATCCAGGCCCGGGTGGGTGCCAAGGCCGATCTGCAGGAAGCGCTGCTGAAGAGCAACGAGGTGTTCAATTTCCTGGAGAGCATCAGCAACAAGTACGGCATCGGCTTCTGGAAACCGGGTGCGGGCATCATCCACCAGGTGGTCTTGGAGCAGTACGCCTTCCCCGGCGGCATGATGATCGGCACCGACAGCCACACGGTGAACGCCGGTGGCCTGGGCATGATCGCGATCGGTGTGGGCGGTGCCGATGCCTGCGACGTGATGAGCGGACTGGCCTGGGAACTGAAGTGGCCCAAGCTCATCGGTGTGAAGCTCACCGGCAAGCTCAGCGGTTGGGCCAGCCCCAAGGACGTGATCCTGAAGGTGGCCGGCATCCTCACCGTGAAGGGAGGTACGGGTGCCATCGTCGAGTACTTCGGCCCCGGAGCCGAGAGCATGAGCTGCACCGGCAAGGGTACCATTGCCAACATGGGCGCCGAGATCGGGGCCACCACCAGCACCTTCAGCTACGACGACAGCATGAGCCGCTACCTGAAGGGGACCGGCCGTGCCGATGTGGCCGCGCTGGCCGATGCCATCAAGGAACACCTGCAGGGCGACCCCGAGGTCTATGCCGATCCCGCCAAGTACTTCGACCAGGTGATCGAGATCGACCTGAGCACCTTGGAGCCGCACGTGAACGGTCCGTTCACCCCGGACCTCGCCTGGCCCATCAGCAAGTTCGCCGCGGCCGTGAAGGAGAACGGCTGGCCCGCCGAACTGGAAGTGGGCCTCATCGGCTCCTGCACCAACAGCAGCTACGAGGACCTGACCCGCAGCGCCTCCATCGCGCAACAGGCCATCGACAAGAACCTGAAGGCGAAGAGCGAATTCACCATCACTCCAGGCAGCGAGGTGGTGCGCTTCACTGCCGAGCGCGATGGCCTACTGAAGACCTTCGACGCAATGGGCGGTGTGGTGCTCGCAAACGCCTGCGGCCCCTGCATCGGCCAGTGGGCGCGGCATACCGATGACCCGAACCGCAAGAACTCGATCATCACCTCCTTCAACCGCAACTTCGCGAAACGCAATGACGGCAACGCGAACACGCATGCCTTCGTGGCCAGCCCGGAGATCGTGACCGCACTGGCCATCGCCGGTGACCTCACCTTCAATCCCCTTACCGACTCGTTGATCAACGAGGATGGCAAGAGCGTGAAGCTGGATGAGCCGAAAGGCATCGAACTCCCTCCGCGTGGCTTCGATGTGGGGGATGCCGGTTACAAGGCCCCGGCTGCCGATGGCAGCACCGTGAGCGTGGTGGTGAAGCCCGACAGCGAGCGTCTGCAGCTGTTGGAGCCCTTCCCCGCGTGGAACGGACAGAACATCAGCGATGCCGTGCTGCTGATCAAGGCCAAGGGAAAGTGCACCACCGACCACATCAGCATGGCCGGCCCATGGCTGAAGTACCGCGGTCACCTGGACAATATCAGCAACAACACGCTGATCGGCGCCACCAACGCCTTCACCGGCGAGGTGGACAAGGTGAAGAACCAACTGAGCGGTGAGCACGGTGCCGTGCCCGCCACCCAGCGCAGCTACAAGGCCGCCGGCAGGCCCAGCATCATCGTGGGCGACCACAACTATGGGGAGGGCAGCAGCCGCGAACACGCTGCCATGCAGCCCCGCCACCTCGGTGTCAGCGCCGTGCTGGTGAAGAGCTTCGCCCGCATCCATGAGACCAACCTGAAGAAGCAGGGCATGCTCGCCCTCACCTTCAGCAAGGAGGCCGACTACGACAAGATCCATGAGGACGACCGCATCGACTTCATCGACCTCACGCAGTTCGCGCCCGGCAAGCCGTTGACACTGGTCTTCAAGCACGCCGATGGAAGCAGCGATACCCTGTTGTGCAACCACACCTACAATGAGCAGCAGATCGAGTGGTTCAAGGCGGGCGGGGCACTGAACATCATCCGGGCCCAGCAGAGGGGCTGATCGACCTGTTCCTTCATGACAGCCCCGTTCGGAATTTCCGGACGGGGCTGTTGGGTTCAATGCAACCGGTCACCGGCTCCCAAATACCAACAGGTGTATCTGCGGCTGGCATGAACGTTGCTGGACCAGCGCACCACCATTCGCTAGGACAGGGCCTCAGGTGGTCTGGATGGACGTGAAAAATCATTGGATGTCAGTTACTTGTCCGATGATCCAGACCGCAGGGAAGGCCCTTCCGAGATCGAAGGGACCATCCGTAGCACGGCCCCAGGTCTGTGGGTCGAACCGGAGGATCGGGACGGAACGTTACCCCGAATAACCCCTTGGCACGCAACTTGTCAACAATCCGTAAACCAACAATTCACAGGGGTGGGGTGGTCATTTGTCAATGAACCGTATACCTTCGCCCCGCAAACCAACGCAACAAGAACATGAACAAGAAAGTACTGATGACCGTTGTGCTCGCCGGTGCCACTTCACTGGTGATGGCGCAGAAACCCACTGAGGGCAACCCTTCTTCTTTGGAAGTGCAGTTGAACCTCTCAGGCGAGAGCAACACCATGGTTGCTCCCTCACTGAAGTATCGTTACTTCCTCTCCAACAACCTGGCCATCCGTTTTGGCCTGGCCTACAATTCCAGCAAGGAGACCAACAACGTTGCTGAGAACGCTGACGGCACGGGTGGAACGGGTACGCAGGAAGTGTCCTCGTCCTCCTTCTCCGTGGCTCCTGGTGTGGAATACCACTTCGCTGGTACGGACCGTCTTTCGCCTTACCTGGGTCTTGCCATCTCCATCGGAAGTGGCAAGGACACGGAGAACTGGGACAACTACGCTGACTTTGGTGACGGCGGAGGTTATGCTGAAGGTGTGAGCGCTGATGTGGAAACGCCTGTTTCCTCCTTCGGTGTGGCATTGTTGGCTGGTGCTGACTACTACGTAGCTGAGAATTTCTTCCTGGGTGCCGAGTTCGGATGGGCCACTAACAGCATTACCCAGAAAGAGACTTCGGTCACGGTGACCATTGATGGTGACACTTCCTCGTCCACTAGCCCTGAGCAGAAGTCCAGCGCCTCTGGCTTTGGTTCCGTGGGTGGTGTGCGTATCGGCTGGCGTTTCTAAGCCAGCGCTGAAAGCCTGACGACCGGGGCCCGTGCGAGAGCACGGGCCCCGTGTATTTTCAGGCCACACCGTCGCACTGATGGGGCTTCATGAGGGCCTTTTCGGGTCGGCGGGCCGCAGCCTTCGCTGCCAACACCATACCTCGATACCGGCACCGATGAACAGGCTTTGTCAGCTGGCACGAAGTTGGTGTTCAGCGGGTGTCGCTTAACTTGCCAGCGCTCTCCGGGGCGCCATGTCCCGCAGGTCCTTCATTCCTCGAACTCCTCCCTTCCATGCGCACAGTCCTGATCGTAGCCACCCTCTCTTTGCTGAACGTGACCCAGGCCCAACAGGTCGATTCGACCCGTTCGTGGATCCTGAACGGTGACTTCGAGAAGATCGAGACCAAGAAGCTGAAACGACCCGGGGCCATCGAACTGGCCGAGGGTTGGAGCTCGCCCACCGGCGAGAAGGCAGACCTGTTCAGCGAGAACGCCACCAAGGAAAGCAACGTGTCCACCCCCAAGAACCTGGCGGGCGACCAGATGGCGCTGAGCGGATCGAACTACGCCGGTATCCGCACCTGGAGCTACATGGGCCAGCAGCCGCGCTCTTATCTGCAGACCCAGATGAAGCAGCGGATGAAAAAAGATTCGCTCTATTGCGTGCGCTTCTACACCACGCTCGGTGACCTGAGCAAGTACGCCACGGGCGAGCTGGGCGTATGGCTGGGTAACCAGAAGGTGGTGAAGTCCGATGAGGCCAACCTGACCTATGACATCACCTTCCCGTCAGTACGCGACAAGGTGCAGAAGGACATGAACAGCTGGCAGGGCATCTGCGGGGTATACCAGGCCAAGGGCTCGGAACACTACCTGGTCATCGGCAACTTCGCCTCCAACGAAAAGACCCCCAACGAGAAGGTGAAGCGTCCACGCGGCGAGACCCGCATGCAGGTGAATTCGGCCTACTACTACATCGACAACGTGGAGGTGTACCCGGTGAAGGACCGGAGCTCCTGCACCTGCGAACAGCTCAAGGATGCCGAGAGCGAGTTCATCTTCAGCCGCAAGGGTGCCGTGAACCCCAACCTGAAGCCCAGCCAGCGTGTGGACGGGCAGATCTACTACTACAAGCGTTTCCAAAGCACCCTGGACCCTTCCATGGAGCCCTGGTTCACCGAACTGGTGCAGGACCTGAAGGCCGACCCGGCCATCAAGATCCGCTTGGTGGGACACACCGATGCCACCGAAATGAGCCGGACGCGCGTACGCCCCGACCTCGCCGAGCTGGCCCAGCAACGGGCCGTAGGGCTCCGCGATGCCCTGGTGGAGGCCGGTGTGGAGACGGCCCGCATCACCGTGGTGGGCAAAGGCTCCGATGAGCCTTCCGACACCTCGGGCACCGACGTGGGCATGAGCAAGAACCGGCGTGTGGAGGTGGAGCTGGTACCCTGAGCACAGCCGGGCTTACGTGGACCGGTCCTCAGCGCCTGGCGGCGCAGCGGGTTTGAACCACGGATACACACGGATCAACACGGATGTCCCGAGTGGCGAGGCCTCGCGATCGGGAGACCCGTCGCGCTTTCCTCGGTTCACACGCAGCGGACCGTGCGTGACTGAGTCAGCATGCATCGCAGCACCTCAGCACCCCATTGACGAGAGAATGTGCGGTCTGAATGATCAGTGTTCTCCCGGGGCTTCGGGACGTGTAGATCCGTGGTTCATGGTATTCAGCATGGAGCCATCACGGGTCCGTAGGATCGATGAGACCTGCCTGAGTGCGCCGCTCCGCTGGGGCGGAGCGGACCTTCTGCCTACATTGCCGCCATGGTGAAGGGCGATCCCCGCGTGATCCGCGGATGGACCATGTACGATTGGGCCAACTCGGTCTACTCGCTCACCATCACCACGGCGATCTTCCCGATCTTCTACCTGGCCATCACCCATCAGGACGGGACTGATCTGGTACTGCGCGATCACGGCATCCCCTCCCAGTCGCTCTATTCCTATGCGCTCTCGGCCGGCTTCCTGCTGGTGGCCCTGGTCGCTCCACTGCTCAGCGGTATCGCTGACCACATCGGCAACAAGAAGACCTTTCTCAAGGCCTTTTGCTACCTGGGCTCGGCCTCCTGCGCGGGCCTGTTCTTCTTTGGACTGGACTCGCTCTGGACGGGACTCTTCCTGGTGATGATGGCCTCCGTTGGTTTCAGCGGCAGCCTCATCTTCTACGATGCCTTCCTGCCCGAGATCGCCGAGCCCGAGGACCACGACCGCGTGAGCGCCCGCGGCTACAACATGGGCTACATCGGCAGTGTGATCCTGCTTATCCTGAACCTGCTGATGGTGATGAAGCCCCAGTGGTTCGGGATCCCCGACCGCGATGGGCTCCCGGCTCGCATCACCTTCGTGACCGTGGGCCTGTGGTGGGCGGGTTTCGCCCAGCTCGCCTTCCGGGTGCTGCCGGATGATCCCGACAGGCGGAAGGCCACCGGGGATGTGGTGTGGAACGGCTACCGCGAGCTGCGCAAGGTGTGGCGGCAGCTCCGGAACACACGCCGACTGAGCGCCTATCTCACGGCCTTCTTCGTCCTGAACATGGGCATCCAGACGGTGATGTACCTCGCCGTGACCTACGCGAAGGAGGAGGTGAAGGACGTGGATGCCATGGGCGCCATCATCCCCATCGCTGACAGCAGCCTGATCACCAGCATCCTGCTCATCCAACTGGTGGCCATCCCCGGTGCGCTGTTGTTCGTGCAGCTCAGCAAGCGCTGCGGCAACCTTGCGGCCCTCACCATCGCGGGGTTCTGCTGGCTGCTGCTGTGCATCGCCGCGTACCGGATCCACTGGGCCGTGGAGTTCTATGCGCTGGCCTGCGGCGTGGGCCTGGTCATGGGCGGCAGCCAATCGCTCTCGCGCAGCACCTACGCGAAGTTCCTGCCCGAGACCATCGACCATGCATCGTACTTCTCCTTCTACGACGTGAGCTATTACGTGGGCACCGTGCTCGGCACATTGGCCTACGGCCTGGTCTATCAACTGACCGGCGATCTGCGGAACACCGTGATCATCATCGGCAGCTTTTTCGTGGTGGCCCTGGTGCTGCTCTTCCGTGTGCCCCGGGAGGAGATCTCGCAGGAGGCCATCGAGCTGCAGTGATGCCCCGGGATTACCTTCGGGGCCTCTAACAGGACCATGGATAAGCAAGCGAACTGGGACGTCATCATCGTGGGCGGCGGCATCGTGGGTGCGGCAACCCTGTACAAGCTCCAGACCCGCCACCCGGGCTTGCGCATCCTGCTCCTGGAAAAGGAACAGGCCCTGGCCGATCACCAGACGGGGAACAACAGCGGTGTCATCCACAGTGGCATCTACTACAAGCCCGGCAGCTTCAAGGCCCGCAACTGCGTGGAGGGCCGGCGTGAGCTGGTCGCCTTCGCCAAGGAGCACGGCGTGAAGCACGACATCTGCGGCAAGCTTATCGTGGCCACGGACAAGGAGGAGCTGCCCCGCCTGGACAAGATCTACAACACCGGTGTGGCCAACGGCATCGAGGGCATGGAACGCATCACCGCCGAGCAGATCCGCGAGATCGAGCCCTTCTGTGAAGGTGTGGCCGGCGTGCGTGTGGGCTGTACGGGCATCATCGATTTCCGCGGTGCCACCAACACCATGGCCCAGGTGGCCCTTGGTCTGCAAGCACAGAGCAAGGTCCATCTCGGCGAGGAGTTCAAGGGCATCGTCCAGCGCGATGGATACAGTGAGGTGCTCACCTCCAAGGCCACCTACCGCGCACGCTACACCATCTTCTGCGGCGGCCTGCAGAGCGATCGCCTCGCGAAGGCCGACGGGGCCGAGGTGAAGGAACGCATCGTGGGCTTCCGCGGTGACTACTACGACCTGACCGAGCAGGGCAAACACAAGGTGAAGCACCTGATCTACCCGGTGCCCGACCCGCGCTTCCCCTTTCTGGGGGTGCACTTCACGCGCATGACGGACGGCTCCATCGAGTGCGGTCCCAACGCCGTGTTCACCTTCAAACGCGAAGGCTACGGCAAGACCGATTTCGACCTGAAGGACACCGTGGATGCCCTGACCTACGGCGGCACTTGGAAGCTCTTCCTGAACAACATGAGCTATGGGCTCAACGAGTACCGCCGTGCCTTCAGCAAGCGGCTCTTCCTGAAGACCCTACAGCGCCTGGTGCCATCCCTGACCATGGAGGACATCAAGCCGGGCCGTGCAGGTGTGCGGGCCATGTTGCTCGGCACCGACGGTAACATGGTCGATGACTTCCGCATCGAGCGCAAGGGCGATCACATCCACGTGCTCAATGCCCCCTCACCGGCAGCCACGGCCGCTTTGGCCATCGGCGGGCAGATCGCCACGATGGCGGAGGAACAATTGGGACTGGGGAAATAGGGAGCTCGTCGCTCAGACGATCCGGTACTGATCGCTCACCTCATTCCAGCTCCAGATGAAGTAGCCCATCAGGCTGTTCAGGCGCTTCAGCACGATCGGGTTCGGCGACTTCTGCTCCCGGAAGTAGACATCCTGGAAGCAGAACAGGTCGTACTCCGTGAAGACCACCTTGGCCATGGCGTACACCGTGTTCTTACTCGGGTAGTTCATCCGCTCCATGCGGCTCTGCAACTGGCGGATGTCGTTCTCGAGGTCGGTGGCCTCGATGCCCATGGCGTTCGCGAACTTCGAGACGGACAGCGCGGTCATGCGCTTGTCCAGGCCCGGGCCCAGCGTGCGTTGCATCTCGATCAGGTTGCCCGCCAGCAGGATCCGCGCGAAGGGCTCGTCGTTCGTCTCCCCGATCGCCGGTGACACCTCGAACTCGGGCGCCTCGTTCAGCTCGGCGCAGATCAGCGGAAAGCCTTGGGCCGTGAACTCCAACACCGCGTTGACAAAGGCGTTGGCGAGTTTATCCTCGGCGATCTTCTTCTTTCCGAACAGCGCTGTTATCATGGGGTCTTCAGTCCCTGCGAAGTTCCCCAGCCTTGCGACCCTTCACGGGCACGCCCTTCCGGTATTTTGAACAATGTTATCCACCTATCCGGAATGCCGCCCCGTCGACGGAAGGCCCGGATCGGTCCGGAGCGGGCGTGCTCGAAGGGCTGAAGTACTTTTACCGGAGATGGAACAGCCGCACGGATGAAGCCCCGCACGATCATCGTCAATGCCGACGATCTGGGCCTGAGCCCATCGGTCAACACGGCCATCTTCAACGTTTTCAAGGCGGGCAACCTCAGCTCGGCCACGCTGATGGTGAACATGCCCGGCACACAGGATGCCGTGGACCGACTACCGCAGCACGCCGGACTGGCCGTGGGCCTGCATTTCTGCATCACCGAAGGGTTCGCGCTCTCTGGTCCCAGTGCGCTGACCGATGAGCAGGGCCGCTTCCGTGATCGGGGCACCTTGTTCCGCATGGTCCTCAAGGGCCGCATTCCCGCCTCGGCCATCCAGCGCGAGTTTGAGGCGCAGTGGGACCGGGCGGTGGCACTGGGCGTTGTTCCCGATCACCTGGACAGCCACCAGCACACCCTGATGATCCCCCAGGTGCTGGATGCGGTGCTGGAGCAGATCCATCAGCGGAAGCTGCCCACGCGCATCGTGCATCCTCCGCTACGCACCATCACCTCGGACCTCTCGCGTCCGGCTAGGGCGCTGAAACAAGTGCTCAACCGATCCTTCGCTTGGTATGCGCACCACCGATTGAAGGTGCCGGTGAACACGGCCCTGGTCAGTGTGCACGACCTGGAAAGCGCAGGGCCCTACGATGCCCGCACCTTTGCGGAACTGATGGCGCGTGCCGATGACGATGCCGTGCTGGAGGTGATGGTCCATCCTTACATCCTGGGTGCCGATGTGCTGGGGATCTATGCGGACGTCATGGACACCAAAGGTCCATTTCTGCAGCGCTGCCAGGCGGAATACCAGGCCCTGATGCTGCCCGGTGTGTTCGCCGGTTGCACCTTGGGCACTTTTCATGCCATCGGACGCTGAACGGTGTTCAGCAACAGCCAGACCACACGGAACTCCGACCCGAACTGAAGTCATGAAGGAACTGTTGGACCACTACGCCCGCTATGATCACTGGGCGAACACCCGCTTCGTGGAACGCCTGCAGCACGAGCCGGATGAGGTCCTGGACCGACCGGTGAGCAGCAGTTTTCCCTCGTTGCGCAGCACCCTGCTGCACATACGCGATGCCGAGAACGTTTGGTGGGGGAGGCTCTCCGGGGAAAGGACCCATTGGCCGGCCGAAGCATCCACGGAGATCGCCACCTTGTTGCCGTACAGCGAACGCCTCAAAGTGTGGGTGGAACATGCGGATGAAGGGGAACTGACCCGCATGGCCGAGTACCCCGACCTGCGCGGGAACCTCCACCGTCAGCCCGTGTGGCAGTTGCTGCTCCACTGTTTCAACCATAGCACGCAGCACCGCGGTCAGGTGATCACCCTGATGCGCACACTGGGTCTGGACAATATCCCCGCGAACGACCTGGTGGTCTTTCAACGTCTGTGAACAGCGGTGGACGGTGGACGATGCATCGGATCGATCAGCTTTGTGGCGCGATGTAACGGAACCTGAAGTACCTGTGGCTGGCAGTGGGGCTGTTGGCGCTGTGCGGCACAGCGCGTGCCCAAACGGAGAGCGACGAACGAGCGCTCATCGATATCCACGATGGCATCAGCATCTCCAAGGACTCGCTCTTCCTGCTGAACCTGCGCTTCCGGATGCAGAACCGATTGGGCTTCACCACGGTCTCCGGTGATGACCTGAGCGTGAAGAGCGTGGACGCCCGCGTACGCAGGCTTCGCCTCCGGCTCGATGGTTACGTGATGAACGAACGCGTGCGCTACTACATCCAGCTGAACTTCTCCCGCGCAGATCTGGACCTGGAGACCGAACTGGTCGCACAGCCCATCCGCGACGCCATGGTGTATTACCATTTCAACCGCAACGTGTACATCGGTTTCGGCCAGGGCAAGTTGCCGGCAACCGCCAGCGCGTCATCAGCTCAGGCAACCTGCAATTCCCCGACCGCTCCATCGCCAACGCGGTCTTCACCCTGGACCGTGACTTCGGGGTCTTCGCGTATTGGACCATCCCCTTCGCCGGCCAGGAGGTGCAACTGAAGGGGGCATTCTCCACCGGCGATGGACGCAACGCACTGCCCAGCGACGGCGGCATGGCCTACACCGGTCGCGTGGAGTGGCTGCCATTGGGCAGGTTCACCAACAAGGGCGACTACAGCGAAGGGGACATCGAGATGGAGCCGAAGCCGAAATTCTCGCTCGGCAGCACGTACAGTTTCAACGACCAGGCCAGGCGGACCGGAGGGCAATTGGGGCCTCCCTTGTACGCTTCCACCGACATGGGCACCTTCATCGCGGACATGGTCTTCAAACACCGCGGTTGGGCCGTGAGCGCCGAGTTCTTCGATCGCCACAGCGATGGGCCCATCACCAGCGACCTGGAAGGGAACGTCCGCTTCGTGACCACGGGTGTCGGCATGAACGGGCAGGTGAGCAAGTACTTCAAGAGCAAGTACGAGCTGGCGATGCGCTACACCCTGGTGGAACCCGATGCCGAGGTGGCGCAACTGCGCAAGCGGACCGAGGAAGCGCTCCTCGGCTGTACCCGTTACCTCAACGGCCACCGCATCAAGTTGCAGGCCTACACCGGCTATCGCTGGCTCGAGGCGAACCCATCATTGGACGGCGCGGGCAATAGCTGGACGCTCTTGTTCCAGGTGGAGTTCGGGATCTAAAGCCCGGGGTTCTCGCCCAACTGCACCGGCTCACCGAGGAAGTGCGGTGCGATGCCCAGCAGTTCGTCCACGTGCACCTTCACGCGGGCCAGTTTTTCGCGCAGCTGGGTGCGAAGACCCGATGCCATGCCGACGTCCCGGGCGTTGAAGCCGACCACGGCCAGTCCGTTCTGCCGGGCGATGTAGATCGCGCGTTCGTTGTGGAAGCGCTGGCTGATCACGGTGTAGCCCCGCTGCCCGAAGACCTTGCGCGCCCGCACCACGGAATCGAGCGTGCGGAAACCGGCGTGGTCAAGGGTGATGTCCGTGCTGTCCACACCCGCGGCCATCAAGGCCCGGCGCATGTCCAGGGGTTCGTTGTAGTCCTTCCGTCCGTTGTCACCGCTTACCAGCAGATGCCGCACCTTGCCGGCGTGGTAGAGCATCGCAGCAGCCTCCATGCGATGTTGGAAATAGGGATTGGGACCTCCGCCACGGCCGCGTTCCGAAGTGCCGAGCACCAGCCCCACTTCGTTCGCGGGAATGTCCTCCACGCGGTCGTAGACAAAGGGCGCGGCCTGTGTGGCCACGCGCCGGTCGCAGTAGCGCACCAGCAGGAGTGTGCCCATCACCGCCAGTAGCAGGACCAGCGCCATGACGCGACGCGTGAGGAACGGTCGGCGCAGCTTCATGGTCCACAGGGTCGGTCAGGGCATGACACGCTGCAGCAGGTCGATGCCCGTGTAGGTGGACGGGGTCAGTTCCTTCAACCGTTCCTTGATCGCGTCGTCCACCTCCAGGCCGTCGATGAAGGCGGTGATGTCGGCCTGCGTGATCCGCTCCTTGCCGCGCGTGAGCTCCTTGAGGCGCTCATAGGGCTGCGGGTAACCGGCGCGGCGCAGGACGGTCTGGATCCCCTCGGCCACCACGGGCCACTGGGCGTCGAGGTCGCGGGCGATGGCCGCCTCGTTCAGCAGCAACTTGCCGAGGCCCTTGCGGATGGAGTCCACCGCGATCATGGTATGCGCCATGGGAACGCCGATGTTCCGCGTGACGGTGCTGTCCGTGAGATCGCGTTGCAGGCGGCTGATGGGCAACTTCTCGCTCAGGTGATGGAACACCGCGTTGGCGATGCCCAGGTTACCCTCGGCGTTCTCGAAGTCGATGGGGTTCACCTTGTGCGGCATGGCGCTACTACCGATCTCGCCCGCCTTGATCCGCTGGCGGAAGTAGTCCATGCTGATGTACTGCCACATGTCGCGGCACAGGTCGATCAGGATGGTGTTCACCCGGCGAAGGCCATCGAACAGCGCCGCCAGGTGGTCGTAGTGGTCGATCTGGGTGGTGAACTGCTGGCGGTCAAGGCCCAGCTCATCGCGCAGGAAACGGTCGGCCAGCTTTACCCAGTCCAGTTCGGGGTAGGCGGCGTGGTGGGCGTTGAAGTTGCCCGTGGCACCGCCGAACTTGCCGCTGAAGGGCACCTCGCGCAGCAGCTTCAACTGGTTGTCCAGCCGCTCCACGAAGACCTGAAGTTCCTTGCCCAGACGGGTGGGTGAGGCTGGTTGCCCGTGCGTGCGGGCCAGCATCGGCACGCGCGCCCACTCCATCGCGAAGCCGTGCAGCACGTCGCGCAGCTCGATCAGCGCCGGCAGGTAGGCGGCGAAGATGAAGTCCTTCACCAGCAGCGGCAGGGCGGTGTTGTTGATGTCCTGGCTGGTGAGGGCGAAGTGCACGAACTCCTGCTGTGCCTCCAGTCCGGCCTCGCTCAGGCGCTCCTTCAGGAAGTACTCCACGGCCTTCACGTCGTGGTTGGTCACCTTCTCGATGTCCTTGATGCGCTGTGCGTCGCTGGTGCTGAGCTCTGCGATGCGTTTGCGCACGGATTCGAGCCGTTCCAGCGGCGTGCCCTTCAGTTCGGGCAGCGGCACCTCACAGAGGAAACGGAAGTAGGCCAGCTCCACCTGCAGGCGGTAGCGCATCAAGGCTTGTTCGCTGAACCATTGCGCCAGGTGGCGTGTGCGCTCGCGGTAGCGCCCGTCGATGGGCGAGATGGCAGTGAGGTTGTCGAGTTCCATGGCTTGCGGACAGGGGCCAAAGGTAGCCAGCACCTTCCGCGCGATCCTGCCGCCGTTCATGGAAATCCCCGCCCGGTGATCGTGCCGCACGGATCTTTGCGGCATGATCACACGCGACCTCCGCCTCGGCGCCTCCGGCTTCCTGCGTGCCTTCGGCTTCGCCATGCGCCATGGCATGGTGTGGATGTTCATCGTGCCCGTGCTGCTGTTCGCGCTCCTGGTGTACGTGTTCTTTGCGCTGCTCAACGGACCGGTGCACGAGCTGTCCCTGTGGCTGGCGCAGTGGCTGGAGATCCCCATGGCCCAGGCCGACGCCTCGTTCTGGGCGGCCATCAAGGAGTTCGTGAACGGGGTGCGCGTAGGCGTCACCACGGTGCTGCTGCAGATCGCCATCCTCTACGTGCTCTTCAAGGTGAACAAGTACCTGGTGCTGATCCTGCTCTCGCCCCTATTGGCCTACGCCAGCGAACGCACGGAGGAGATCCTCACCGGGCGCACCTATCCCTTCTCCTGGGGCCAGCTGGTTAAGGATGCCCTGCGCGGTGCGCTCATCGCCCTGCGCAATGCCTTCCTGGAACTGGGCATCACCATCGGCCTGTGGGTGCTCACGCTGCTGCTGCCCATCCTCGCCCCGCTCACGGCCGTGCTGCTCTTCGTCGTCTCGTCCTACTTCTACGGCTTCTCCATGGTCGACTATGTCTTCGAGCGCCGCCGCCTCCGCATCGGTGAAAGTGTGCGTGCCGTGAACGAACGGATGGGCATCGTGCTGGCCAACGGCGCCCTCTTCGGCCTGGTGATGAAGCTGCCCTTCGTCGGGGTGATGTTCGGCCCGGCCCTTGCGGCGATCGGGGCATCCATCGCCCTGGTGGAACATGAACGGCGCACTGTCGTATCAACGTCACCATGGCCTGTGTCCGCTGCCTGATCATCCTCCCCGCCTTGCTCCTGGCTGTGCTCGCCCACGCGCAGTCCGGGCAACGGGTCCATGTCCACGGCACGGTGAGCGATGCCACCACCGGCAAGCCCCTGATCGCCGCCGTGGTGGAGTGGATGGATGAGTCGGGCACCTTGCAGGCCGTCACCCAGACGAACAGCGAGGGAGGCTATGGGCTCTTCGTGAACGCCGGCGGGCGCGTGATCCTACGGGTGAAGGAGAACGGATACGTCCTTTCCGTGGATACGCTTCCCGCATTGGACGCTGCCGATACGGACACGCGCTTCGATCTCCGTTTGTTTCCCAGTTCTGAATAACGCCGGTCGGCGTTTCGGGCGAATGCGTTGAACCACGGACCTGCCGGCCGGCAGGCGGGTACACACGGCTCGAGGCCTCGGGAGGTGTCCATCCGTGGTTGATATCTCACCATAGCGCCCGACCGCAGGGCGCGGGTCAGCATCCCCGGACACAGATCCCTTCCCTACGGCTTCGCTTCTCCCGCCTTGGCGTGGAACTCCTTCAACCATTCCTTCAGGGGCCGGTCTCCGATGACCAGGTCCTCGATCACCGCCTTGCCATTGAGGACCCGCACCACGGCATAGGCGGGCAGGGGTTCCTCCGCTTCACCCTCGTCCCACTCGGGCTGCAGCATGCTCTCCGTGGCGGCGCCATCGCCCTCCTGCAGGTAGTAGCGGTCAAAGGGCAGCGCGATGCGTTCGGCCGTGTCATTGCCCCAGGTCATGAAACTCACCGAGAGATATTCGCCCTGCGCGGGTGCCTCGGTGCTCAGGGCGGTGATGCGCGCAAAGCCCGCACTGTCCAGGCCCAGCAGGCCGTAAGCGTGGGTGTTGCCGCTGTTACCGACGCCCTCCGCCAGGGGCCAGCTTCCCGACTCCGCCTCGAAGTTCAGGATCACGTACTCGCCGCGGAAGGGGTCGCGCGGGTCGATGGGCTCCGTGCGGAACTTGTACACGGTGCCGCGCTCCAGCACCCGCTCGTGATCGCGGATCATCCAGGTCAGGGCGCCCAGTTGTAACAGCACCACCACGGCGAGCAGCACGGCCTTAACGCTCCTGTTCATGGTGCTGGCGTTGGCGCATCATGCGCAGGTTCATGTACAGGAAGCCCAGGCCGATGGCGATGAACACCAGGCCGCGCAGCACAAAGCTCAGGTCGCTGTCGAAGAAGCGCAGCAGGATGGTGAGGCTCACCACCAGCAGCCCCAGGTTCATGCGTTTCAGGGAGCCGGTTTCGATGCCCTGCTTCACGGTGACCACGCCCATGGCCAGCAGGGAGAGGTTCACCAAAATGGCCGCCAGACCCGCCGAAGCCAGCCCCACGACATAGGCGATGATGAACAGGCCCAGTGCTTCCGGGTAGGGCCAGCGCTCGAAGAGGCGGCGGCGTTGGTGGGCGATCACGAAGACGACAAGGGCCAGCGCGCCCAGGATGCCGAGCGCCCACGCATCGCTTCGGGTGGCATCCTGACCTTCGCGGATCAGTTCTTCCCAGAGGGGGCGGAAGCTGAAGGCGAAGAAGAGGATCAGCACCGTCAGACCGCCCACCAGCACCCACGGCCAGGTGCGCAGGGTGCGCTCGGGAAAAAGCCAGGGCACCAGCGTATAGGCGGAGGCAATGGCCAGCATCACCAGCACGTGCAGCATGCTCCAGTCCGTGTAGAACAGTTGCGAGGCCACCCCGGAGGTGATGGCCATGAAAAGGCTCAGCCACCAGAAGCCGATGCTGCCGCCCATCCGGCGGGCCTGCTGCAGGTAGAAGGGCACCGCCGCCAGCAGCAGCAGCAGCATGCTCCACGGGTACCGTTCGGCACCGAAGTGCTCCGTGCGCAGCAGCACGCCGTGCCAGAGCACCAGGGCCAGGTAGCCCAGGGCCACGATGATGGAGCCTGGGATATAGAGCAGGGGCAGGATCAGGGCGCAGCAGAGCAGGAGGTAGCCCTCCAGCTCGCCATGGATGTGGTAGATCTGGCTGATGAGCGCCACGCTGGCGCAGAGGCCGCAGGCCAGCAGCAGCGCACTGCCCTCCCGCCAGGCCATCACCTCCGGCCTGCGCAGCACGGCGAAGGCCAGCAGGCCTTGGCCCAGCAGTACCGGCAGAAAGGCCAGTGCCGTACGGGCGCTGCGCGGCAGGTCATCCCAGTTGTGCGCCACGATGAGGATGATGCCCAAGCCCACCAACAGGCTGCCCAGGATGGCGAGCAGAAGCAGCATGCGCGTGCCGCTGCGCTCATCCGGCACGGCATATTTCGCACGGATGCGCTCCGCCTGCTGCGGGTCCAGCAGACCGTCACGCAGCAGTTCCGGCAGGGCTTCGGAGAGGCGGGGATCGCGCATGGGTCGGGGAAAGGTACTGAGCGGGAGGAAGAATGGCGGAACCCGCACTACTGCACGGTGCTGCTGCGGGACCTACAGGAGCAAGAGGTGACTCCTACTTCAGGGCGCAGGGTCGCCTGCGGCTCACGCCATCGGCGGAGGTGTTGGTGAAGCGGTAGGTGGCCATGCCTTCGTGTTCCCGGTCTCTTCGTGCCCTGCGACCAATTCCTGATGGTATTGCTCAGGGTCGGCACACTGAACGCATCACGGATATAGTGTCGGCAGGATAGTTTCCTTCAGGAACAATGCAGCCCTTGCGCTGTGCGTCTTAGACGTAGTTCAACCCTTGTCCTTCTTGAACCCAACGGGCTGACGCTTCTTGGGGATCTGGGCCAGAGGGAACGGTTGCGCTCCTCCTCCTGCATCCGTTTCAGGATGTTGAAGATGACCTTGATGTCACGGCTGTGATGGGATACGGTACCGCGCAATTTCTCCAATTGCAACAGGAGTTCCTTGTGCGTTGTGAGCATCTCACGCATACGCGTAAACACCCGGATGATCTGGATGTTGACGTCGATCGCCGTCTCGCTGTTCAACACGCTCGATAGCATGGCCACTCCTTGCTCGGTAAACACCAGTGGAAGCTTTCTCCTGCCTCCCCAACTTGATGTCACACCATGTGATTTCAAGTTCTCCCACTCCTCTGGGGTCAACGCGAACATGAAGTCGTCCGGGAAGCGTCTCGAGTTCCTCTTCACGGCTTGGTTCAACACACGGGTCTCCACTTGGTAAAGCTCTGCCAGGTCGCTGTCCAGCATCACCTTGTGGCCCCGTATCGTGAAGATCCTGCTCATGACGAGCTCATCTGCGATCACCGGTGTGGTTCTCTTGTTCATGGATCCAGTAAACCTAGCATACGTGATCGATCCAGATAGTAGGAGAGGAAGGCAGCGGGACCTTGCCGCAGTGCTGCACAGGGAGGAAGTTCAACTTCGCAGGAGGGGCGCAGGGGCGATCGGGAGTGCCGGTCGGAACGCAGAACGGCGGCCCTCGGGCCGCCGTTCTGCTGTGCGTTCGCTCACGCTTACTTCTTCGCGGGCGTAGCGGGGGCAGGGGTGGCCGGAGCGGCCTCCAGCTTCACTTCTTCCACCACCTCGGGCTTGCGCTCCACCAGGGTCATCTCGTTCACCAGGTGACCGGCACCGGCGAACTTGTCGATGGTCCAGAGCACGTAGCGGATGTCCACGCTGATGGTGCGCTGCAGTTCGGGCTCGAAGGCGATGTCGCCGCTCATGGCCTCCCAGTTGCCATCGAAGGCGATGCCGATGAGCTCGCCGTTGCCGTTGAGCACGGGGCTGCCGCTGTTGCCGCCGGTGATGTCGTTATTGCTGATGAAGCCGATGATGAGCTCTCCGTTCTCATTGGCATAACGGCCGAAGTCCTTCTTCACGAGCAGTTCCTTCTGGCGGGCCGGCACGATGAACTCATCGTTGGTGGGGTCCTCCTTCTCCAGGATGCCCTTGTGGGTGGTGACGTGGCTGTAGTGCGCGCCGTCCATGGGGACGTAGCTGCCCACGCTCCCGTAGGTAAGGCGCATGGTGCTGTTGGCGTTGGGGTACCAGTTCTTGTTGGGGTCCTTCTCGCGCATGGCGGCCACCATCAGGCGGTAGCCTTTCTCGATGTCGCCTTCGCTGGCACCCACGGCGGGGCCGAGTACGTTGCGGAAGTGGTTGAGGCAGCTTTCAGCAGTCTGGAAGCCCATGTCCTTGTCCAGCACTTTCAGCGTGGGCTTGGCCAGGAATGCGTCCAGCCGCGCACGGTCGGTGAGGATGCTGGTGGCGAACATCTTCGCGGCCCAGGCATCGAAGTCACCCTTGTACTTGGTCTCGATGGTCTTCATGATCCCAGGCAGCAGGTCACCCTCCACGTCCTGGTGCATCATGCGGAACATGGTGGCGGTGACCTTCTGGTCGGTGGGCGGGTTATAGTCCTTCCAGAACTCGTCCGCTGCGGCCTGCACGCGGGCCACGGCAGCGCTCACCTTGGCGGCGTCCTTGGCGTCGGTGGCCAGCTGCATCTTCAGGCCGTACATCCGGAAGCCGAGCACGATGGCCTCGCAGCCGAAGGCAGCCTCCTGCATGTACACGTTGGCCTTCTCGAACTTGGCACGCTCAGCGTAGCCGTTCTCCAGCAGGGTGTTGATCTCGCCATACTGCGCCTTGCGCGTGGCATCGGCGTTCACCCAGGCCATCAGTTCGTTCTCCTGTGCCTTCTTCTTGTCGTACACCTTCAGGCGCTTCAGTCCGCGCTGCTGGCCGATGAAGTACTTCCAGTAGTTGCTCACTGAGGCGTGCTTGCTGGCGTACTGGATGCGCACCTTGTCGTCCTTGGCCTGGAACTCTTCGTAGATGTCCAGCTTGGCGCGACGGATCTTCACGCGACTGGGCTGCTCCACATCGAGGGCGAGCTTCACGCCCTGGCTGCTGAGAAAGCGGTCGGTGCTGCCGGGGTAGCCCATCACCATGGCGAAATCGCCCTCCTTCACACCGGCGATGCTCACCGGGAAGTGGTGCGCGGGCTTGAAGGGGATGTTGGCCTCGCTGGGGTCGGCGGGTTCGCCGTCGGGTCCGGTGTATACGCGGAACATGCTGAAGTCACCGGTGTGGCGGGGCCACATCCAGTTGTCGGTGTCGCCGCCGAACTTGCCGATGGCGCTGGGCGGGGTGCCCACCAGGCGCACGTCGCGGTAGGTCTTGTAGACGAAGATGTAGAACTCGTTGCCCTCGAACATCATCTTGAAGTCGGCGCTCAGGCCGTTCTCCTTGCCCACGGCCTCCTTCAGGCGGCCGGCCACCTCCTGGATCTTGGCGTTGCGGTCGTCGTTGCTCATGCCGTCGTTCAGCTCGGCGGCCACCGTGGCGGTGACGTCCTCGATGCGCTGCAGGAAGCTCACGCTGAAGCCGGCGGGCAGCTCGTCCTTGCGGGTCATGGCCCAGAAACCGTCGGTGAGGTAGTCGTTCTCCACGCTGCTCAGGCTCTGGATGGCGTCATAGCCGCAGTGGTGGTTGGTGAGGAAGAGCCCTTCGTTGCTCACCATCTCGCCGCTGCAGAAACCACCGCCCAAGCGCACCACGGCGTCCTTCAGGCCACTGCGGTTGATGGAGTAAATGTCCTCTGCGGTGAGCTTGAACCCGAGCTTCTGCATCTCGGCCTCGTTGATCTGTTTCAGCTTGGTGAGCAGCCACATGCCTTCGTTGGCCTGCGCGGCGATCACCAGACAGGCTGCAAACAGCAGCGATAAGGAACGCTTCATGGTCTTTCTGGTCGTTGGTTTGGGTTCGTTCAGCTACAGCGGAAGGCCGCCTTTGTAAGGGGGCCAAAGGTAGCAGCTTCGACACAGTGGGCCTGACCGTTTGGGGATGAGCGGTCGAAGCCGGGATGAACGGGCGGGAAGCCAGCTCAACATGGTTCTTCGGGTCGCCTGCGCCAGAGTTTCAGCGACGCAGGGCTGCACCGGGGCCTTTCACGGCCAGCCATGGTGCGACTCCGTCCCGAGGCCTCGGGACGGGCCCGGAGGGACCATGCACTGGCGAGTCAGCATCCGGCAACTGCGGACTGAACAGCGAGGGGTCGGGACAGGAACCGATCCGAGGTGGCTTCTACTCCTGGGGCGGCAGCGGCACCCAGCGCAGGGACAGCAGCAGTTCGTCCGCCGCAGTGGCCAGCGACTTGAAGGAGGCGGGTGTACCCACGCGAGCGATCACTTTCTTGTCCTTCCCGTTGGCCACCACCCGGATGATGGTGCTGGGCAGGTCGGTCACCGGTCCGTCGTACTTGTCCTCCAGGTCAAAGAAGCCTGAGGCTTCGGCCTTGCTCAGGAGCAGGGCCATGGTATCGGCGCTCACCGTGCCGCGGTGCAGTCCAAGCGGTTCCACGAAGTTGCGCCCCTCATACACCACATGTCCACTGCGGTATACCTGGATGCGGTAGGAAGGGCACTGGCCGAAGCACACGGTGCGCTCCATCGAAAAGAACAGCGAATCGGCCGCTGCGGCACCGCCGAACTGCGCACTCTTCGTCACGGCATCCCCCTCGGCCGGTGGTGGGGTGGTGGCGCTCACATCATTCTTGCTCTTGCAGCCCGAAGCGGCAAGTACCAGCGTCATTCCAAAGGCGAGCAGGAGGGTGGTCATCTTCATGGTGGTCCGATCAATGCGGATCGCGTGCCGGAACGAAGGTAGCCTCACGTGGCAGGCCTTTCGCGGTCATTTCTTGCGCGCGGCCTGCTGCTGCTTCTGCATGTCCTCCAAGCGCTGCTGCCACTTGCTCTTCTTCTTGGGCTGCTTCATGTTGGCCAGCAGTTGCGCGCGGATCTTGTCCTCGTTCACGAAGAGGTGCTTGAACAGCGTCATCTGCAGGATGCTGATCACGTTGGCCAGCAGGTAGTAGTAGCTCAGGCCGGCGGGCAGGCTGTTCATGAAGAACAGCATCATCACCGGGAAGAGGTACATCATCACCTTCATGTTCGGCATGCCCTGCTGCTGGGGCATCTGCTGGCTGTTGATGGCCGTGTAGAGCACGGTGCTGATGGCCATCAGGATGGTGAACAGGCTGATGTGCTCGCCGTAGGCCGGTATGGTGAAGGGCAGCGCCAGGATGCTGTCGTAGGTGCTCAGGTCATCGGCCCACAGGAAGCTCTCCTGCCGCAGCTCGATGCTGCTGGGGAAGAACTTGAACATGGCGAAGAGCACGGGCATCTGCACCACCATGGGCACGCAGCCGCTGGCGGGGTTCACACCGGCCTTGCGGTACAGGTCCATCACGGCCTGTTGCTTCTTCAGCGCGTCGCCGTCCTTGTTCTTCTCGTTGATGGCGTCCATCTCCGGCTTCAGGGCACGCATCTTGGCGCTGGAGATGAAGTTTTTCCATGTAAGCGGCATCAACAGCATCTTGATGGCGATGGTGAGCACCAGGATGATGATGCCGTAGTTCCAGCCCCACCCGTCCAGCCAGTTGAAGATGGGGATCACCAGCCACTTGTTCATCCACCCGAAGATGCCCCAGCCCAGGTCGATGATCTTGTCGAACTGGGCGATCTCCGTGCGGCGCAGGGTGCCGTAGTGGTTGGGGCCGAGGTAGAAGCGCATGGGGATGGACACGGCCTCGTTGCGCTCCAGGTCGAAGAAGAGCTTGGCGCTGTAATGCTTGGTGTGCGTGCTGTCCGGCAGGGGCAGGATGGCCACTTCCGATCCGCTGGCCGAGAAGCCCTTGTCGCTGATCATGGCCACGGTGAAGAAGCCCTGCTTGAAGGCGATCCAGTTGGTGCGGCCCTCCAGCTTCAGTTGCTCCTCGTCGGTCTCGCTGAGGTAGTTGCGGTCGTCGCTGAAGTACTTGTAGTAGACGCCGCTCTTCTGGAGCTCGCCATCGCGGTACTTCTCGTTGCTCTTGCCCACCAGGTCCCACTGGAAGGCAATGTCGCGGGGATCGACCTCCGTGATGCCCACCAGGCGCATGGTGGTGTGCATGAAGTAGGTGGAGCTGTCCAGCGTGTAGGTGATCTCCACGTATTTCGCCGGGTCGCTGGTGGCCGCCTTCAGGCGCAGACCCGTGCTGCCGATGCGCTCGGGGGTGAAGTAGAGCTCGCGGGTGTCCACCTTGCGGTTGCCCAGGAAGAAGTCGTAGCCGTAGTCGCCGCTATCGGGATCGGCCAGCAGAAGCGGGGTCTTGTCATAGGTGCTGTATTCCTTCAGGCGCATCACCGTGGGCCGCGCGCCCTTGGTGCTGATGCCGATCTGCATGCGCTCGTTCTCCAGCACGATCTCCTCCACGCTGCCCGTGCTGGAAGGGTGGAACACGCCGTACTTGTCCGCGGCGAGGGCCTGACGGAGGCTGTCCACGTTCAAGCTGTCCGCACCGGCCAGCAATGTGTCCACCGGAATGGTAACGACCGGTGCCGGCTTGGGCAGTTCGGCGGCCGCCTGCTCGGCGCGCTGCTCCAGTTCCACGGCGGCCAGGCTGTCCTGCTGGCGCTGCATGCGGGCGGCTTCCTCGGCAGTAGGGGTGGAATACCAAGTGTAGCCGAAGAGAATGGCGGCGATGAGGACGAAGCCGATGATCGAATTACGGTCCATGCTGTATCCGCCGGTTGTTCAGGGATGGCGGAAGGGCCGCAAAGATAGCCGGATGGGGGAGAGCACATGTGCTCGTGCGGCCATGTGCTCATGTGCTCATGAAATGCCAGTTCCGACCAGCGTCTACGACTCCCGGCTCAGCGCTCGGGGGAAGGCTCATGTGAGCATTTGAGCATGTGCTCATGTGCCCATGAAATGCCGCCGCTGATGGGCGTTCTGCGAAACTGCCATGGCTTCACTGACCTGGCCACAGAATGAGTGCAATGTGTTGAAGTGGAACTCAATGAGCTCAGCATCGCATCTCCATCGGATCGAAGCGCCTCATATCCACATGCTCAAATGCTCACATGAGCACATGCACCGCTACGCTTCCACCTTCTCCTCCACCACCACGCCCTGTTTCACCGCCGCCTGCACAAAGCCCACGAAGAGCGGATGCGGGCGCGCCACGGTGCTGCGGTACTCGGGGTGGAACTGCACGCCCACGAACCAGGGATGGTCCTTCACCTCCACGATCTCCACCAGCTTGCCCTTGGGATTGATGCCCGTGGCCAGCATGCCGGCGGCACGGTAATCCTCCAGGTAGGCATTGTTGAACTCGTAGCGGTGGCGGTGCCGTTCGGTGATGTCCTTGCGGCCATAGACAGCCAGAGCGGTGCTGCCCTCGGCCAGTTTGCAGGGGTAAGCGCCCAACCGCATGGTGCCGCCCTTGTTCTCGATGGACTTCTGGTCCTCCATCATGGCGATCACCGGGGCGTTGGTGTCGGCGTTCATCTCGGTGCTGTTGGCGTCGGTGAGGCCCAGCACGTTGCGTCCGAACTCGATCACCGCGCACTGCATGCCGAGGCAGATGCCGAAGAAGGGGATGTTGTGCTCGCGGGCATGGCGGATGGCTTCGATCTTCCCCTCGATGCCGCGGTGCCCGAAGCCCGGGGCGACCAGGATTCCGCTGAGGCCGGCCAGCTGTTTGCCGATGTTCTTGGCGTTCAGCTTTTCGCTGTGCACCCACTTGATCTGCACCTTGGTCTCGTTCTCCGCACCGGCGTGCTCCAACGCTTCCTTGATGCTCTTGTAGGCGTCGTGCAGCTCCACGTACTTGCCCACCAGCCCGATCTGCACCGTGCGCTTGGGACCCTTGTAACGGCCCAGGAAGGCTTTCCAGGTGGTGAGGTCAGCCTCGGGATAACCCGTGATGCCCAGCTTGCGCAGCACCACTTCGTCCAAGCCTTCCTCCTGCATCAGGATGGGCACGTCGTAGATGGTCTCGGCATCGCGGCTCTCGATGACGGCCGTTGAGTCCACGTTGCAGAAGAGCGCGATCTTCTCCTTCATGCCTTTCTGCATGGGGTGCTCGGTGCGGCACACCAGCACATCGGGCTGCACGCCCAGGCTCAGCAGTTCCTTCACGCTGTGCTGCGTGGGCTTGGTCTTCAGCTCGCCGCTGGTCTGCAGGAAGGGGAGGAGCGTGAGGTGGATGGTCAGGCAGTCCTTGCCCTTCTCCCACTTCAGCTGGCGGATGGATTCCACGTAGGGCAAGCTCTCGATGTCGCCCACGGTGCCACCCACCTCGGTGATCACGAAATCGTAGATGCCCTTGCGGCCCAAGGCCTGGATGTGGCGCTTGATCTCGTCGGTGATGTGCGGGATCACCTGCACGGTCTTGCCCAGGTACTCGCCGCGGCGCTCCTTGCTGATGACGTTCTGGTAGATGCGCCCGGTGGTGACGTTGTTGGCCTGGCTGGTGGGCACGTCCAAGAAACGCTCGTAGTGGCCCAGGTCCAGGTCGGTCTCGGCCCCGTCCTCGGTCACGAAACACTCCCCGTGCTCATAGGGGTTCAGCGTTCCGGGATCGACGTTGATGTAGGGGTCCAGCTTCTGGATGGTGACCGTGAAGCCGCGGGCCTGCAGCAGCTTGGCGAGGCTGGCACTGATGATGCCCTTGCCCAACGAGGAGGTCACGCCTCCGGTCACGAAAATGTACTTGGTGGAACCCGTCATCGCCTCTTGCGAACGCAGGAACTAGATCCGCGATCACGGGGTGTAAAGATAGCTTTCCTCCGCGACCTGGGGATGGCTTTCGACAGGTGATCGCAAGCCTGCGATCAGAAGCGGAAGCTCACTCCCACGCTGGGCAGGATCGGCAACTGGTCCACCCGCTCGAAGCGGACGCGGTCGAAGTAGAAGATGTTCTCCCGGTCATAAGCGTTGGTCAGGCTCATGTCCAATTCCAGCACCTTGTGCTCGTCGAACTTCCACACCTTGGTGACACCCAGGTCCAGGCGATGGTAGGTGGGCAGCCGGCCCTGGTTCAGCGGACCGAAGATGGTGGCCAGGTCGGCGTTGCTGGTGGTGTAGTCCGTGTTCACATCGCCATTGAACGGGATCGAGCCATAGAAGCCCTGGGTCTGGGTGAAGGGGAAGCCCGACCCGAAGTTCCAGCGCGCGTTCACCCGCCATGAATCGAACTTGCCGAAATTGTAGCTCGTGACGAAGTTCACGTTATGCCGGCGGTCCCACACCGGGTTGTACTCCTGCACCCCGTCGAAACGGTCCACATAGGTGTAGCTGTAAACCGTCCACACGGAAAGGCGGTCCCTCTCGTACTTCAGTTGCAGGTCGGCACCGTAGGCCTTGCCGGTCTCCACGATGAAGTCCTTCTTCAGTTCATCGGGTTGGTCGGCGAACTCGGGCGTGTCGTTGAAGAGCTTGTTGCGGTTCAGGTTGGTCACCTGGCGGAAATCCTTGAAGTACACCTCGAAGTTGGCGGTCAGATCGTTGGTCAGGTCATACTCCACCCCGGCCACATAATGGTTGGCGCGCTGCAACGGATCTTTGACGTCGCGCACATCGCCGTTCGGCAGGGTAACGGTCTTGGGCAGGTTCTCCGGTGCGGACAGGAATCCGTAGAACAGGTTCACCACGTCGCGGTCGCTGTTGGCGGCCACCAGGTTCTGGCTGTAGCGACCGGCGGCCACCTTGAAGCGCAGGTCATCGCTGATGTTCCACTTGGCACCGATCCGGGGTTCGATGTTGGCCACGGAGAGCGACGCATAATAGTGCAGGCGCAATCCCGGATCGATGATCACGTTGCCAAACTTCTTCCGGTAGCTGAAATACCCCGCGATCTCCGAGGTGTTCTGCTCCTGCTCATACTTCGTACCCACGCTGTTGTAGAAGCTGAAGTTGGTGCGGAACCCAAGGATCTCCACACCGTAGCGGGCTTCGTCCTCGCCCATGAACAGTTTGAAGTTCAGGCCGCCGTTGAAGCTGCTGATGTCGCTGGTGCGCGGCTCCAGACCGGCCTCGATCAGCGAGATGCCGTAGTCGCTGAAGGAGAATACACCGTCGATAAGCACGGCAGAGCCCGATGGGACGAGCACGAAGTTGGAGCCCACGCCCCAGTTCTTCCAGCTCAGGTCGCTGACGCCCTGGTAGTTCACGGCATCGTTGAAGTTGAAGCCGAAGAGGTTGAACTTGCTCCCGTTGGCGCCATTGAACGACACCTTGCCATAGAGGTCGGTGAAGGCGAAGGGTAGGCCGGCCGTATCCACATAATTGTAAAAGACCTTGCTGCTCTCATCCAGGTAGCTGTGCCGGAAATTGAGCAGGTAGGATGACGACCCCGCGCCGGGCTCGGTCTGTTTCTTGATCGGTCCTTCGAGCAGCGCCTTGGCTGCGAATGTGCTGGCACCCACCTTGCCGCTGAGCCGGGTCTTGTTGCCATCTCTGGTGGTGATGTCCATCACGGAGCTCACGCGCCCGCCGTGCTCGGCATTGAAGCCCGCGGTATAGATGTCCGCGTTGCGGATGATGTCGTTGTCGAACACGCTGAAGAGGCCGATGCTGTGGAAGGGGTTGTATAGCACCATGCCGTCCATCATCACCTTGTTCATGATCGGTGAGCCGCCACGCACATACAACTGGCCTCCCTGGTCACCGGTAAAGATCACACCCGGCACAACCTGCAGGTACTGCGCCAGGTCGGCCTCGCCACCGATGGAAGGCATGCGTTCGATCTGCTTGGGAGTGAGCTTGGTGACGCCCATGCGCACTTGGTTCTGGGCCTCCTGCTTTTCGCCGGAAACCTCGAACTCCCGCATCTGGATGGCGCTCTTGTTGAGGAATAGCTTCTCAGTGATGATCTGGTCACGCGCCACGCTCACGACCTTCGTCAGGGTGTCATAGCCCAGGTAGGTCACCATCAGGGTGTAGGTGCCCGGGGCGATCTTGCTGATGGAATAGTACCCGTTCACATCCGTGGCGGCACCGGTGGTGGTGCCCTTCAGGATCACGTTGGTGAAAATGACGGGCTCGCCGGTGGCCTTGTCGTAAACAAAGCCACGGATGGTGCCGGTCTGCGCCCGCGCTGCGGTAGTGAGCAGAAGTAAGACCGCAATGAGGGAGCAGCGTAGCAAGTTCGGCTTCATGGAAAGTTCCTGGCAGGGCCGCTAAGGTAGCGGAACCCTTTTAACGGCAGGGCCACCGTTCCATGGCCCGTTGGGACCCTTGGCTGCTTCAGCGGGCTTTCAGGACATGACCTTCGCCAGCAGCTCGCGCAGGAGCTCCCCATGGTCGCTGCCGTCACCGCCCACACCCTTGCTGCGCAGATCGCATTGGCGCAGGTGCCGCTGGATCTCCACCAACTTCGCCAGGGAGTAGTTCCGCGATTGGGTCACATAGTCCTTCACGAAGTAGGGGCTCACCTTCAGGGCACCGGCCATTTCCTGCGGCGGCTGGTTGCTCAGGGTGTGCACCATGGCCAGTTTGCTGAAATAGGTATTGAGGAAGCCCAGGGTCACCGGAAGCGGATTGTCCTTGGGGTCCGCCGCGAAATGTGCGGCGATCTGGTGGGCCTTCGCCGCGTTGCGCGTACCGATGGCGTTCTGCAGCTCGAAGATGTTGTAGTCCTTGCTGATCCCCACGAAACGTTGGATGTGGTCGCTTGTGATGGTGCCCCCTTCGTCGGTCACCAGGCACAATTTCTCCACCTCCTTCACCGCCTTGGCCAGGTCGCTGCCCAGGTGGGTGGCCAGTAGTTGGGCCTCGGCCTGGCCCAGTCGCCGCTTCTGGTTCTTGGCGAAGCTGATCAGCACGTCGGGCAGCTTCTCGTCCCGCACCTTCTCGCTCAGGAACACCGCGCCACCGCCTTTCTGCACGGCTTTCAGGATGCCCTTCCGGCCATCCACCTTCTTGTGTTTGTAGCACAGCACCAGCACCGTGGTCGGGGTGGGCTTGACCAGGTACGGCTCCAGCTTCTCCACCTCGTCGATGCGCCAGTTCTGCAGCTCCCGCACGATCACCACCTGGCGCTCCGCCATCATCGGGAATCGCAGGCAGGCGTCCTTCACCATGTCGTGGCTCACGTCACGGCCATACAGGATGCTCTGGTTGAAGTCCCGCTCGTGGTCGGCCACGGCGAGGTGCTCGATCTCCTCGGCCAGACGATCGATGAAGAAGCTCTCCTCGCCATGGAGGAGGTACACGGGCCTGAAGGTACCTGCGCGCACCTCCAGCATCAGCTTCCTGTAATCGTCCACCACGCTCATTCGAACCGCAGGTGTTTCACCGACCGGCCTTCGTTGATGATCTCGCGTAGGGCTTCGATCCCCACCCGGATGTGGGTCTCCACGAAGGAGCCCGTGACCTTCGCATCGCTCGCACTGGTCTTCACGCCCCAGGGTACCATGGGCTGGTCGCTCACGAGCAGCAGGGCACCGGTGGGAATGCCGTTGGCGAAACCGGTCATGAACAGGGTGGCGGTCTCCATGTCGATGGCCATGCAGCGGATGGCCCGCAGGTGTTCCTTGAAGGCCTCGTCATGCTCCCATACTCTGCGGTTGGTGGTGTACACGGTCCCGCTCCAGTAGTCCAGTTCCATGTCGCGGATGGCACCGCTCACCGCCCGGTGTATCATGAAGCTCGGCAAAGCAGGCACTTCCGGCGGGAAGTAATCGTTGCTGGTACCCTCTCCACGGATCGCGGCAATGGGCAGGATCAGGTCGCCCAGGCTGTTCTTCTTCTTGAGTCCGCCGCACTTGCCCAGGAAAAGGACCGCCTTGGGGTCGATGGCGCTCAACAGGTCCATCAGCGTGGCCGCGTTCGGGCTCCCCATGCCGAAGTTGATCATCACCATGTCCTCCGCGATCGCGACTTTCATGGCCTTCTCCTTCACCGGCATGGTGGCTCCGGTCAACTGGCAGAAGATGTCCAGGTAGTTGTCGAAGTTGGTGAGCAGGATGTGCGGCTTGAAGTCTTCCAGCGCCAATCCGGTGTACCGGGGGAGCCAATTCTTCACGATGTCTTCCTTGGTATGCACCTTTGTGGGATATGGAGACCGGGATACAGGTTCTTGCCTTACCGGACCACGGCGTCAAAACTAAGCACGACGCCGCTGGTCCTCAGGTCTTCGATCCCCTTCGCCGCCGCTGGGTGGCCCTCACGCCCGAGGAATGGGTGCGGCAGCACTTCCTCAACCACCTGATCATCGACCTGCGATGGCCTGCGGGGCGGATCATCGTGGAGCATGGGCTGCGCCTCAACGGCCTTTCGCAGCGCGCCGACATCGTCCTGCACGGTCCTGACGGCGGTCCGCTCGCACTCGTGGAATGCAAGGCACCCTCGGTGCCCATCACCCAGCGAACGTTCGAGCAGGCCGGGCGTTATAATACCGTGTTCAGGGTTCCCTATCTCCTCGTGACGAACGGTTTCCAGCACTACTGCTGCCGGGTGGACCATGTCACCGGCCGGGTGGATTTTCTGCCGGCACTACCGGACCATGACACGATGCTTGGACCGAACACGGATTAACTTTGAGATCATGAACGCACTTCGACGCTCGCTCCTTCCGGCCCTGTTCCTGCTTGCCCTGGTCGGTCATGCCCAGGTCCGGGAGAAGATGGGTTTCCCCTTGAAGGCCTTCCTGAAACAGGCACATTCACCGGATACGGAGGTGGACGTGTTCATCCATGGCCCCAAGGAGGAGGTGGCCGTTGCGGTACTGGCCCATGGCGGCCGGGTGAAGCTGAGCCGCGAAGGCCTGATCAGTGCGCGGATCCCGGTCGGAAGGCTGCAGGCACTGGCCGCTGAACCCGCGGTCGGTTTCTTCGAGTTTTCGCTCGACAAGGGTTATGCCTTGAACGACTCCATGCGGGTGAAGAACCGCATCAATGAGATCCATGCAGGTCTGGCACCGCTCCCCGACGGGTACACCGGTGATGGTGTGATCATGGGCATCATCGACTCCGGCATGGACTTCCAGCATCCCGATATGCAACATGCCGACGGCCGAACGCGGATCCTCAAGTACTGGGATCAGACCCTGCCTTATAATGCCGCGTCGACGCCCGAACCCTATGGCTACGGTCAGGTGTGGGACAGTACGCAGATCAACCAGGGGCTGATGACCTCTGTGGACCAGCCCGGCTATTATGGGCACGGCACTTCGGTGAGCAGTATTGCCGCAGGGAACGGTCTGGCCAATGGTCGCCACAAGGGCGTGGCCCCTGACGCGGATTACATCGTGGTGTCCAGCCGCTTCAATGCACCCAACTGGCGCAGCGTGGTGGCCGATGGGGTGCAATACATCTTTGATCAGGCCGAGGCCATGGGCCGCCCCGCGGTGATCAACGCCAGCCTGGGCACCTACTTCGGTTCGCATGATGGCCTGGATGCGGCGGCCCTCTTCATCGACGATCTGCTCCTGGAGCAAGGTGGTCGCGCCATGGTCTGTGCAGCAGGCAACAGCAACGAACTGGCGCCCTATCACCTGCGCACCATGGTTGACAGCGATACGAGCTGGACCTGGTTCCGCCGCAATGCCAACAGTCTTCTGGGCTACCCTGCCGTGTACTTCGAGCTGTGGGCCGATGTGGAGGACTTCCAGAACGTGGAGTTCGCCGTCGGGGCCGACCGGAACTCCACGCTCCGCTTCAGGGGCAGGACGCCCTTTCACACAGTGGCCGATGCGCTGGGTACCGTGGTGACCGACACCTTGTGGAGCCTGAGCGGTAACCGTCTCGGCATCGTGGACCTGTACGCCATCCAACGTGGCGACCAGTACCAGTTGCAGGTACACATGCAGGAGCCGGATTCCGTCACCTACCGGTTCCGTTTCATGACCACGGGGAGCGGGATGTTCGATATCTGGAGCTCGAGCAATTTCGGCTATTCGACCATGGATGCCGTCGCCCCGAGCGTGGCGCAGGTGCCCACGGCCATCCACTATGTGGTGCCCGATAGGAACCAGCACATCGTGGATTCCTGGGCCTGTTCCCCCCATGTGATGACCGTGGCGAACTACCAGAACGAGACCTCCTATATCGACTACGTAGGGAACCCACAGACCGTCACCGGCGTGGAGGACAGCATCGCAGGACCATCCAGTTCCGGCCCTGCGCGCAATGGCCTGATGAAGCCCGAGATCGCGTCCACGGGGAGCATCATTTTCGCGGCGCCGCCACTGGTCGACCTGCAGGCCAGCATCGCCAACGGTGGCACCACTGTGGATGCGGGTGGCTGGCACATCCGAGGGGGAGGCACATCCGCCGCATCACCCGTGGTGGCCGGTACCATGGCCCTGTATTTTGAGAAGTGCCCCAATGCGACCGCCGACGAGGTGAAGCAGGCCATCCTTGCCACAGCGGTCACCGATGCGTTCACAGGCACCGTACCCAACGACCGCTGGGGACTGGGCAAGCTTGATGCCTTCGCTGCGCTGAGCCTGAGCAATCCACCCACCGCGCTGCTCGTGGATGGTCCGGTCCCGTTCTGTGAGGGGGAACAGGTGCAGGTGAGCGCCGCCGAAGGGATGGCCTCCTACGTCTGGAGCAACGGGGCCACAACGCCCTCCATCGTGGTTGGATCAGTGGAACAGGTCAGTGTGTGGATGACCAGTGTCTCCGGTTGTGTGGGCGGCAGTGATACGCTGCAGCTGTCCACCATCCCGACGCCCGCAGTGCCCGTGATCGGACAGGACGCCACACTGCTCACGAGCAGCCCGGCGTTCAGCTACCAATGGTACCTCAACGGCGAGCCCATCGATGGTGCCATAGAGCAGTCCTATGATGCCGTGACCGGCGGTTCCTATCATGTGGTGGTCACCAACGAGTTCGACTGCAGCGCCGCGAGCGAAGCCATCGTGATCATCATCACCGATGTGGACGGCCCGGGTGCTGTGCAGCCGGCCATCTGGCCCTCACCGGCGAGCGATGTGCTGATGTTGCGTGTGCCCCCCGGTGGCGTACTCCGTAACAACGCCTTGGTGATCGACGACCTCGGTCGCGTGGTGGCCCGCTTCCCCCTCGGTCAGTCTTCAGAGCACGTCCTCTCTCTGGATGGCTTGGCACCCGGTGCTTACACCTTGCGGGTGCTGGGTGATGGACCCGAGTGGAACGGGCGCTTCATCAAGCAGCGCTAACCACCTTTATCCGCGCCGGAAGAGATCTCCTCAAAGGGGCGATAGGATCCTTTCAGCTGGTGCTTCAATCCCATGAAGCGCACGATGCCGATGACCAGAAAGGCTGCGGACAACACCAGCGAGAGCAGGCCCACCCAGAGCAGGTCGCCGTGCCCTTCCAACTGGACCAGGGCCAGCCCGCCGATCACCAGGTAGCAGGAGGAGCGGGTGTAGGCCAGGACGGTGCGCTCGTTGGCCAACACGTGCGCTCCAAGGCCAGGTGATCGCGCAGGATCATCTTTTCCTCCATGTTGAACGGCCGGTCGAAACGGAGCAGGTCGGTGATGCGCTTGGTTGGGATCATGCCCAAGGGGTCAGGGCAGGCCAAGGTGGAAAAGGGCATCCCCCTGGTTCACCACAGGTGCCGTGTTCACGCAGATGATGTGACCGCCGAACGGGGCCTTCACCTGTTTGCTGTGGTCGCCGTAAGGGTCCGCGATCAGTCCCAGCACCATACCCTTCTCCAGTTCCGAGCCGTTCTCCATGATGGGGTGGAACAGGCCGGCCATCGGTGCGCGCACCCACTTGGAAGAGCTCAGATGGGAGGGGCCACGCAGCGTATCGGACATGCCTTTCCAAAGCCCGAGGTGTTCCATGACGCGGGTGACGCCCCGGTGCGCTTCACGGATGGCATCGTCGTCCAAACTGCGTGCCTTGCCGCCCTCGAAGAGCACATAGCTGCGCCCCAGCTTGTTCATGTGGGCCCGTAAGGACCGTTCGCGGATGGCCGCCTTCAGGATCAAGGGCGGGTCGAAGGCCTGGGCGATCTCCAGGGAGCGCTCATCATCACTGGTGTAGCGCAGGTGGGGGTGGTTGTGGCGCTGGTCCGAACCGGAATGCAGGTCGATCACCACATCCACGGCGGGCAGCACTTCGGTCACCAAGGCATGCGCCAATCGGCTCGCCAGGGACCCGTTCGGAGAGCCCGGGAAGAAGCGGTTCAGGTCACGACCGTCGGGAAGCTCCCGTTTCATGGCCAGGAAACCGAACACGTTCAATACGGGGATCGCCACCACGGTGCCGCGCGCGAGCGGCTGAAGCTTCAGGTCCTCCAGGATCCTTCGCACCGTCTCGATCCCGTTCACCTCATCGCCGTGCACGCCCGCGAGCAACAACAGCACAGGTCCTTCTTCCAGGCCACGCTGCACCACCACGGGGATCTCCACACTGGTGCGGGTGTAAAGGCGCGCAACCTGAAGGTCCAGCACATGGCGCTCACCGGGTCTCACGCTGGTGCCCAGGATATTCACCAGGGTGCACGTGTTGTGCATCCCGCTCTGCGAAGGCATGTCCATCGGGCCGTGAATTTATCGCAGAACCGGCCTCCCGGTAACTTTACGGTCATGGACCTGGTGCGTGCCACCATCGAACGCTACGTGAAGCTGACCGATGCCGAATGGGCAGAGGTGTAGCCTTGCTGGAAGCGTTATTCGTTCGCAAAGGGTGACCATATCTCGCAAGTCGGCCGTGTGGAGACCCGGGCCTACATCGTGGAACAAGGGGTGCAACGGTTGTGCCATGAACACGATGGCAACGAACATTGCCTCGGTTTTGCGTACGGAAACAGTTGGAGCGGTGATTTCGACTCCTTCCTGGGCCAGCGTCCCGGTCGCTTCCAGGTGCAGGCCATGACGGACAGTGTTCTGGTGGGCATCGAACGGATCGACCTGCTGCGTCTGTATGACCGCGTACCTGCCATGGACCGCTGGGGGCGCCTCATCGTGGAGGAACTGATCCAGGGCCGTGCGACGCGTGAGATCGAGCAGCTCACCCTCCCTGCGGAGCAGCGTTACCGCAGCCTTCTCAAGCGCAGCCCGCACCTGTTGCAGTTGGTCCCGCAGAAGGACATCGCGAGTTACCTCCGCATGACACCCGAGACGTTCAGCCGTGTGCGGGCACGGGTGCTTTGATGCGTTCTTGACCCAGATCAAGCGCCTGCGGCCTGGCGCCCCGGTAGTTTCGCGACCATGGAAACGCTTGATACACGAAGTCTGATCGACACACTTCAAGGGGAACTGCGCCGACAGCTCCTGCGTTGTTCCGAATTGCGGGAATTGCCTGAGGCGACATTGCATGAACGACCGACACCCGATCGTTGGAGCGTGATGGAGGTGCTTCAGCATATGAACCTGAGCAGTGGCCATTACCTCGGAATACTGCAAAGGCTCTACGCCGACGAGAACAACGGGCTGCTTTTTCGCACCGCGTTCACGCCAGGCCGCTGGGGAGACTTCAGTACCAAGGCCATGGACCCCAAAGCCGATGGCAGCATCAGTTGGCGCATGAAGACCATGGCCATGTTCGAGCCGCGCAACGTGTCAACGACCGGGATGAAGGCGCTGAACGAATTCGAAGCCATGTGTCACAGCTTCATCGGCCTTTTGGAGCGTGCACGGACCCGCGGGTTGGAAGGTGAGAAGGTGACCAGCACTCTAGGGCCGATACTCAGGTTCAAGGTGGGCGACGCGTTCCGCTTCCCCATCGCGCACCAACAACGGCACATGCTCCAGATCGAGCGGGTGCTGGAGGTGGTGCGTTGAAGCGTCGTCAGAACGACGGACATCCGATGAAACGGAACTGGCGGCGCTTGTGCACGAAAGGAAAGCGCTTGGACCAGTAGTAGCGCACTCGGGGCGCGGCCGGTGCGACGGTGGCAGCGGGTTCAACGCTCTTTTCGACCCAACAACGCTCCCACACTTCAACGGACTTGCCCTGTTCCACTGAGCGCTCACCAATTCTCTGCTCCGTGGCGGGTGCTGGCGTGGTCGTACCCTGGGCGTAAGCGGTCTGCAACGTCAAGGCGGTCAATGCGGCAAGGGCACTGTTCAGCATGTGCTGCGATACCGCGGGCAGTGGGGTCAGGTCGGGTTCCACCTGCTCCAGCGTGAAGCGGCCGCAGGTGTCCGGTGCCACGGCATAGCGCGCCCGTAATTCCTCACGCCCCACTTGGGTCAGGTCGAGGACCGGCTTGGCACAGCGGTCGCAGAACCGGTCGGCGCCGCGGGCCTGCATGGCCTCCCAGTTCTGATCGCAACTGAACCGCATCCCGCGCTGGGCGCCCATGTGCTGTTGTTTTAGTGCAAGACACAGATCGGCTCAAAAGGAGGCCTGCCGAGTATCGGTCGATGAACCATCAGTAGACCTTTTCGCCGTGCAGGTAGGTCTCCCGGACGCGTGCCTTCCTCAGGGCTTCCGGTGTTGCACGGTGCAGGTCCTGGTCCACGATCACGAAGTCCGCGAACTTGCCCGGCTCCAGGCTGCCCAGGTCCTTTTCGGTGAAGCTGGCCAGCGCGTTCCAGATCGTCATTCCCTTCAAGGCATCCGCTGGGCTAAGGGCATTCTCCGGATGATAGCCTCCATCCGGCCAGCCCTGCGCATCCTGGCGCAGCACGGCGCTGCGGAAGGTCTGCAGCGGGTCGATGCCTTCCACCGGGAAGTCCGTGCCCAGGGCCAC
>CAMCAZ010000040.1 GCA_945872795.1 Chryseobacterium gleum
GACCGTCGTCCGATCCTGGGCATCACCGCTGTGCACGAGGCGCTGTTCAATGGCCTGGGTTCACGCGGCGTGCTGCTGGCCCCATGGTGTTCGCAGCACCTGGCCGATCACCTGTTCCGGGGCATGCCGCTGGACTCCGAGGTGGCGCACGACCGGGTGTTCGCTGGACGTTAGCGCGGGCGGTTCTCCCCGGCGCTTCGTTGTTCCTCTGCGATCACAACGTCCAGTGCCCGTTGATGGAACTTCACGCTGATGGTTCCCAAGGGCAGGCGTACATCGGCATTGATCGCCTTGTCCAGCGCGCGGAGGTCCCAGTCCGGGTGAGGATGTTCTTGCGTGAACGCCAGCAAGGAACCGGGCACCACGAACTCGGCGTGCTCCCAGCCTTCGGGATAGGGGCTGTCCGCCTTGGGTGCCGGCAGTTCCACCAAGGCGATGTGCCGCTGCCCCCGAACGATGGGGTGATGCAGTCGGTAGGTGGCGATGTGCCGCCCCCCGATGGTGCTTTCCGCGAGCAGGGTGCCCTGTTCCGCCAGCACCTGCTTCATCACGGCATAACGACCAAGATCCGCCACGCGATAGCACAGGTGGTCCAGCTGCAGGTGATCCACGGGGATGCGGTGGCGGTCGAGCGCCTCAAAGAGCTGGTGGAGGAAGGGCTGTGGATCGGGCAGCATGGGCGTTGCGAAGATCGCAGGAAAGGGCGTGGCATGCCGTTGGATGCTGGGCCAGCCGCTGCACCTTTGTTCCCGGAATCCGCCCTTCATGTCCATTCATCGATCCGCCCTCGGGCTCCTGCTCATCGCCGCTCTGCTCGCTGCCTGCGCCACCGACCGTACCTCAGTGAACACATCCCACCAGACCAGCGATCCCCGTTGGGGCCGCATCGACTCGCTCTCCGACATCGGGCAGTACGCCACCGCGCTGGAGCTTTCCGACGAAGTGCGGGTGAAGGTGGAAGAGTGAGGAACAGGGCAGCGGTTACATTTGGGACCATGAAGCACCTTCTTTTGATCAGTTCCTTCGTGATGCTCGCCGCCTGTGGCGATGGCAAGAAGGAGGCGGCCGAACAGCAGATGGCGGCGGACAGCACCAGCATTGCAAGCTACACCGTGGACCTGGCGTCCTTCGATGTTCCGCTGCAGCTCGACCTCGGTGATCTGGCGACCCTGGGGGTGGACAGTGCCCAGGTGCGCTGGAACGAGGAGTTCGGCTGGTTGGAGGTGCGTGCCGGTGAGGGCTTTGCCGTGACCATTGCTGAGGAGCCTGCCGATCTGGTGCGTTTGATGGCCGACCTGGAGCGCGACATGCTGCAAAAGCATACCGTGATCCGCGAGAGCCCCGAGCTGCTGGTCTACCGCTCGCAGTTCCCCGATGAGGACCTGGTGTTCGTGCACTTCTACCGCGTCATTCGGGTGAACGACCGCACCTTCGTGATGCAGGATGCCCCGGGCGGGCGTTTCAATGAGGCCGATGTGGCCCGGATGAGCGCCTCGGTGGCCGTACAACAGCCGGTTTGATGCGCTGGTCGGTCCTGTTGCTGTCCCTATTGGCGACCTTGACGGGCAGGTGCCAGACACCGGACGCCTTGTGGCTGGACAGCCTGCAGTCCTACTGGGGCCGGATCAACACGGAGTACCGGGACACGGCCCATACACCGCTGCGTCCCGAGGACCGGGAACACTTCGTCGAGTTGGAGCGCTTCGCACCCGACGTGCGTTACCGGGTCACCGCGCGCTTCCGTGCCCGCAAGGGGAAGGCCTTCGGGATGAAGACCACCACCGATCGCCTGCCGCAGTATGAAGTGGTGGGGGAACTGAGCTTCGCCGTGCTCGGGAGGAAGGAACGGCTCACCGTGTACCGCAACATCGAGCTGAGTAAACGCGCGGAGTACACCAATTACCTCTTTGTGCCCTTCACGGACGCCACCAATGGGGAGAGCACGTACGGTGGTGGTCGCTACCTGGAACTCACCGGCCCGCTCGGCCATGAGGTGGAGTTGGACTTCAACCGGGCGTACAACCCGTATTGCGCTTACGGAGGGCGCTACAGCTGCCCCATCCCACCGGCCGAGAACCATCTGGAAGTGGCGGTGGAGGCCGGTGTGAAGGCCTTCTCCCATTGAGCTACTTGGCGTCCCCAAAGGGGTGCGGCTCAACCTGTTCGACCCACGCGCTTGCACACGCGCAATGTCGCTGGGAAAACCGCCTTGTGTGTCGTATCATTGCAGGCTATTGAGACACCATTACGCCATGCGTCTGCTCCAAACCGTCCTCGTTGCCGTTCTGAGTCTGCCAGCTTTTGCCGGAACGATCGTGGTCGAAGGCCACTTTCAGGGCAAGAACCTCTTCATCCAGAACCCCTTCTCCGAAGCGGGTGTGGGCTTCTGCGTGTTCGAGGTCACGGTGAATGACCAGATCGCGACGGACGAGATCAACTCCAGCGCCTTCGAGGTGGACATGAACAACTTCGGCCTGAAGTTGGGCGATGCCGTAGTGGTGAAGATCAAGCACAAAGATGGCTGCACGCCCGTGGTGCTGAACCCCGAAGTGCTCAAGCCACGCAGCACCTTCGATATCGTGAAACAATCCATCGCCGCAGATGGAACCTTCACCTGGACCACCACGAATGAGACGGGCGAGCTGCCCTTTGTCGTGGAGCAGAAGCGTTGGAACAAGTGGGTGAAGGTGGGCGAGGTGATGGGCAATGGCCGCCCCGGCGAGCACAGCTACAGCTTCAAGGTGACCCCGCACTACGGCGAGAACATCTACCGCTTGAAGCAGGTGGACCTCACGAAGAAGTCCCGCTACAGCGAATCCGTGAAGTATGTGGACCCCAGCGTGGCCATCGTCACCTGGAGCCCCGTGAAACCGAAGGACGTGATCACTTTCAGCGCCAACACGCTCTATGAGATCTACGACCAGTACGGCAACATCGTGAAGCGCGGTTACGGCAACAGCATCGATGTGAGCACCTTGAAAAAGGACATGTACTACCTGAACTACGACAACAAGACGGGCGAGACCTTCATCAAGCGTTGATCGCACCGTCCCCGACTTTCGAAAGCCCTCCCTGGCGGAGGGCTTTTCGTTTGGGGATGGCCCTGCCGATGCTGAACTTGCGCCCATGGAACACCTGATCCGCATCGAGCACATCGGCATTGCCGTGAAGGACCTGAACACCGCCGAGGCGCTCTACACCAGGCTACTGGGAGAGGGACCCTACAAGCGTGAAGCGGTGGAGAGCGAAGGGGTGATGACCTCCTTCTTCCGCACCGGTCCGAACAAGATCGAACTGCTGGAGAGCACGCGGCCGGATGGACCCATTGCGAAGGCCATCGAGAAGCGGGGCGAGGGCATCCACCACATCGCCTTCGAAGTGGCGGACATCCATGCGGAGATGGAACGCTTGCGGGCCGAAGGCTTCATCCTGCTGAACGAGGAGCCCAAGCGCGGGGCGGACAACAAGCTGGTATGCTTCGTGCACCCCAAGAGCGCCGGCGGGGTGCTGGTGGAGCTGTGCCAGGAGATCGTCTGAGCCATGGCCAGCAGCAAGAACACCATGGCGTTCATCCTGGAACATCTGGGTCATGCCGATCGCTTCACGGTGAGGTCCATGTTCGGGGAGTATGCCCTGTATGCGGATGGTAAAGTGGTGGGCCTGATCTGCGACGACCAGCTCTTTGTGAAGATCATGCCGGAGAGCGCTGCGTTGGAGGGCCGCACCGATCGTGCACCGGCCTATCCAGGTTCAAGGGATCATTTCCTGGTCTCTGAGGAGGTGATCACCGGTGACCGGGATCTCCCTGGAATGCTGCTGAGCATGGCCAGCACTTTGCCCTTTCCCAAGGCGAAGCGACCGAGGAAGAAGGCCTGATCGCTTCTAAGCCAGCAGCCCCAGGCGCTTCACCATCGCCACCACATCCTCCTTTTCCAACTCCAGATGCTCGGCGTGCAGCCCGGCGCTGCGCGCGCCCACCACATGCTGGATGCTGTCGTCGATGAACAGTGTGCGCGCCGGATCGGCACCGTGGCGTTCCAGCACATGATGGAACGCTTCGGGGTGGGGCTTGCGCAACCCGATCTCACAGCTGTAGTAGGCGCCATGGAACAGGCCCTTGAAGTCGGTGATGCCGTTGTCGCGCGCCACGATGGCCTCGAAGGCCGGTACATGGATGGCGTTGGTGTTGCTGAGCAGGAGCACCTGGTAGTGGTCCCTCAGCCGTTCCACCAGCGCGATTCGTTCGGCCGATATGGTGCCGAGCATGGCGTTCCAGCAGGCATCGATCTCGCGGTCCGTGATGTCGGGACGGAAGATCTGGCGGATCCGGTCACGGAACTGGGCCGGGCTGAGCTCGCCGGTCTCCAGGCCATCGAACAGGTGGTCCTGTTTGGCCTTGCTGTACAGCGCATCGAAATCCTCGAAGCCCAGGGCATGGAAGGCGCGGGCCGAAGCGTGGTAATCCACATCGATGAGCACGCCGCCGAGGTCGAGGAGGAGGGTGTCGTAGTGCTGTTCCACGGCGCGCGAAGGTATCGCGCTCAGGGCAGTGTGAGGTGGTGGGTGGTGCCGCGGTGGTCGGTGATGCGCAGGTGTACCAGATGATGGGCACGCGGTGTCCAGGGCTTTCCGGGAAGCAGAGGACCCTGTTGCAGCCAACGGCCGAGGGCATCGAACACTTCGACGGATGCGGGCTGTTCAGGTGTCCATTCCACATGGCGTTCGCGCACAATGATGCGTGGGGGTGGACTGGTTTCGGAAAGGTCCGTGCTCAGGCAAAGGGGCAGGCTGTGCGTGGCAATGGCGGCGAACACCTCCTCCTCCACCTGATAGAATGCGCTGTTGGTACCGAAGGTGTAGTTGTTGCCCGGTTCGTACCCATTGGTGATGAAGACCAGACCATGACCCGTAACGGGGTCGAAGTACAGGTCGCTGAGCAGTCCATAGGCTTCGCCGGCATGGCCGACCATAAAGGTGTTGGGGAACACGAGATCACCACCGGGCTGAGCAGTGATGCGTTGGACCCCCAGACCCCACGAACGGAACAGTCCGAAATAGTTGTCGCCATTGCTGCCGTTCCAGGTCCAGGCATCGGCGGCCATGGTGTTCCAGGTATCAGGTTGGAGCACGGTGGTTCCTTGCACGGTACCCTGCCCGTTGATGAACAGGAGCACCCGGGCCATTTCCAAGGCGCTGGCCCTGAGGCCGCCTTGGGGAGCGAAGTAGAGCCCATTGGTTCCGATGGTATAGGTAGAGAGATCGGGCGCCACGGGCATTACGCCACCCAGGTCATCGGCTTGTGGAACATTGTTCCGGTAGAGCAAGGCCAGGTCGGTCACATCATCAAGGTCCTGGATGTTGTAGGATCCATTGATGCCCATGGGCAGGAGCACCTGTTGGCGCATGAATTGGTCGAAGCGTTGCCCGCTCAGGCGTTCGATGAGCGTGCCGATGATGCCATAGTTGAGGTTGCTGTACATGAACCAGGTGCCGGGTGGTTCGGTGCGCCAGAGGTTGGGAGTGTACCAGGTGCCGCCATTGCTCGTGAGCTGTTGGATGTGTGGTGGCGGCGTGCCGGCATAGGTGGCTGAGAGGAACGTGTCGTACCCGGTGCCATCCTGCAGGCTGCTGCGGTGCGCCAGGAGCATGCGGTAGGTGATGGGGGTGTTCGGGTATGCCGGGTTCCGCAGGCTGAAGCCCAGTGCAACGCTCACGTCAGCGTCCAGTGCGAACGCGCCTTGTTCGTATAGTCGCATGAGGCCGATGGCGGTGACGAGCTTGCTGATGGAGGCCACCCTGTAGCGGGTGTCATCGTTCACCGGCAATGCAGCGGCCAGGTCGCGCTGGCCTGTATGGGCCACCTGGAGCACTTGGTCGGCACAGGTGGTGACCACGCTGATACCGATGCACCCGCGTTGGTCACCGATGGTCTCCAAGGCTTGTTGCAGGCCCTGTGCCATGGAAGGACAGGACAAGATCAGTGCAGCAAGCAGCAGGAATACTGAACGACGCATGGACCGAAGGTATCCATACTGCTACATTCGCGCGTTGCTTGTAGTTCTTACATGAGCAAGGGGCCTATAGCTCAGCGGTCAGAGCAGGGGACTCATAATCCCTTGGTCGCAGGTTCAAATCCTGCTGGGCCCACAGCGCCCGACGTAGCCTCGGCGAAGTCGGGCTTTCGTCCGCCGAAGCTTCTGCGAAGGCGGATCTTTAGGCGGACTTCGGTGGCCGCAGCCCACCATGTTGGTGATCCTTGCAACGGAAAAGGCCTCGAGCTATGCCGAAGCTCGCCGAACGTGAACGAGAGCGGCCAAGTTCTCGAAGAGGAACGCCCCCTCAGTAGGGCCGCGCCGCGCTCACCCGCATGAACACATCGTCCACCAGGAGCCGGGCCTTCAGGTCCTTGTTCCAGAGGTAGAACTTCAGGGTCTCATCGGCCTCCAAGGGGGGCACCGGGATGCGGTATTCGATCTGCTGCCACCGATCGTCCTGCGCGCCGGGCAGCGGGTTGATGGGGAAGGGCTCGTAGTATGAGGGTGGGCGGTCCGGGCCCTGCACCGAGGTGATGCCCAGGCAATGCCGACTGTCACCGGCCTTCGCTTCGTAGCGTTGGTAGCCCACTTCCAGGAAGAGGGCACGGCCTGCAGGCAGCACCCCGGGCGGCACTTCGAAGGTGATCCCGAACTCGTTCTCTTCATCGTACACGCAGACCCGTTCACCGGAGAAGGCACGCGGATGGGGCATCACCTTGCCGCCACCCCAGTAGGTGCAGGCGTTGTCCAGGTCGCAGCTTTCCTCGATGAAGACCTCCATGCCCTTGGGGTGGAAGGGGGCCTCCTGGTAGTTGCCCCCCAGCTGTCCGCGGTCCTCTTCGGCGCAGCGCCCGAAGGCCCACACGTACTTGGCGCGGTCCATGCACTCGTGGTGCAGGATGTTCCGGTGGTATTGCCACAACTGGAAGAGGTGCAGGCCGATGCACAGGGTGATGAACACCCGGGCAGCGACCCACCAACGGCCACTGGCACGCTGCAGCAGCAGGGCCAAGGGAATGGCCAGCACCGGGTAGTGGTCCACGAAGACGCGGCTGCCGAACCCGCTGCCGTAGTACCAGATCCACCAACTGCTGATGACGTAGGTGTTGGCCGCCCAGTAGAGCAGGAGCCAGGCCGCCCGTTGTCGGTCCCAGCGCCACAGCAGTACGGTGCCCGCGGCGGAGAGCAACAGCACCGGTGTCCACAGGAAGAGCCCGCGCCGGAATCCGAAGAGGACCTTGACCACCTCGGGCCGGTCCCACATGAAGCCTTCGCCGCTGTATCCATAGGCCACCCACTGCCCGGTCTGCAGGTACCACATCAGGGGCTGGATGCCTGCGATCAGCGCACCGGCCAGCAGTGTCATGATCATCACAGCACGCTCCTTCCACCAGCGCTGCAACACGGGTAGCGTGCCTTTGCCCGCCACCACGGGAAGGGCCAGGATCACCAAGGCGTTCACGGGTCGGATGAGGACGATGAGCCCCATCAGGGCACCAGCGGGGATGGCCCAACGGAGCGAGGCTCCCATGGCCATGCGATGCACCAGGAGCAACAGTGTGCTGATCGTCCAGAAGCTGTATACATGCGACCAGCCGGGCTGGAAGGCGGCCAGCTGCAGCAGCGTGGACCCGAGACCGAAGGCCAGTACCAGCCAGGCCACCACCGCATCGCGGATGCCCATGCCCAGTAACAGTGCCCGCAAGGCCAGCAGACCGAGCAGGAGGTACACCCAGCTGCCCACGAACAGCGCCTTCATCTCGTATTCGCTGAGCCCATCGCGGGGCGCGTCGGGGTCCGTAAGTGCCAAGGCATGGCCGATGGCGAACCAGGGCGACATGGCCACTGCGGTGCCTGCGAAGTACTTGTTCAGCGTGCCGGTGGGCGTGTGGCGCACGTACTCCCATTGGTAGGGCTCGTTGCCCAGGTCGTGGCGCAGGAACACGGCCTGCAGGTAGGCGTAATAGCCCTTGGCATCGCTACGGATGGTCTCCTTCCAGCCATCGCCATCATCGCCCCGCCAGGGTCCGAGCACGCTGATCACCGCAGTGGTGATCACCACCAGCAGGATGGCGAGGTGGGAGTGGAAGGGACGTTGCAGGGCCATGTGCTCGATCGGGGTGTGAAGATGGGAAGTGCGACCGGTAATCGCGGCATCGGATGAAGGCAACGCTCAAGGGCTACTTTCGCAGCGCTCCAGGCAGCAGGTCGCCCGGGTCATCCCCGAACATGAAAAAGGTCATCGTCACCGGCGGCGCCGGGTTCATCGGATCACATACCGTGGTGGAGCTCCTTGCGGCAGGCTATGAGCCCGTGATCGTGGACGACCTGCGGAACAGCGATGAACGGGTGCTGGCCGGCCTTGCCGCCATCACGGGCCGGAGCGTGCGCTTGCACCGCATCGACTGTAATGATGTCGCGGCCTTCGACCGGGTGTTCGCCGAGGAGGGAGGGGTGCATGGTGTCATTCATTTTGCAGCCTACAAGGCGGTGGGCGAGAGCGTGGCCGAACCGCTGAAGTACTACCACAACAACATCGGGTCGCTCACCGTGCTGCTGGGCCTGATGCAGCAGCATGGGGTCCAGCAGCTGGTGTTCTCCTCCAGTTGCACCGTCTATGGCCAACCGGAACAGCTGCCCGTGACCGAGACCTCGCCGGACCGCAACGCCAGTTCGCCATACGGTTACACCAAGGTGGTGTGCGAGCAGCTGCTGCGCGACCAGAGCCATGCCGACCCCACCTTGAAGGCGGTGCTCCTGCGCTATTTCAACCCCATCGGTGCGCATCCCTCGGGTCTCATCGGCGAGCTGCCCATCGGCGTGCCCAACAACCTGGTGCCCTACGTCACCCAGACCGCTGCCGGCATGCGCGAGCAGCTCACGGTGCACGGTACCGATTATCCCACGCGTGATGGCAGCTGTGTGCGTGACTACATCCACGTGGTGGACCTGGCGCGTGCGCACGTCATGGCGCTGGACTGGATGTCCGCCCAGGAAGCACCCGTGCACGAGGTGTTCAACCTGGGCACGGGCCAGGGCAACACGGTGCTGGAGGTGGTGAACGGTTTTATGGAGGCCACCGGCGTGAAGGTGCCTTACACCATCGGGCCAAGGCGCCCCGGCGATGTGGAGAGCGTGTACGCCGAGACCAGCAAAAGCCGGTCGGTGCTGGGATGGAGCTGCCAGCACGACCTGAAGGAGGCCCTGCGCGATGCCTGGAACTGGCAGCAGCGTATCGCCGCACGTTAGAAGCCTATCTTCCCCAGACCGCCAGGATCACGGTGGCGTGCACACAGGCGAAGCCCAGCAGCGCGCCGGCCAACACCTGACCCAGCGTGTGATCACTCCCGATCAGGCGCGCAGTGCCCAGCGCTCCGGCGGCCACGATGGCGAAGGACAATGTGACCAGCACCTCCGTGCCGTGCAGGTAGTACACCCCTCCCACGGCACCGATGAGGCCACCGATGCCCACCATGTGCGCGCTGATCTTCCAGCGCAGGGTGATGAGGGCGGTGAGGAAGAGCGCCAGAAAGGCCCCGGCCATCATGGCGGGAACGGCCGGGTGCAGGGGTGTGCGCTGCAGCAGGTACCACGCCATGCCGTAGTAGATCAACGTGAGGCCGTAGGGGGCGATGCGTTCCTCCCGGCGCTCCATCTCCAGCGAAGCGATAACGCGCGCACGCAATAGCATCAGCATGCTGGTGATGGGGAATGCCGCCGTCATCACGGCCACCATGGCCAGTGCCACCCAGCGCTGCTCGGGCCTCAGGAAATACGTGATGTGCGGGTCCAGCTGGAAGAGCAGCCACACCGACAGGGTGGGCATGAACACCGGATGCAGGGCGATGGAGAGGAAGCGGGAGAAGGGGCGCATGCGGAAATAAGCTTCGAGTCTCAAGCTTCAAGTCACAGGTCACAAGACTCAAGTCACAAGTCTCAAGACTCAAAGGAAACCGCTCTGAATGTTGAATGGTTGATGCTTGAACCTTGTGTCTTGAGGCTTGTTCAGAGCTCCTTACGTAAACGCGCCACGGGTACGTTCAATTGTTCGCGGTACTTGGCCACGGTGCGGCGTGCGATGTTGTAGCCCTTCTCCTTGAGCATCGCGGTGAGCTCGTCGTCGGTGAGCGGTTTGCGTTTCTCCTCCGCCTCGATGGCGTCCTTCAGGATCTTCTTCACTTCACGTGTGCTCACTTCCTCGCCACTGTCCGTGCTCAGGCTTTCGCTGAAGAAGAACTTCAGCAGGAAGGTGCCGTAGTTGGTCTGCACGTACTTGCTGTTGGCCACCCGGCTGATGGTGCTGATGTCCAGCCCCACGCGTTCCGCGATGTCCTTCAGGATCATGGGCTTCAGCTTCGTTTCATCGCCGCTGAGGAAGAACTCGCGCTGGTGCTCCATGATGGCCTCCATGGTCACCAGCAGGGTATGCTGGCGTTGTTTGATGGCGTCGATGAACCACTTTGCGTTGTCCAGTTTCTGGCGGATGAACTGGAGCGCCTCCTTGGCGTCCTTGTCCTTCTTGTTCCGCGCATACTCCTGCATCATGTCGCGGTAGGTGCGGCTCACGCGCAGTTCAGGTGCGTTACGGCTGTTCAGCGAAAGCTCCAGCTGCCCGTCGATGGCCATCACCGTGAAGTCGGGAATGATCTCCTGCGAGGGCTTGTCCGTGTCGCGCATGGTGTTGCCCGGTCGCGGGTTCATGCGCACGATGAGCTCGATGGCGCCCTTCAGCGCATCCTCATCGATCTCCAGACGGTCCAGGATGCGGTCGTAGTGCTTCTTGCTGAAGGCCTCGAAGTGCTTGTCCAGGATGGCCTCCGCGATACGCTGGTCCAGGCTGTGTGCGATGCGGCGCACCTGCAGCAGCAGGCATTCGCGCAGGTCACGGGCACCCACGCCGGCAGGGTCCAGGGATTGCAGTTCCCTCAGCGAGGTCTCCAGTTCCTCCCGGGTGCACTGCACGTTCTGCGTGAAGGCCAGGTCGTTCACGATGGCGTCGAGATCGCGGCGTAGGTACCCGTCCTCGTCCAGGTTGCCGATCAGGTTCTCAGCCAGCAGTTCGGTGCGCTCATCCACATCGCGCAAAGAGAGCTGTGCCTTCATGGAATCCTGGAAGGTGGTGCCACCGGCCAAGGGCATCTCACGCTCCTCCTCGTCGGGCCCGCTGTTATTCACGCTCAGCTTGTAGTCCGGCGTATCGTCGTCCTGGAAGTAATCGCTCAGGTCGAAATCATCGCGTTCGTTGTCCTCGTTGCCCTCCATCTCCGAGCTTTCGGCGATGGCCTGGTCCTCGGTGGGCATGTCCTCCTCGGTGTGGTCCTCACCCTCCTCGAGGGCGGGGTTCTCCTCGATCTCCTGCTTGATGCGTTGCTCCAGCTCCACGGTGGGCACCTGCAACAGCTTCATCAACTGGATCTGTTGCGGGGACAGCTTCTGCTGAAGCTTTTGGAAAAGGCCTTGTTTGAGCATGTCGGGGCAAAAATACGGGGTGGGGTGGGCGCCGCACCATGATGGAGGAGATGCAATGGAGAACTTCGTCCCATGGCCGAGCCGCTGAAGGAAATGTTCAACCGGGTGTATTTCGACCGCCTGGCGAAGGAGTTGGAAGCGGTGCATCCGCCGCTTAAGCGTGCCGCATTCCTGAAGGCAGTGCAGCACGGCAACGAAGTGCGTGAGCTGAACGCCCGCATGCGCCACGCGGCGATCACTCTGCGCAGCCACCTGCCCATCGACTATCGCAAGGCCGTGCAGGTGCTGAAGGACCTTGCTCCGCGCATGCCCAAGGGTTACACTGCGCTGCTATACCCCGACTTCGTTGGGTTGCATGGCCTGGATGAACCGGCCTTCTCACTGGAAGCGCTCCGGTATTTCACCGGCTTCGGCTCCTCCGAGTTCGCGGTACGCGAGTTCTTTCGCCGCGATGTGCAGGGCACATTGAAGGTGATGCGTACCTGGGCCGAGGATGATGACGAACATGTGCGGCGTCTTGCTTCGGAGGGGAGCCGTCCGCGCCTACCGTGGTCGTTCCGCCTGGAAGCCGTGCTGAATGACCCCAAACTGACCACACCGATACTCGAACGGTTGCGCGCTGACGAGTCGCTGTACGTGCGAAAGTCGGTGGCCAACCACCTCAACGATCACAGCAAGGACCATCCGGAGTACATGGTGGGGTTGCTCCGTGCCTGGGGGCTGCAGCACCCGCACACCGCGTGGATCGCGAAGCGCGCCGGCCGCACGCTGATCAAGGCCGGTTATCCCGCAGCGCTCGCCCTTTTCGCGTTCGACACGAAGGTGAAGGTGTGTGTGGACGATCTTGTGGTAAGCCCGAAACGGATCCAGCTCAGTGATCGGATCACATTGACCTTTACGGTGGTCTCCGAGGCAGCACGCAACCAACAGCTCGCGATCGACTACGCCATCCACTACCGCAAAGCGAACGGAGGCACTTTCAGGAAGGTCTTCAAGCTGAAGGAGGTGGAGCTTCCTGCGAAGGGCGCTTTATCGCTGAGCAAGCAGCAGCGCATCGTGGACTTCAGTACACGGAGGCATCACCCCGGCGTGCATGTGGTGGAGCTGCAGGTGAACGGGCGAGTGATGGCGCAGGCGGCGTTCGAGCTGGCGACTTGAAGGTGAAGTGGACGCTGCGAGGATCACTTCGCCGCCGCCTCCATCATCGCCTTCACGGTCTTGGGCGCACTACCGATAAAGATCTGGTCACCGATGATGATCGTGGGCCGCTTCAGAAAGGTGTATTCCTCCAGGATGTACTTGCGGAAGTCCTTCTCGGTGAGGGTCATCTCGTTCAGACCCATGCTGCGGTACTTCATGGCGTTCTTGCTGAAGAGCGCCTCGTAGCTTCCCGCCATCTTCTTCATCTCATCGAGCTGCGCAGCGGTGATGGGCTGCGTCTTGATCTCCTGCTGTTCGAAGCGTTTGATCTTGGGGATCTCGCCGAGGATGCGTTGGCAGGTGCCACAGTTGCCGAGGTGGTAGATCTTCATCATGCCGTACAAAGGAACGAGCGGCCGCAATTGTTCGCGCTAGGGTTTTGTATGCGGGTGGCCGGGTCGAGGACACCCATCCGGTGCTACTTTCGCCGACCACGCCATCACCATGTACACAGGGCTCAAACACTTCCACTCCTACGTCGCTTACCTCGTTCTGCTGCTGTTGACGATCGCCGTCCTGCACGCGGTCCTCTCGTTGGTGGACAAGCGACCCTTCACCGCTACCAGCAAGAAGTTCACGCTGTTCGGTCTGGTGAGCGCGCACGTGCAGCTGCTCTTCGGCTTCTTTCTCTACTTCACGTCTCCGATAGGCTTCAGCAACCTTTCCGGTGAGACCATGGGCAACAGCCTGTCCCGGTTGTTCGCGTTGGAGCATCCCCTCACCATGGTGCTGGGCATCGTGCTGATCACCATTGGTTACTCCAAGGCCAAGCGCACGGCGGACGATCGCACCAAGTTCAAGCTGATCGCTTGGTGCTACGGCATCGGCTTGGTGCTGATCCTGTCGCGCATCCCGTGGATGGTGTGGCCCTCCTAGGAGCTCCACCGTGCCATGCCGATCCACGATGGTGCCGCCTTGGATGATCAAGGGGCACTCGTTCAGTAGGTATCGCCGCACCACCTTCCATCACCCCAGGGCATCGTCCTGCAGGTGGCGGATGATCCTGCGAAAGGCAGCTCAGCTGGGCGTTCTGTAGATGGGGGAGTGGTCAACTTCCCTTGACCGATTGCAGCACGGGCCATCGGACCGGAACTTTGTACCATTAGCTACCCGCACATGCCTCGCACACCGCTACCAGCGCTCATCGCTTTCTGCACCACGCTTGTGGCATGTGCGCAACCCGACGCCGTTGGAACCAAGCGGACCGACCCGCTCTTGTGTGACACCGTGACCGGTGCGTGTACCGTACCGGGCCATGGTGCCGAAGGCCATGGGGATGCACACGCCGCTCTCCCGCATGCGGAGAAGCCCATCACCTTGCTCTACTTCACTGATCCCATCTGCAGCAGCTGTTGGGGCACCGAGCCACAGTTGCGCCGGTTGAAGATGGAGTACGGCGATGCCATCGATATCCAGTACCACATGGGTGGCTTGTTGCCCTCGTGGGAGGTGTACAACAGCGGCGGCATCAGCAAGCCCAGCGATGTGGCCGGGCATTGGGATGAAGTGAGCCCGCACTACCGCATGCCCATCATCGGCGATGTGTGGTTGGAGGATCCGCTACCCAGCAGCTACCCACCGAGCATCGCCTTCAAAGCCGCCGAGCTGCAGGACCACACGAAGGCACTGGTCTTCCTGCGTCGGATGCGCGAGCAGGTGTTGGTGGAGAAGAAGAACATCACGAAGTGGCCGGTGATCGCGGAAGCGGCCACCTTCGCGCAGCTGGATACTGCCCGTTTGCACACGGACTTCACCGGTGCCGCGAACGCATTGTTCCAAGCGGATCTCACCCTAGCGCGTTCGCTCGGTGTACGCGGCTTCCCCACGTTCATCTTCAGCAACGCGGCGGGCGAGCGCCAGGTGGTGTACGGCGCACGTCCCTATGCCCAATTCGAGGCGGCGGTGAAACAACTTCTGCCAAGCGCAACCCACAACACACGGCCGAGCGCGCTGCCGGAGCTTTTCGCGCTGCATCATTCATGGTGCGCAGAAGAAGTGGCGGTGATGTTGGGCCTCACGCACGAAGCCGCTTTGGCAATGCTGAGGGCGGCCGAAGGCAGGGGTGAGCTGAGCGGGGTACACACGCGGAACGGGAGCGTGTGGCGGCAGAAGTAGTACTCAGAACTCCGCGCTCTTCGGTGTCCGCGGGAACGGGATCACATCACGGATGTTCCCCATGCCGGTCACGAACAGCACGAAGCGCTCCAGGCCCATGCCGAAGCCGGCGTGCGGAACGGTACCGAAACGACGCGTATCCAAGTACCACCAGAGCTCGTCGGCGGGCACGTGCATCTCCTTCATGCGGGCCTCCAGCACATCCAGGCGTTCCTCCCGCTGGCTGCCACCGATGATCTCGCCGATGCCGGGGAAGAGCACGTCCATGGCGGCTACGGTAGTGCCTTTCTCGCTGTAGCCAAAGTCGCCGGGCGCGTTGGTGCGCATGTAGAAGGCCTTGATCTTGCCGGGATAGCCCGTGACGATCACCGGCTTCTTGAAGTGCTTCTCCACCAAGTAGCGCTCGTGCTCGCTCTGCAGGTCGATGCCCCATTCCACGGGGAACTGGAACTGGCCCTTCTGGAAGGGCTTGCTGCGTAGCAGGATGGTGATGGCATCATCATAGGTGATGCGTTCGAAGGGGTTCTCCAGCACGAAGTTCAGGCGATCGATCAGGCCCATCTCGGCGCGTTGCTCCTTGGGCTTGGTGGCCTCCTCCTCCTTCAAGCGCGCATCCAGGAATTGCAGGTCGTCCATGCTGTTGCGCAGCACGCGGGCGATGAGGTGCTTGCACAGGCCCTCGGCCAGGTCCATGTCGCCCTTCAGGTCCATGAAGGCGGCCTCAGGCTCGATCATCCAGAACTCGGCGAGGTGGCGCGCGGTGTTGCTGTTCTCTGCCCGGAAGGTGGGCCCGAACGTGTAGACCTTGCCCAGGGCCAGTGCAGCCAGTTCGGCCTGCAGCTGGCCGCTCACAGTGAGGCGGCTTTCGGCACCGAAGAAGTCCTCCTTGAAATCCACTTCGCCGGCCTCGTTCAGCGGTGGCGTCTTCGCGTCCAGGGTGCTCACGCGGAACATCTCTCCCGCGCCCTCCGCATCGCTGGCGGTGATGATGGGGCTGTGGAAGTAGTTGTAGCCGAGCGAATCGAAATACTCGTGGATGCCGAAGCTCACCTGGTGGCGGATGCGGAAGATGGCGCTGTAGGTGTTGGTGCGGAAGCGCAGGTGGGCGTTCTCGCGCAGGAACTCCAGGCTGTGCTTCTTGGGCTGGATGGGGTAGGCCTCCGCGTTGCTGTCGCCGATCACTTCCACGGCCATCACCTGCAGCTCCACCCGCTGGCCGCTGCCCTTGCTCTCCACGATGGTGCCCGTGCATTTCACCGCCGCGCTGGTGGTGAAACGTGCGCGGGTGGCGGCATCCACTTGTTCCTGGTCGATGACGCACTGCAGGTTGCGGATGGTGCTGCCGTCGTTGAGGGCGATGAAACGGTCGTTGCGGAAGGTGCGCACCCAGCCGGCCACGGAGACGGTGGTGTTGGTGAGGGCGCTGTCGTCGAGGACTTGTTTGATGGAGGTCATGGGATCAGAGGATCAGACGGTCAGAGGATCAGACAATGGAAATGCTGTCGCCGACCGAAGGGGTCGCAAAGGAACGAATGCGGAGACCATGCCGGAAGACCTGTTGCAGCATCGCCGAGAGGACGGCCGGCAAGGAAATGTGATAAACGGTGGAAACAAAATGATGGTCGGAATGTTTCCATTGTGTTCAGTCGCCCTACCTTTGCGGCCCCGAACGCCCGAATAAAGCACGAACGGACCCAAGAACGACCATGGAAGAGCGCGAACAGCAGATCATCGCCGAGGCAGGCAAGGTCTTCATGCGCCTGGGCATCCGCAGCGTGAACATGGACGATGTGGCCCAGCATCTGCGGATCAGCAAGAAGACGCTGTACCAGTACGTGAAGGACAAGAACGAGCTGGTGCAGCGCATCATCCGGCACATCACGGACACGCACCGCGAATGCATCCTGGGCATCTGCAAGCAGGGCCACACTGCCATTGATGAGAGCTACGAGATCACGCGCTTCGTGGCCTCGCAGATCGGGCACATGCATCCCAGCATCCATTTCGACCTGGAGAAGTACCACCCCGAGGCCTGGGACCTGTTGCAGAGCACCTCGCGGGAGGACATCTACCGCTGCGTGAGCGAGAACATGGCCAAGGGCATCAAGGAAGGCGTGTACCGGGATGACCTGAACATCGACGTGATCGCCCGCATCTACATCTCGCGCTTCGATGTGGCCTTTGATGGGGAGCTCTTCCCCTCTGACAAGTACCGTTTCGAGGACGTGATCTGGGAGACCTTCCGCTACCACATCCGCGGCATTGCCAGCGACAAGGGCGTGAAGTACCTGATGAAGAAAGTTGAGAAGGAACGAAACACCGCACCGGCCGGCCCGGTGACCCGCAAATGAGGACGCTATCCCTATTGATGACAGGACTACTGCTGATGGGCCTGACGGTCCAGGCGCAGGGACCCGTGAGCCTGACACTGCAACAGGCGGTGGAACTGGCCGCGAAGCAGAGCTACCTGGTGCAGAGCAGCGAGCTGGAGGCCGAAAAGGCGCGCATGCGCATCAAGGAGGTCATCGCCATCGGTCTGCCCCAGGTCAATGCCTCGGCCGGGTTGATGAACTACATCGACGTGCCCACGCAGGTGATCCCGAACTTCTTCGGCGAAGGTCCCGAGTTCATCCAGGCACAGTTCGGCCTGCCATGGAGCGCCAACGGTGGTGTGCAGTTGAACCAGCTGATCTTCGATGGCAGCTACATCATCGGCCTGAAGGCAGCGAAGGAAGGTCGCATCATGGCGGATGAGGAGCTGGAGAAGAACGTGAAGGCGGCGCGCATCCAGGCAGCCAAGTCCTACTACGCGGTGCTGGCGGCCGATGAGGGCGCACGCCTGCTGAGCGAGACCGTGCCCGTGCTGGAGCGCAGCCTGCGCGAGAGCGAGGTGATGTTGGCGAACGGCTTTGCGGAAGGCACCGATGTGGACCGCCTGCGCATCGAGGTGGCGAACGTCCTGGACCAGCGGCTGGTCTTCCAGCGCCAGGCCGAACTGGCCCGCAACTTCCTGCGCTTCGTGCTGGGCCTGCCGATGGCCACGCCCATCACGCTCACGGACGAGCTGCAGACCCTGATCAACGACCCGGCGGAGGTGGCCCTGGCGGAAGAGCCCTTCAACCGCGAGGCGCATATCGAGCAGCGCATCGCCAACACCTATGTGCGGGCCAGCACCCTGGAACTGAGCAATGCCAAGGCGGCCTACCTGCCCAACCTGGGCGGTTACTTCAGCTACCAGCAACAGTGGAATGCCAACACCTTCGAACCCATCGACGGCCCCATTCCCTGGTTCCCGGCCACACTGTGGGGCGTGCAGTTGAACGTGCCCATCTTCAGCAGCGGTATGCGCTCCAGCAAGGTTTCGCAACAACGACTGGCGCTGAAGCAGGCGGAGGTGAACCTGGCCCAGACCACTGAGCGCCTGGAGCTGGAACACGCCCAACGGCGCTTTGATGTGATCACCGCACAGGACCTGTACCGCAACGAGACCCAGCGACTGGAGCTCTCCCGCCGGGTCTTCGAACGCACCAGCGTGAAGTTCACCGAAGGCGTCTCCTCCAGCTTCGAGCTGACCCAGGAACAGAACCAGTTCCTCAGCGCCCAGCAGAGCTACATCCAGCGTCTGGTTGACCTGGTGAACGCCCGCGCCGAACTGCGCAAAGCCCTTGACCGTTTCTGAACGTCGCATACCGAACCGTAATGAAGAACACCTTCCTTTTCCTGCTCGCCGCTGCAATGATCGCCGCCTGCGGAGTGACCGACACATCCGACCTGGGCAGGAAGCGCCAGGAGCTGGACAGCCTGAAAGCCGCCTACAAGGAGCTGGGCGAGAAGATCAAGGCGGCCGACCAGTGGATCGCCGACCATGATACCACGGTGAAGAAGAACCTTCCCGCAGTGACCACCTTGGTGTTGGCGCCCACGCGCTTTGAGCACTTTGTGCAGGCGCACGGCCATGTGAAGGCCGACAAGAGCGCGGAGCTCTACAGCATGGGCGGTCGTGTGCGCCGCGTCCTGGTGAAGGAGGGCGACCGCGTGCGGAAGGGTGATCTGCTCGTGGACCTGGACAACGACGCCATCGAAAAACAGGTGGCCCAGGCCGAGGCCGGCTACGACCTGGCGAACGAGGTCTTCCAGAGACAGGAGCGCTTGTGGAAGGAGCAGGTGGGCAGTGAGGTGCAATACCTCCAGGCCAAGAGCAACAAGGAGCAGGCGGAGGCCGCCGTGGCCGCAATACGGGAGCAGTATCGCATGAGCCGTATCACCGCGCCCTTCGACGGTACCGTGGATGAGATCATGGTGAGCGTGGGCGAGATGACCGCCCCGCAGTTCCCCGTGGCCCGGGTGGTGGACCTCACCGGGGCAAGCATGGAGGCCGATGTGCCCGAGAGCTACCTGCAACGCGTGAAAGTGGGTGATCCCGTATTGGTGGAGTTCCCCTCCCTCGGCGACTCCGTCAACGCCACCCTGGCCAACGTGAGCCGCTTCATCGATCCCGCGAACCGCACCTTCAAGGTGACCCTGCGCGTGCCGAACGGCGAGACCTACGTGCGCCCCAACCTGCTGAGCGTGGTGCACATCCGTGACATGGTGCAGGACAGTGCGATCGTGGTGCCCAGCCGCTGCATCCAGGAGGATGTGGAGGGCCGCAGCTATGTGTTCGCGCTCGACACCGACGCGGAGAAGCGCCCCATCACCCGCAAGGTGCTGGTGAAGCGTGTGATGGACTACAAGAGCAGCACCCTGCTTGCACCGGGGATGGGTCTCACCGGCACCGAGACCCTGATCGATGAAGGCGCCAAGAGCGTGGGCGACAAGCAACAGGTGAAGGTGACGACCCTTTGATCAAACCGGAACCGGCGACCGACCGCACATGTACCGTCGACCCCCTGGGTCGACCCATGCCGGATCGGAAACCGGACCCCGACAACAGCTAGGCAATGGACCACAGCAACATCGAGAACGAAGCCTACGGTGAAGGGCAGGGCAGGCAGTTCGCCATCACCAGCTGGGCGGTGAAGAACCGGACCACCGTGATGGTGATCAGCATCCTGATCGCCGTATTCGGGATGTACTCCTATTCGGCCATGCCGAAGGAGAGCTTCCCCGAGGTGGTGACCCCGGAGATCTACGTGGCCGTGCCATACAACAGCAGCTCGGTGGTCGACATCGAGAAGCTGATCACGAAGCCTTTGGAGAAGGAGATCAACACCATCACTGGTGTCGACGAGATCAACAGCACCAGCGTTCCGAACTTCAGCACCATCCAGGTGAAGTTCAACTATAACGTAACGCCCACCGAGGCGCTGCGCAAGGTGAAGGACGCTGTGGACAAGGCGAAGAGCGACGCCAACTTCCCCAAGGACCTGCCCGCTGAACCGAGCATCTTCGAGATGAACTTCTCCGAGATGATCCCGGTGATGAACATCAACCTGAGCGGGGACTACAGCATCGACCAGCTGCACCACTACGGCAAGATCCTGGAGGACCGCATCGAGAGCCTGCCGGAGATCAACAAGGTGGACATCCGCGGGGTGCCCGAGAAGGAGGTGAAGGTGAGCATCGACCTCAACAAGATGGAGGCCCTGCAGCTCAACTTCGGTGATGTGGCCATGGCACTGCAGATGGAGAACCTCACCATGAGCGGGGGCGAGGTGCTCACCGACGGCATGCGTCGTGCCGTGCGTGTGGTGGGTGAGTTCGCCGATATGGAGATGATCCGCGATATCGTGGTGAAGAACGAGTTCCAGAAGGAGGTGCGCCTGCGCGACATCGCCAGCGTGGAGTTCGATTACAAGGAGGCGGACAGCTATGCCCGCGAATACGGCAACCCGGTGGTGATGCTCGACGTGATCAAGCGTGCCGGCGAGAACCTCATCATTGCCAGCGACAAGATCAACGCCATCTTGAAGGAGACCCGCGGCACCGTGATCCCCGAGGATGTCACCATCACCATCACCGGCGACCAGAGCGAGGACACCCGCGTGCAGGTGGACGAGCTCTTCAACCACATCATCTTCGGGGTGATCCTGGTCGTGGGCACGTTGCTCTTCTTCCTCGGTCTGCGCAACGCCCTCTTCGTGGGTCTGGCCATCCCGATGTCCATGTTCATCTCTTTCATCGTGCTCAACGCGTTCGGGGTGACCTTGAACATCATGGTGCTCTTCTCACTGATCCTGGCGCTCGGTCGCCTGGTGGACGATGGCATCGTGATCGTGGAGAACATTTATCGCCACATGAGCAACGGAGAGCCCGCCATGAGCGCGACCCGCAAGGCCGTGGGCGAGGTCACTCTGCCTATCGTGGCCGCCACCACGGCGACGGTGATGGTCTTCGTGCCGCTGCTGTTCTGGCCCGGCATGATGGGGCAGTTCATGAAATGGATGCCCATCACCTTCATGGTGGCCCTGAGTGCATCGCTCTTCGTGGCCCTGGTGGTGAACCCCGCCCTCAGCACGCAGTTCATGAAGGTGGAGCGCGAGAACCCGAACGCGAAGAAGGTGTATCGCCTCGTCGGCATCTTCATGGTGGTCGGAACCCTGTTCGCTGTGCTGGGTGTATCCTTCCAACAGCCCTTGATCACTGGGCTGGGAACGTTCAGTATCCTCGCCGGAATACTGGGAATACTCAACCTGAAGGTGGCCGTCCCCGGCACGCGCTGGTTCCAGGACGTGTTCCTGCCGCGTCTTGAGACGCGCTATGAAGGCTTCCTGCGCTACGCGCTGGACAAGCACCACCCACGCACCTTCCTTTTCGGCACCTTCGGGTTGCTGGTGCTGGCCATCGTGCTGCTGATCGTGGTGCCCCCGAAGGTGGAGTTCTTCCCCGTGAACGAACCGAAGTACGTGAACGTGTTCATCGAGGCGCCCATCGGTACTGACATCGACAAGACGGACAAGATCACGCGTCGACTGGAAGAACAGGTGAAGACGATCGTCAACGTGCCACCCTACATCGAGGTGGTCGAGGCGAAGCAGCCCGATGGCACGGTGAAGCGCGATACGGTGAACTGGCTGGTCAACTCCATGATCACCCAGGTGGGCAACGGCACCAGTGATCCCGCTCAGGGCGTGAGCTTGGCGAACACTCCGAACAAGGCGCGCATCCAGCTCAACTTTGTGAAGTTCGCCGAGCGCCGCGGGCTGAAGACGAACGACGTGCTGCTGAAGTTGCAGAGCGAGCTGCAGGGCTACCCCGGTGTGATCGTGAGCGTGGACAAGGACGCTGCAGGTCCGCCCAGCGGGAAGCCGATCAACATCGAGCTCACCGGTGAGGAGATCGGTCCACTGCTGGCCGAGGCGGATTCCTTGAAGTCCTTCCTGGATAGCAAGAACGTGCCAGGTGTGGAGGCCTTGCGCATCGACATCGACCGGGCGAAACCCGAGATGCCCATCATCATCGACCGTGCCAAGGCCCGACTTCTGAACGTGAGCACCTACGCCGTGGCCGACGCCATCCGCACAGCGCTCTTCGGCAAGGAGGTGAGCACCTTCCGCATCGAGGGCGACGACGATGATTACAAGATCATGGTGCGTCTGCAGGACGACCAGCGTTACGACGTGGGCACCATCATGAACATGAACATCACCTTCCGCGACATGCTCAACGGGCAGATCCGGCAGGTGCCCATCAGCGCCGTGGCGAAGGAGGAACTGAGCAGTACCTTCAGCGCCATCAAGCGCACCGACCTGAAGCGTGTGGTGACCGTGAGCAGCAACGTGATCGCCGGCTACAACGCCAACGAGGTGATCGCCGAGATGAAGGAGGCGCTCACGGGTTACGAAAAGGACGAGCGTTTCGGCATGGCCTTCACGGGGCAGCAGGAGGACCAGATGAAGGAGATGGCCTTCCTGGGCAAGGCCTTCCTGATCGCCATCTTCATCGTGTTCCTGATCATCGTGTGGCAGTTCAACAGCATCAGCTGGCCGCTCGTGATCCTCAGCACCGTGCTCTTCAGCACCATCGGCGTGTTCCTCGGCCTCATCGTGTTCCGAATGGACTTCATCATCCTCATGAGCATGCTGGGCATCATCTCGCTGATCGGCGTGGTGGTCAACAACGCCATCGTGCTCATGGACTTCGCGAAGCTGCTGTTCGAGCGGCAGAAGGAGAAGCGCGGCCTGCCCGAAACGGCGGAGCTGCCCATCGATGTGACGCGCGAAGCCTTGATCATCGCCGGCAAGACCCGCCTGCGTCCGGTGCTGCTGACGGCGGTGACCGCGGTGCTGGGCCTGCTGCCGTTGGCCGTGGGCTTCAACCTCAATTTCGGCACGCTGCTCACCGAGCTCAACCCCCACATCCATATCGGTGGCGACAACGTGATCTTCTGGGGACCGCTCTCGTGGGCTGTGATCTACGGGCTCACCTTCGCCACCTTCCTTACCCTGATCATGGTGCCCGTGATGCTCCTGATCATCGCGAAGATCAAGCACCGCCGGCAGTGGAAGGCTGAATTGCGCGTTCGCAACAGCGCCATGGACCCTGCCGTTGCGACGAACACTTTCCGCCCAGGGACGGTCTAGGTGTGGAAGTTCCTCTTGGAACGGCCCCGGACCTCCGGGGCCGTTCGTTCTCCACCGGGCTTGTGAACAGCCTTGCTGTGGATCCTTGCTGGACCACGGCCCGTGGTGCACGGTGTTCACCGGTAAGTTCGCATCATGGCATCGATGGTCCGTACCCTGTTGATCGTGCTGTGGACCTCCATCGGTGTACCCCTGGTGGTCCTCGCACAGACCACCTCCACCTTGAGCGGTCGCGTCACGGATGCCACCACCTCCGCGCCGCTGGCGGGGGCCACCATCCAGCTGTTCCTGGGTGACAGCAGCACCATCGGCGGCACCACGGATGCCAGCGGAGCCTTCCGCCTCACCGATGTGCCCACGGGGATCCACAGTGTGCGTGCCAGTTTCGTGGGTTATGCCGCGGCCGAGATCGCCGAGGTGTGGGTGCGGCGCGGAAAGGAGGAGGTGGTGAGCATCGCGCTGCAACGCTCGGTGAGCGAGATCGCAGAGGTGGAGGTGAGGGCCAGTGCACCGCAGCGCATGAACACCCTGAGCGCGCACACCCTCACCGTGGAACAGAGCCTGCGTTACCCGGCCACCTTCTTCGATCCCGCACGGCTGGCCATGAGCTTCGCCGGAGTGGCCTCCACCAACGACCAGGCCAACCACTTCAGCGTGCGGGGCAATGGACCGGTGAGCAACGCCTGGTTGCTGGAAGGGGCCGAGATCGTGAACCCCAACCACCTGACCAACGCGGGCACGGCCAGCGACTACCCCACGCTGAGCGGTGGCGGGACCACCATCCTGAGCGCGCAGATGCTGGGCACCTCCCGCCTGCTGATGGGTGGCCTCACCGCACCCTATGGCAATGCGCTCGGCGGACTCATGGACCTCCAACTGAGGCCGGGTATCACCACGCGCCAGGCCTTCACAATGCAGGCGGGCCTCATCGGCATCGACCTCAGTGCGGAGGGACCTTTCCGCAAGGGCGGCAAAGCCTCGTACCTCATCAACTATCGCTACTCCACGCTCGGCCTGCTCAGTGCCATGGGCGTGGCCCTCGGCGATGAGGACATCACCTTCCAGGACCTTTCCTTCAACGTCTCACTGCCCATTGGCGACAAGGCCCTGCTCACCCTCTTCGGCATGGGCGGCAACAGCAGCAACCGCTTCGATGCCAAGGACAGCACCGAGTGGGAGTTCGACAAGGACAGCCAGAACATCGACTACACGGCGAAGGTGGGAGCTGCCGGTGGAACGTTGCGCCTGGCTTTGGGGAAAAACGCCGTGTGGCGCACCACGGCCGTGATCTCGGAGAACGATCAGGAACGCAGCGCTTCGGGACCTTCAGGCATCGCAGGGGTCGACGACGTCACCCGTGCGGCGGGCCTGACCGAACGCAAGTTGTCCCTGGTCTCTTTTGTGCGTGGCTCCAGCGGCGCACGGATCACCTATCAGGTCGGTGGCAGTGCCATGGAACGGACCGTGGGGAAGGATGTCCTCGTCGAGGACAACATAGTGGCCTGGCTGATCAGGCCCTACGCACAAATGGGCTACGCACTGAGCGATCGCCTGCGCGCGGAAGTGGGACTGGCCTATTCCACCTACACCGCCAACGGGTCCAGCATCGTGGAACCAAGGGCCAGTCTTCAGTGGGAGGCCCGTGCCGGGCGCACGTTCACCCTCTTTGCCGGTCAACGCGGCCAGCTGCCGAACGTGCAGTTGTTCCCCACGCAGCCCATCATCGGCCTCTGGAACAACAACGATATCGGGCTTACGCGTTCGTTGGATCTGAGCTTGTCCTACGAGCATGTCGTGCGGCCCCACCTCATCTTCCGCTCGGAGGTTTACCACCAGCAACTGGAGGATGTTCCGGAAGGGGATGTACGTAAGTACCGCCCCCCGTTCAACGATGATGGAAGCATGGTGAATGCTTGGGACCAACCGCTGTTCCTGCAGCTTGCGAATACGGGGACCGCCTCCAACACAGGGCTTGAAGTGTCGCTCCACCGCACCTTCCGGAACGACCTGTTCTATGAGGTGAACGCCACACTGTTGGATACGCGTTACCGTTCCATGGCAGGTCAGGAACTGGCTACCCGTTGGAACACCAGCGGCATGGGCAACGTGGTCATCGGGCGGGAGTTCGCCAAGGAGCGGGAGGGTTCGAAGCGCACCTGGGGTGTGAACGGCCGCGCGAACGTGACCGGTGGGCAGCGCACCACGCCGATCGATACGCTGTTCTCCGCAAGCACCGGAACAACGGTGTACGATGTGCAACGTCCGCTGTCGGAGACCCTCGCCACTTACTACCGCATCGACCTCCGCATCTATCGGAAGATGGAACGCAAGGGGCACACGGGCATGTGGTCGCTGGACCTGCTGAACGTGACCAATGCGCAGAACGAAGCCTACCGCTACTATGACCAGCGCAAGGGCGAGATCGTCACCAAGTACCAGCTTGGCCTGATCCCCAACCTCAGCTACCGCATCGAATTCTGATCACCATGAAGAAGTTCATCAACCTCCTCTTCGCACTGGTCTTCGCACTCTTCGCGTACTGGAACCTCAACGATCCCGATGCGCTCATCTGGGTGCTGTCCTACGGTGCCACGGCCCTGCTCTTCGCCATGGCCGCCTTCGGTCGTGCGGACCGGCGCATCAGTGGGGCTCTGGCCATTGCCCTCGCGGTGTGGATGTTGACGATGGTCCCCGGCATGGTGGATTGGTTCAACAGTGGCATGCCCTCGATCACGGCGGAGATGCAGGCCACGGCGCCGCACATCGAAGTGGTGCGCGAGTTCCTCGGGCTGCTCATCACCGTGCTGGCCCTGGTGCGGCTCACCTTCTCCACGGCGCGTGAGGCGCGGATGGGATAGGGTGGTCCGCTGATCGCGCTGTGCATGGATCGGTGAAGAAGGTCCATCTGCGGATGTGCGCCACGGCTATCTTGCTGCCTCCATTCCACGCTCTGCATCGTGCGCACCCTGCTGCTCCGCATCCTCGGCCCCGCCCTCGGCGCGCTGGTCTACGTGCTGCTCCGGCACCTCGGTCCGCAGCCTGCGCTCATGGCCGGCATCGTGGCGTGGATGGCCGTGTGGTGGATCAGCGAGGCCGTGCCCTTGGCCGTGACCTCCCTGCTGCCCATGGTGCTGTTCCCGGTCTTCGGCATCGATACGGTGGGGGGCACCACGGCCAACTACGGCAAGGAGATCATCTACCTCTTCCTCGGTGGTTTCCTGCTGGCCCTGGCCATTGAGCGCAGCGGCCTGCACAAGCGTATGGCCCTGCACATCGTGGCGCGTGTGGGCGGCACCGGACCACGCCTCGTCGGGGGCATGCTCATCGCCTGCGCCTTGCTCAGCATGTGGATGAACAGCACCAGTTGCGTGCTGGTGATGCTGCCCATCGCGCTGAGCCTGCTGGATGATGATGAGGCACCCGCGGCACAGCAACAGCTCACCGTGCCGCTGCTGCTGGCCGTGGCCTACGGCGCCACCATCGGGGGCATGGCCACACCCGTGGGGACCCCGCCGAACCTCGTGTTCATGGAAGTGTGGAAGACCAACTGGCCCGACCGACCACCCATCGGCTTCGGTCAATGGATGGCCTTCGGTGTGCCCTTCATGCTCATCTTCCTCGCCATCGCTTGGCTGCTGCTCACCCGGCTGGTGTTCCGCGTTCCGCAGGAGCGACTGGTGGAGCCGGCCCGGGTGCGCGAACGCATCGCAGCGCTCGGTGGCACCACCCGGGACGAACGCCTGGCCGGATTGGTCTTCGCCCTCACCGCGCTGCTGTGGATCACTGGTGATGGCATCCGCTTCACGGAAACGATGGCGCTTTCCGGTTGGCGTGAATGGACCGGACTCGCTGCCGTGAGCGATGGGGCCGTCGCCATCGCCTCCGCCATCGCGCTCTTCCTCATACCGTCCACGGCACGGGAAGGGCCACGGTCCGCACGCCGTGCATTGATGACCTGGGACTTCGCGGAGAAGCATGTGCCCTGGGGCGTGCTGCTGCTCTTCGGCGGCGGTTTCGCGATCGCCAGCGGCATGGAGCGTTCGGGTCTGGCGAACAGCATGGTCGCCGCCCTTTCGGGCCATGGCGATGCACATCCCGCGGCTCTTGTGGCGGCCGTGGGCAGCCTGGTGTGCCTGATGAGCGAGCTGGGCAGCAACACCGCCACGGCCAGCCTCACGCTGCCCATCCTGGCGGAGAGCGCCAGCGTCTGGGGCATGGACCCCTTGTGGTTGCTCATTCCCGCCACGCTGGCCGCCACCCTGGGCTTCGCGCTGCCCGTGGCGAGCCCCATGCAGGTCATCGTCTTCGGCACCGGTCGCATCCCGGTGCGCCAGATGGTGCGTGCCGGGATCTGGATGGACGTGATCGGCGTGCTGTTGCTGGTGCTGTTCTTCGGCCTGGGCTGATCGCGCCGCGTGGTGCGTTTTGCGTGGACAGCATGTCCTGCCTGCAACCGGTGCCGGATGTGCTGCTGGACAAAGGTGTGGATGTCTTCTAACAGGACTATGGCGACAGCAGCATCGACCTGGAGATGCGCTTCTGGATCACCTCCAAGAGCAACCGCCATTTCCGCGATGTGCGGAGCAATGCGATCATGGCCATCAAGGCGACATTCGACAAGGAGGGCATCACCATTCCCTTCCCCATCCGCACACTGGACTTCGGTGCCAATGGAGGTACGCGCTTGGATGAAGCATGGCCCGCCGATCGCCGGTCCGCAGACAGTGCGAAGGATCAAGGCGGCCCGAAGTAATTGACCAAGGGCATAAGCACCCGGTTCGTCCACGCGTGAGAGCGGTCCGGACTTGCTGCGGTGAGCGATGGGCTCATGGCCATCGTTGCCGCCCTCGCACTTTTCCTCTTACCGTCCACGGAACGGAAGGGCCACGGTCCGCACGCCGTGCCATGCCTCGATGCTGCGCGCTGCATGAACTTCCCAACTCACTGGACCCAGTGGGGGGCGAGGTCCATGCTGCTGAAGATGATGCACCGCTCATGGCATTGCCTGCTCGGCGAAGGATAGGCCCGGTTTCATTGCGACAGGCAGTGACGTCAAAGGTGATATGGACAGCCACCCCCGATCCGCTGCATGTCATCAGGCGCTACCGGAGTTTGATAGAAGAAATTCGTTCCGCGCGAGACGGTGCTGTCGAATGTGCGGTGGAATTGTGGGCTGAGCGCGCCTGATGTGGGCGGCACCAGCCAGGCCCAATCGCCGGTCACAATGCGTCCGGCTCGTTGCTCGGACAGGCAGAAGCGCTCGAAAGCCGTTGAAATGGCATGGTGGTCGCTCAGTTGCACCCCGTCCCTGTCGAAGCTGTACAACACAGCACGGTTCAACTCCACCACGGCGCGATCCCGCCAGAGTGTTCGTTCTTTCGTGGTATCCCAACCAAAGCACTGGGCCACGGCCGGAAGGGCGTTGTAGCGTTCTGTGTCCGCCAGGTCACGCGAGCCGATCTCGGTGACCATGTAGTGACCATTGAAAGGCGCAAAGGGGAAAACGATGCCACCAACAACGAGAGCCATATCCGAGAGCAGTGGCACTGGATACCATTGCAGCTCGAGCTTTTCGATCGCAGCATTTTCCGGGTGCGCCAGACGTACCATGGGCGAAAGGGCGGGATCCTTGGCCAACACATCGAATGGGGGCTGAACGACTCCATCCAGGCACAGAAGCCAAGGCAGGGGTACAAAGGGACCTTGTTCAACGGGCCGCCATCCTGCGTCGAGGCATTGCTGGGTAATGGTGATGTTGGCGGGATCACCGGTCACCCCACCATCTGCGTTCCGGAATCCCGCGAACTGCACAAGCTGTCGGTTTTCCAGGCGCACGGAAGCGATACCGCTGGGTGGCCGCGGTGGGAAGATGGTGATCGCGTTCCTTATGGTACCGCCGTTGTAAGCGAATGTCATGTGCGTCCGCAGCGCATCGAATACCGCTGGTGCTGAAACACTCCGGCGCGCGTCAAACACATGCAGTGTTCGCCACAAATGCCGGGCAATGCATCGGTTGCTGTTATACCAGGCCAGCCGGGCACCATGGGTCAGTTCCTGTGGTGTAAGCGTGTAGGTGCCGCTCCGGTCCACTTCCGTTCCGATGGCCTCCAGACGTTGTTTCAGCGCAGTAGGTGCCATGCCCATGGATGTCAGCAGCTCGGCGGCAGCATCCACTAATGAGTGTGCTACGGGATGACCTTGCATGTTGGGGAAGGGTGGCTCAGATTAATTCCCGCGCATGTTCATTCACACCGTTGCGATCACCTTCAGCTCGATGGCGATCGGTGTGGGCAAGCAGTTGATCTCGAGCGTGGTGCGACACGGTGGGTCGTTCTCGAAGTACTCCTTCCACAGCCGGTTGTAGGTCGGGAAGTCGTCCTTCATGTTGGTGAGGTAGACCGTCACGTCCAGGATCTTCTCCCAGCTGCTGCCGCTGTCCTCCAGGATCCACTTCACGTTCTGGAACACGCTGCGCACCTGGGTCTCGATGTCGTAGCTCATGATTCGGCCCTCGGCATCCAGTTCCACGCCGGGGATCTTCTTCGTGCCCCGTTCGCGCGGCCCCACGCCGCTGAGGAACAAGAGCTCGCCCACGCGGCGGGCATGCGGGTAGTGGCCTACGGGCTCGGGGGCCTTGTTGCTGGAGATGCTGGACATGGCAGAGGTGGAGCGGCCTGCGCTCCGGCGGTGAAGATCCGGCTTTCCGCCGATCATCCCAAGCTGACGAACGCTGGTCAGCGCTGCGCACGGATCCACGAACTTCGCCCCTATGCTACTCCGTCTGTGCATTGCTCTATCCCTCGTTTCCCTGCTGGCGGCCTGTGGTGAAGAGCGCGAGACCATCACGCCCACGGTGGGGCCCATCACCGAGAGCATCTACGCCAGCGGCGTGGTGAAGGCCCAGGGCCAGTACACCGTCTATCCCACCGTGAGCGGCACCGTCACCGCCCTGCTGGTGCAGGAGGGCGATACCGTGAAGGCCGGCCAGGCCCTGCTGAGCATCGACGACCGCAGCAGCGCCCTTGGCACCCGCAATGCCGAGGCCCAGCTGCGCCTGCTGGAGCAGAACGCCCGCGACTCCGGACCCGTGCTGTCGCAGTTGCGCGAGGCCGTGCTGCAGGCCCGGGACAACTACCAGGTGGACAGCCTGAACTATGCGCGCCAGCAGGCCTTGTGGGCCCAGCAGATCGGCAGCCGCAACGAGCTGGACCAACGGGAGCTGGCCTACACCACCAGCAAGGCCGCCTACAACCGCGCCATGGAGGCCCTGGTGGAGACCCGCCAGCGCCTGCGCACCGAGCTGGATGTGGCCCGCAACAATGCCGCCATCAGCGCGGCAGGCAATGATGACCGCACGCCCCGCTCCCTGATCGATGGCATCGTATACGACTTGCTGATCGAGCCCGGCGAGCTGGCCACCACCCAGAAGTCCCTGGCCATCATCGGCAGTGCCACCGACCTCTACCTGGAGCTGGAGGTGGACGAGTACGACATCCGCCAGGTGAAGCCCGGCCTGAAGGCCTTCATCACCCTGGACAGCTACGCCGGACAGGCCTTCGCGGCGGAGATCACCCGCATCATCCCGCTCATGGACGAACGTTCGCGCACCTTCAAGGTGGAGGCGCGCTTCACCGACCGGCCGCCCACGCTTTTCCCCAACCTCACCGCCGAGGCCAGCATCGTGCTGCGCACCAAGGAGAAGGCCCTCACCATCCCAGCCGGCTACCTGCTGGAGGGCGACCAGGTCCTCACCGGCCCCGAAGAGCGTACCCCCGTCACCCTCGGTGCCCGCGACCTGGAAAAAGTGGAAGTGCTCACCGGCATCGACGCCAACACCACCCTTTACAAGCCGTGATCGGGTGGATTGTTGAACGTTGAATGACCTATGTGCTGATCAACCTCCCGACCCCGCCAACCTCCATCTCCACCCAACCCCAACCATCCGCTTAGGTCGACCCGATGGGATCGACGCTACATCGGCTACGGTTGGGAAATGACCATCAGATCCGCCCCATCCGCCCCCGATGAAACTCCTCCTCTCCATCGCCCTCACCCTGCTCCGCGCCAAGCTGAAGCAGAGCATCGTGGCGGCTGTGGGGGTCATGTTCAGCATCACCATGTTCGTCACCCTGCTCGGGTTCATGAACGGACTGAACACCCTGCTCGATGGTCTGGTCCTGAACCGCACCCCGCACATCCGGCTCTACAACGAGCTGCAGGCCTCGCCGACACAGCCTATCCAGCATGCCTGGGCACAGCACGCGGCGGCCGGTGCCGACACGGCGCACCACTTCATCCGCTCCGTGAAGCCCAAGGACGAACTGCCGCGCCTGCGCAATGCCGATGCCGTGATGCAGGCCCTGGAGAACGATCCGCGCGTCCTCAGTGTATCGCCCCGCCTGGTGGCCCAGGTCTTCTTCAACGTGGGCACCGTGGACCTCAACGGACAGGTCAACGGCATCGATGTGATGGACGAGATCCGCTACTACCAGTTCGCCGACTACCTGGTGCAGGGCGACCCGCACGACCTGGCCACGGGCAACAACACCATCGTGCTGGGCAAGGGCCTGGCGGACATGATGGAGAGCGGCATCGGGGACATGGTGCAGGTCACCACCGCCACCGGCGAACGCACCATGCTGCGCGTCTCGGGCATCTTCCAGAGCGGCATCGCGGACTATGACAAGGTGCAGTGCTACGCCAACATCAAGACCGTGCAGAAGCTGCTCACACGCCCGGGCAGCTACTACACGGACATCAACGTGAAGCTGAAGGACCTGCTGCTGGCCCCAGCCATGGCGCGGGAGCTCAGCGCACGCTTCGGGGTGGATGCCGTGGACATCCAGACCGCCAACGCCCAGTTCGAGACCGGCAGCGACGTGCGCAACATCATCAGCTACGCCGTGGGTGTGGTGCTGCTCATCGTGGCCGGTTTCGGCATCTACAACATCCTGAACATGATGATCTATGAGAAGCTCGATGCCATCGCCATCCTCAAGGCCACGGGCTTCAGCGGGCGGGATGTGCGCCGCATCTTCCTCCTGCTCAGCATGGTCATCGGCCTGGCGGGCGGCGTCTCCGGCCTGCTCTTCGGCTTCCTGATGCAGAACGTGGTGGATAGCATCCCCTTCATCACCGCCGCCCTGCCCACCATCACCACCTTCCCGGTGGACTACAACCCCAAGTACTACATCATCGCCGTCACCTTCGCCCTGCTCACCACCTGGATCGCCGGGTGGTTCCCCGCCAGCAAGGCCAGCCAGGTGGATCCGGTGGAGATCATCCGTGGGAAATGAGCAGCACCGGTCCCGG